>DATEJX010000034.1:0-5830 GCA_035277785.1 Candidatus Angelobacter sp. | reverse complement strand
CACCGTCATTTTTGGACCACAGATGCCGCAGGCGCGTCGAGCCGAAATTCTTCGCCGTTTCGACTACATGGCAGATGTAGCGTTTCTGGAGTTCGAGGCGGAAATTGCAAACCGCTACGCGCAGAGCGATGTGGTCGTCTCGCAAGCCGGATACAACACTGTATGTGAACTGCTCTCCTTCTCCCGGCGCGCCATTTTAGTTCCACGAAGCGAACCAGTGCGTGAACAGCTTATCCGAGCGCGATTGATGGCGCAGCAAGGCTTCTTTGAATGCATTGAGCCACAGGACCTGACGCCCGAAAACCTGATCGCGAAGGTACGGGAAGCGTTGAGCTCTTCTTTGAATCCCACCACTCCGGACCTGGACGGACTGCCTGTGATCCGTGAACGTGCAGCGAGATTGCTCAGTTGCCGCCGGAGGGCAGCATGAGTCAAGGCAAGATCGTAATGGTCCTGAGCGGGTTTCCAAGGCGCTCGGAGACATTCGCACTCAATGAAATACACGCGCTTGATGAGCGTGGCGCCCTGGCGGGCATCTTTGCAACCAAAGCAGGTGAAGCTGTGGCAACCCAGACCGTTAGCAAGGCTCTGGTGAACCGGGTTCATGTGCTGGCGGAAGCAGATGTAGAGCGCCAGGCGGATGAAGTAATCGAGCGTCTGAATGGAAAGACCGTGTCGGGAGTTCATGGGTATTTCGCGCATGCTCCGGCGGAGCTTGCAGAGCGTGTAGCTATGCAATTAGGTGCGCGTTTCGGGTTCAGCATACATGCCAAGGACGCCCGCAAAGTCCCGCCAGAAGTTCTTTCCGCTCGTGCGCGCAAAGCAGCATGCGTGGTGGCTTGCAATCATGATGTAGCTGACGAGCTGCGGGATTCCGGGGCTAATGTGCATCTGGTGCCTCACGGAGTAGATCTTGATCACTTTACGAAGCGGGGATTCCCGAACACGGGAACGCTGCAACTCCTGGCGGTGGGGAGACTGGTCGAGAAGAAAGGGTTTCACATTTTGATAGCTGCAGCGGCACAGCTCCGCACGCCATTTCAATTGAACATCGTCGGAGAAGGACCGGAAGAGGAGCGGTTAAAGGATTTGATTCGCACGCATGGTCTGGAATCAAAGGTAAGGCTCTGTGGGCCAAAAACACATGAGGATCTGCCAGAAGCTTACAGCCGCGCCCATGTCCTTATCGTGCCTTCCGTAGTGGACCGGACCGGTGATCGTGACGGCTTGCCTAACGTTGTGCTTGAGGCCATGGCGTGCGGCCGGCCGGTGATTGGCAGCGATGCAGGTGCCATTGGAAGCGCGGTGATCCACGGCGAAACCGGGTGGCTTACCCAGCCTGGAGATGCTGAATCTCTCGCGAATGCAATCGACAGGCTCGCCGAACACCATTCCCGGCTACAGCAACTCGGGATAAAAGCACGCGAACGGGTACAGCGCGAATATGACCTTCGAATCTGCTCAGAACGTTTTCATAATCTGCTGAGGAGTGCTTATGCCTGCTGAGACGAAGCAGTTCCCACTGCAAAACGATCGTGGCAGTATCGCCTATGTTTTGAAAGGGTATCCGCGTCTGACTGACACGTTCATAACCAGCGAAGTTTATCGGATGGAGCAGCAGGGACTGCGGCTGCGGGTCTTTGTGATCAAACCCTGCACCGAACCGGTCCCCAGCGATTTGCTGGACAAGATCGCTGCCAAGCCCGTTTACATGCCAGACACGACGTCGATGAGCAAGTCATCGCTGTTCAAATGGCTCTCCGCCAATCTGAAGCATTTTATGCCCTCGCTTCAGCGTGTTATCCGGAAGCATCCGCTGGGGGTTTTGCGCGCGGCGGGAGCAGCTTTTGCGCAAGCGGTACGCGCGCGTAAAGGATTTTGGGCGTGGCCGCGCAAGGTTTATGCCAAGGAATTTCTGCAGGGCGTGATGCTGGCAGATTTGCTGGAGCAGGCTGGTGATGTCAGTCACATACATGGCCATTACTGCCACGGCGCCACCACCGTTACATGGTTTGCATCCATGATGACGAAGCTTCCTTTCTCATTCACAGCGCACGCAAAAGATATCTACCTGCCCAGCCTCAATCCTGCGGGCTTGCTGCGCCGCAAGATGGATGCCGCGCGGTTCGTCATCACCTGCACGGACGCCAATCGTGACTATCTGGAAAACCTGGGCAGCAAGACTCCTGTTCACTGCATTTACCACGGACTGAACGCAGAGCTTTGCAACATTATGAAAGAGCAGCCTGCAGCTCGAGCGACGAACGGGCACTTCCGTGTGCTTGGAGTGGGTCGACTGATTCCCAAAAAAGGTTTTGACATCCTTGTTCAGGCGTGTGCCATTCTGCACAAAAAGCGTGTGCCATTTGAGGCCGTCATTGTTGCTGAAGGTGGAGAGCATGAGAAAGAAATTCGCAGGCTCATTACCACGAATGGGCTGGAGAACAATGTGTTTCTGCCAGGCCCCATGTCGCAGTCGCAGCTCTTCAGCGAATATCAGAAAGCAAGTGCGTTCTGCCTGCCGTGCCGGGTTCTGGAGAATGGGGATCGTGATGGCATTCCTAATGTGCTCATGGAAGCCATGGCAGTGGGAGTTCCAGTCGTCAGCACGCCGATTTCGGGAATTCCTGAACTCATCCATGACGGTGTAAACGGGCTGCTGGTTCCGTCTGAAGATCCCGGCGCCCTGGCAGAAGCTTTCCTTCGCCTTACACGTGACAGTGCGCTCACGGCAGATCTTTCCCGCAAAGCACAAGAAACTATCGACTCGAAATTTAATGGCGACAAACTCGCAGCTCGCATGGCGAGTCTGTTTCGTGAGTGTGCGGTATGACGCTTTCTGCCAGCACGCAGATCAGACCACGGCCGGTATTCTGCGTAATTGAACATGCCTATCGTGACCTCAGGGTGGCCGAGAATGCCTGCGCCGGCAGATTCACTGAGAACGGCGTCACGCTGGAGCTGGGGCTGGATCCAAACTGGTTGCTGGCCGGTCTTCCCCATGACGAGGAGTGGAACATTGCGTGGATCAAGTTCTACTTTGGCCTGGACCTGGCGGCAGCTTATACAAACTTCGGCGATGCTCGGTTTCAGAAGACATGGGAAACCCTGGTGGACTCCTGGATTCGGCAGGTTCCTGTAGATTTCGGCCCCACCGATGCACACGGCCGGCGCATTCAAAACTGGATCTATGCGTGGAACATCTTCGCGGATTCGCCGAGTTTTGCCGGATTTTCAGAAGGACTTGAAGAGAGGATCATAGCCAGCCTGGCGCAACAAACCAGGTACTTGCGCAATCATCTTACAGCGGAGCGCAACCACCGCACGCTGGAACTCTATGCACTGTTGATCGCCGCGCTGGCTTTCCCGGACGCCTTGGATGCCGATCTGTTGGATTTCGCACTGGAGGCGTTCCAGCAAAATCTGCTCACCGATGTTCGCCCGGATGGTGTGCACCGAGAGCACTCAAGCCATTACCACATGATGGTGTTGAGATCGTATCTGGGTGCGCGTGAGAACGTCCGTCGATTTGGCCTGACTTTCTCTCCCCAGTACGACGAGCGGTTGGAACTCGCCTGCGAATTTGCCATGCACTGCCATCGCCCTGATGGTGGAATTCCAACTCTCTCTGACAGTGACGCGGGAAATTACTCTGATTTGCTTCGACTGGCTGCCTCGCTGTTTTCACGCCCTGAGTTCCTTTATGCGGCTACGGCCGGTGTTCAGGGAGAGCCGCCCCAGAAACGGTACGTCAGTTTTCCGGATGCCGGCTATCACATTCAAAGGAGCGGCTGGGGCAAAGGGCAGACCTCATTCGAGCATGAGGGCTTCCTAATCTTCGATTGCGGGCCGCTTGGCGATGGCGGGCATGGCCACTATGACATGCTGAATGTGGAGATTGCCGCACGCGGCAAGTCCTTGGTCATTGATCCAGGCCGTTACACGTACTCGGAGCATCCGCCCAACTTCCGCCAGTGGTTCAAAGGTACAGCTGCCCACAATACGGTGTGCGTTGATGGTCTGGATCAGGTCTCTTATCGCAGAGGGAAACCGAAAAAGCCGCTACCGCAGGCTCGATTCATTGAGCGGTGGAGCGCTCCCGGGTTTGATCTTCTATCTGGAACGGCCGAGAGTCCCTGCTACGAGGTAGTTCACACGCGCCGTATCTTCTATATAGGCGATGAATATTGGATCATTTCTGATTCGCTCGCCGGAGAGCGGCCGCATCGATTTGATCTGCGCTTCCATCTCGCCCCGGAAGCGTGGCAGCGGGTTCAAATTCTTGGGAACATTGTGTGCGCCCCGCACCTGATGTTGTTGTTCAGTGAGGGAAGCAGGCTTGAGGTGCAGCCCGGCTGGTTCGCGCCACTTTATGGCGTGAAAGAAAATGCGCCTGTCGTGAGCGCAGTCGTCGAAGGCGGAAACAGCGCTGAGTTTGTAACTGTGGTTATGCCATCGCAGGGATCGCAACGTGTTCCAGAACTCAAAGTGGTCCACACCCCGAGTGCGGCATCGCCATCTCTCGCGGTTCAAATCAGTGGCGTGGGACGGAACGGTGACTCCACTGATTACGTGGTCTGGAGTGCAGGCATAGCAGACCACGCTCTTCCTTCTTTTAGTTGCCGGGCTTCTGCCGTGTGGTCTCGTTCAGGTGGACAAAGAAAGGCCGAACGCTTTGCCGCTTGTGAGGTTCAGGCCTGCCGCTCGACCCAGGAGTATCAGATCCAATTTGTTGCAGAATCGCAACCAGCTGCATGGGTGCGCTGGGACCCTGAGCGCGGACTTCAGAGTGGCACTGAGAGGTTTGAATGAGTTCCACGACCTACTCCGTACCTTTGATGGCGGACCCGGTGCTGCCGCAGCGCGACTTGCTGCTCGACCGTGAGTTCATGGCGGAGCTGTTTTCCCGCGAACTGGGAGCTGGCGGTTCAATTGTCATCGAAGGGTGCGAACATATTCGGACCACCTACCACGCAGGAGAAAGCTTGCGCGTCGCCTATAAAGTGTCCACGCCGGAAGGATCATGCGTGGTCGCCGGACGCGCCTTCCCGGAAGGCTGCAGCAGGAAGTCATTTGAAGGCGCTCGACAAAAAGCCGTCAACTGTGGCCAATTTCGGCCCGTATTTCACCACGCGAAGACGGAAAGCATTTTCTGGACGTTCCCCAATGACCGCAAGATCGCGAATCTCCGCCTGCTGGTCGACATACCGCAGGAACTCGCGCATCTCTTTGCAACTCGATGGAGCAGAAGCAATCTCGTGGCTTACGCGCCAGAAAATTGCGCTACGGCGCAATGCCTGACCGCACAAGGTGATGTTCTGGCGTACGGCAAAGTTTACGCAAACGATCACAGCGAGAACTGCTTCAGAACGTATACGGCCCTGCGTCAAAGTGCCCAAGCAGAGCGCGCCGAAATTGACTTTCCCGAAGTAATCTACCACTCTGCCGAGCGCCACATCCTGGTATTGCAGGCTTTGCATGGAAGACGCCTGGCGGACCTTCAAGGCCGTGAAGTAGCCGAAGCATTTGCTCGTCTGGGGAAGGCTCTGGCTTGCCTGCATGGATTACCTGTTCCGGCACATCTCACCGAGTTTCCGCGTTGCACAGATTCACACATGCATGGCGCGGCCTCCAGTATCGGATTTGTCCGGCCTGAGCTTTCGCAACAGGCCTCAGAACTCTGCGATGCGTTACTGAGTGAGAAGAAAGATTGGCATGAGCAGAGTAGATGTCTGCACGGTGATGTTCATCCCAAGAACGGAATTCTGCTGGAAACAGGAAGCATTGCCTTAATTGATCTGGATCAGGCGTCGCTCGGGTCTCCCGCTGC
>DATEJX010000033.1:0-2172 GCA_035277785.1 Candidatus Angelobacter sp. | reverse complement strand
GTTCTTGAGTGACCATGCGATGTAGGCGGTAATGCGCAACACGTCAGAGTTATAGCGGGTTGTGGCTCCTTCGTTGATGAACTCTGTATCCGGTTTCCAGCTTCCATCCGGCTGCTGCTGCTGCGCCAGCCACTGCTGGGTGCGAGCTATCACTCGTGTGTCTACGTCATAGACCTTTGACATGTCGTAGAACTCCATCAACCCGTACGCCGTAAGGACCTTGTTGGCCGGGGCGTTTCCGAACCACGAGAATCCGCCGCCGGGAACTTCAAAGGTCAGCAGCCGCTGGTATCCGTTGGCAATATAGCCTTCCGCTTTGGCGTGCACTTCAGGAGTGAGTTTCTTGGTGCGCTTCATGTAGTCAAGCGCCAGCACATTGGGATACGTGCTTGAAGATGTTTGCTCAAAGCACCCGCCCGGCATGCGCAGGATGCTATCCATGCCTTCCACCACCTGGCTGATCGGACCCGGATAGAGGCGCACAAAGATCTTGCTCGCTTCGGGAATTGCGTTGGCCGGGAACTCCAGCTTGTGCTGCACTGTGTTCTCAAGCCGGCCGTTGAAGACAACGCTTTGCTCCCGGCCATTGGGAACCACCTCAATCTCGCGGACCACAATATCGGCGCGGTTGGCGCCGCCATTCATTTGCGCCGATAACGTGAGCTTGAACTTCCCAATCCGTTTGGCCTCGACTGTGAACTGTGAGCTGCCGACCCGACCCGTATCCACCTTCACGGATTTGGCGGGCGTATCATCCACCAGCGAGAACCAATCATCCGCCTTGAGTTGCAGGCTGACGTCGCCCGGTGAATCCGAGTAGTTGTAAATGGCTACCGGAATGGAAACGCGGTCACCCTGCGTAAGCGTGACCGGCAGGTCAAGATCAACAAAGAAATCCTGGAAGACTTTCAGGCTCGCGTTGGAAGAGCCGAGCGCTCCGTGCTGGGTTGAAGCAATCATCGCCATGCGCCATGTGGTGATGGAATCAGCCAGCGGAATCTCAATGCTGGCGCGGCCATCTTTGTCCGTAATGATTTCCGGATTGATGTAAAGAGCTTCCGGGAAATACGAACGCACATGAGCGGCGGGCGCTCCAGATTCATTTTTCAGGAGAACTGCGTTGTTGCCCGCTCCTAAATCCATGGCGCCATTCAGAGATTGAACCTTCTGTATATCGAAGACGCCTCCTGCGGCCATGCCAAAAACAGGCTTAGGGCTGGCCATTGTGGCCTCAACGATTGGCGCTGTCGCCGTGACCTCAACGGTTTCGGACACCTCTCCCACTGCCAGGGTCCCGGACACCACTGCGCGATCGCGCACGCGAAGAGAGATTTTCCGCATCGCCATCTTGAATCCCGGCGATGAGATTCTTACTTCATAGTCACCGGCGGTAAGCCCGGCAAAGGAAACTTGCCCGGCGCCATTCGTTCTTGCCGTGCGTATTTTTCTGGTGGAAGCGTTATGCAACTCAACCATAGCGCCGGAGATCACCGCGCCCACAGGATCCACCACAGTCACGTCAGTCTCTGCCAAACCATTCATTGCGCCTCGGTCATGTTCAATTTCAACTTTTATCCTGGACCGTGTTCGCGACGCTTCAGCCGTCCACTTTTGCTGGAAATACAGCCAGGTTACAAGATCATCCCCGGTTTTCAATCGTCCGTCCGGACCTGCGCTGCGCAGCAGGTAATAACCGCTGTTGGTGCCCCAGTTCGCAGGTTCAAGAGTCAGCCTGTTGTTCCAGGCATCACGAAATTCCGGACCGCCAGACTTTGCAATCGTGTCAAACATCCGCACCGGATCTGTGCCTTTCGGGGCGTGCTTGAACACCTGCGAAAGTTTCTCTGCCAGCGCTATCGCTTTAACCGAGAGTCTCTCCTGGTAGCGGCTCGAGTACTCGGCGAACTTTGTCGTGGGCAGGTCTTTGCCAATTTCCGTCGTAAATTTGTTCGCGGTCGTGATTTCCATCGCCGAAAACAACGCTCGTGCCGCCCGGTCACGCTGGTCCACTTCTGACTTTTCCGGCGGTTCTACGATCTCAGGCATGCCGATGGAGTGAATCTCATACCGCGGCTTCATCACCTCCTGCTCCAGGTAAAAGAAGACCTTGGCAAACCCGGGCTGCTTTTCTGCCAGCGCGAACACGGCTTCATCCACCACCTGCAATCCCAG
>DATEJX010000032.1:0-10260 GCA_035277785.1 Candidatus Angelobacter sp. | reverse complement strand
GGCTGCGCTCCAGCCTGCGGCAGCAAGGAGTTGGTCTGATGCTTCCCTTACCCAGGGCTTATCCTTCAGCGCGCAAGCGCGCCTCGGAACGCGCCTGGGCTAACTCCTGCCGCGCCTACGGCGCTGGACTCAGGCCGCGCCCTCGCGCTTCGTAGCTCCCGGTTGCATTTTCGAGAGAGGCACGGAGACGCGGAGGAATCGGGTGATCCACGGCCAGCCGGGACAGGTCCGGTGATCGGGTGATCAGAAAAAACACTTAATGCATTTACCGCAACGGTCGCGAAGGTCGCCAAGGAGCCAATCATTGGGCGCAAGGAGACCCAGAAAGTGCTCGCGAGTTGAAGGCTAAGAAGAGCCTTACTTCTTCTCTGCCTGCTCCAGTTCTGCGGCGGCCTGGTCAATGGCGGCGGCGTAGTCTTCCAGGGCTTTGGCAACGCGGGTGGCTTCATCTTCGGCGTCGGTGTAGCGGTTTTCTTCAATGGCTTCACGCACGCCGGGCATGGTCTTGGCTCCGTAACCGGTGAAGTAGCCGGGAGCATAGATGAGGCTCTCAAACCATGGACGCCGAGGCAAGCCTTCAGAACTCGAAAGCTTGCGCTCGGTTTCAATGAGCTTCTGGTTCAGCGCCTGCAAAGCCGGCGACGGCGAAGGTGGAGCAGTGCTGGATTTAGTAGCTGGCACGCTTGCCACTCCAGCGCTGCCACTAAATGCCTTGATGGCTTTGCTGTAATGGGCGGCGCTGCGGTCGAGGGCAGCGAGGGCGTTATCGAGCGGAGCAAAGTTGATGAAAGGAGGAAGTTCTTCCTTGGGTGGAGCAAAAGTAGGCCGGCGAGGATCAGAGGCTGCGGCATAGACTCCGTCAGCCAGGTTCTGGTCGCGGTCGGCGGCTTCTTCCTGATGGTCCTTGAGCAGCTTCTTCAGTTCATCGTCGTACTTGTGCATGGTATCGGCGAAGTCACTGAAGTCGTACGGGAGCACATCGGCGTCGGCAAAGCGCAGCACCATGGAGCCAATGGTCTGGGCAAGGGCGCGTCCGTAGATGAAATCACGGTCAGAAAAATGGGTGAACCAGTAAAAATCGTCGTAGACGGAGTGGTAGATGCCGCCATCGTCCTCGCCGCCATAACCGACGTTGAGCGATGCGATGCCAAGGTGATCAACAAAGGCGGTGTAGTCGCTGCCCGACCCCAGAGCGCCGATGCGCAGGTCGGGACGGGTGCGCGCATCCTTCTTCGCGTCGGGCATGCCGCGAATCAGTCGGCCGGCCTGGGCGCGCTTCCACACGGAGATGTTTTTTTCGGGATCGGTGATGTCATGCGCGATGGTGTTGACGAACTTCTCCAGCGAGTGCGAGCCTTCGACCTCAAGAAAGCCGCGGCCGTTGCCATCTGTATTGATGTAGATGGCGGCGTGCTGGCGCAGATCGTCGGCGTGGTACTCGGCCCATTCAGTGGAGCCCAGCAGCATGGGCTCTTCCCCGTCCCACGCGCAATAAATAATGGTGCGTTTGGGCTTCCAGCCCTGCTTGAGCAACTGGCCCATGGCACGCGCCTCTTCCAGCAGCGCAATCTGGCCGGAGATGGGATCTTCTGCGCCGTTGACCCAGGCATCATGATGGTTGCCGCGGACAATCCACTGGTCAGGCGCTTCCGCGCCGGGGATTTTGGCGACGACGTCATACACGGGCTTGATGTCCCAGTTGAACGCGACTTTCAAGTGCACTTTTGCGGGACCCGGTCCCACGTGATACGGAAGCGCCAGCGCCCCGCGAAAACTCTCCGGCGCCATGGGGCCTTTGAGCGCGGCAAGCAGCGGTTTGGCGTCGCCATACGAGATGGGCAACGTGGGAATCTTGGTGATGGTGGTGGCGTCTTTAATGGCGAGCCGTTTGACATCGCCCTTGGCGCCGACGCCCGGAGTGAGCGGATCGCCGGGATAGAGAGTCATCTCCATTACGCTGCCGCGCTGCACGCCGTTCTCATTGCGCATGGGGCCTTCAGGAAAAACGTTGTCCTCAAAGTAGCCGTCGTCGCGCGGATCAGAATAGATGATGCAGCCAATGGCCCCGTGCATGGCCGCGACTTTGGGCTTGATGCCGCGCCAGGATTCTCCGTAACGCGCAATCACAATGGCACCCTTGACGGAAACGCCCAGCCGGTCCAGCTCTTCATAGTCTTTGGGAAGACCGTAATTCACGTAGACGAGCGGCGCGGTGACGTCGCCGTCAATGGAATAGGCGTTGTAGGAAGGCAACTGTTCGCTGGTCTGGCTGGAGGTGGGATCGCCCGGCACCGGCGGCTCCTGAAGCTTGGCCACGTAGCGCGTAGGAGCAACAAGTTCCAGCACACGCTCTTTGGGAGTGGGAAAGAGCACGTTGAAAGTTTCAATCTGCGCGTCGAGTCCCCAGGACTTGAACTGAGACAGAATCCATTCCGCGTTCTGCTTGTCATAGGGCGAGCCCACGTGGTGCGGGCGCGCGCTGAGGCGCTGCATGGTTTCGCGCAGGATTTTGGGATCAGGAATGGCGCGGAGCTTGTTTTCCCAATCGCGCTCAATGGGCGAACTGGCAGCGGTGTAGCCGTAAAGAGGAGCGTTGGCCTGGCTTTCCGATTGTGCAACGGCGTTCTGCGCGGCGGGAGTAAGCGTGGCATGACTTTGTTCCTGAGCCGTGTCGTCCGAAGCCTTGGTTGCCGAAATTGGCAAAAGAATAAACGCACAGAGCAGGGTCGCAAGCAGGACGCGCAGTTTCATTCGTCGGGGCTCCTCAAGAGGAATGGAGAACGGCAAATTGTAAATGATGGCGAGAAGTTTGAGCTGCAGCGAAATGGAAGAAGAAAGGTTATAAGAAATCGTGAGCAAACAAAGTCGCCGTGAGCCATGGCCCACGGCGGTTCAAGAGCAATCTGGAAACGATGACCGCCTGCTACTTGTCCAACGCCGCCATTGCCGCTTCCGCGTATCTGGGCCCCGACGCGATACCCTTGGGGGCAACCTGATCAATGCGCTGAAGATCGTCACGCGTGAGTTTGATGTCAGCGGCCGCCAGGTTCTGCTCCAGATACTTGCGGCGCTTAGTTCCAGGGATGGGCACCATATCCGTGCCCTGAGCCAGTACCCAGGCAAGCGCAAGTTGGGCAGGCGTACAGTTCTTTTCGCGCGCCATCTCCTCAATCTTCTTTACCAGATCAAGGTTCTTCTGGAAGTTCTCGCCCTGGAAGCGCGGAGCATTGCGGCGATAATCGTCCGCGGGAAGGTCTTCAAATTTCTTGAACTGTCCGGTGAGAAAGCCGCGGCCCAGAGGACTGTAAGGTACAAAGCCAATGCCGAGTTCGCGCACGGCCGGCAGGATTTCATCTTCCGGCTCGCGCTCCCACAGCGAGTACTCCGATTGCAGAGCGGAAATAGGATGAACTTTGTGCGCGCGGCGGATGGTTGCGGGCGACGCCTCAGACAATCCCAGGTATCGCACTTTGCCTTCGCGCACCAGTTCGGCCATGGCGCCTACCGTATCTTCAATAGGAACCTTTTTGTCCACGCGATGCTGATAGTAGAGATCAATCACATCGACGCCCAGGCGCTTCAGGCTGCCTTCGCACGCCTGCTTCACGTACTCCGGATTCCCTTTAACACCGAGGAACTCGCCTTTGGGACCGCGCACATTGCCGAACTTGGTAGCCAGCACCACCTGGTCGCGACGGCCTTTGAGCGCACGCCCTACCAGCTCTTCATTTTTGCCCGACCCGTACATGTCGGCGGTATCAAGAAAGGTGCAGCCCAGTTCGATGGCGCGGTGGATGGTAGCGATGGACTCCTCGTCGTCACGGCCGCTGTAAAACTCTGACATGCCCATGCAGCCGAGACCCATAATGGAAACCGTGAGACCTTGTGTGCCTAGTTTTCTTTTTTCAAGCATGGTGAATGTGATGTTAAACAAGCGAAGGCCGGTTCAGGAAATTGTTCATCGCGAGTTCGCAACCTGGTGCTCACACTCGCGCGTAGTCCGGCTGCCAATCCACAATGGCTTTCTTGATCTCGCGCCGGCTCAGCTTTTCATCCAGAGCGCGCTGCACCAGCGCCGGCAGCTCTGCATCGCTGGCGAAACGGAGGCCGATCAACTGCGAGTCCGTAAGTTCGCTGATACGCGAACGCAGCGGTTCCTGAAGAACGGTGGCAAGCCGCAGCCGCTCTTCCAGTCGTATGATGCGGTCCTGAAGGTGAGTGACAAAGCTGCGCGCGCGTCCTGCAAAAACCAGCAAGGCCACCGAGACAAGCACGATCCATGCTCCGCCCAAACCCGGCGAGCGGAAATAAAAGAATGCCACCACAAAAATGTTCACCAGCAGCACCGGCAAGACGAAGAAGTGAAACGGCGGGTCGAACTTTGCGTGGTTGGCAAAAGATTGCGGTTTGGGCATGCATTCTCCTTTTCTGAGACTTCACCGCAAGTAGATGCGGCAAGCGGCATGTGGACGCAAAAATTCATGGGATACAATGGCGCGCATCATGCCTGAATACGTTGCCGCTCTCGACCAGGGCACCACAAGCACGCGGCTCATCATTTTTGACCGCGCCGGGAGGATTGTGAGCTGCGCACAGCGTGAGCACGCGCAGCACTATCCCCAGCCTGGATGGGTGGAGCACGACGCGAGAGAAATATGGCAGCGTACGCAGGAGGTGATGGATGAAGCTCTCCGGGAGAGCAATCTTAAACTGAAGGACCTTGCATCTATCGGCATTACTAATCAGCGTGAGACAACAGTATTGTGGGACCGCCATACTGGTGCTCCTGTGGCAAACGCTTTGGTATGGCAGGATACGCGGGTGGCGGAAGATGCCGCACGCCTGGGTCGCGAGATAGGAGAAGATTTTTTTCGCAGCCGAACCGGTCTTCCTCTTTCCACTTACTTCAGCGCGCTCAAGGTTCGCTGGCTGCTCAAGCATGTTGCCGGGCTGCGCAGGCGCGCCGAACAAGGCGAAGTCCTGTTCGGCAACATCGATTCTTTTCTGGTATGGAAGCTCACAGGCGGACCTCACGGCGGTATTCACATCACTGATGTAACCAACGCGAGCCGCACGCAGCTAATGGACCTGCGCACGCTCGATTGGGACACGGAGCTACTGCAGGCCTTTGATGTCCCGCGTAAAATCCTGCCGCGAATCTGCTCCAGCAGCGAAGTCTATGGTGAGGTAACGCATGGCGCATTCAAAGGACTCCCAGTCGCCGGAATACTTGGAGACCAGCAGGCGGCTCTGGTTGGACAAACCTGCTTCCATCTCGGCGAAGCCAAGAACACTTACGGCACCGGCTGTTTTCTGCTGATGAACACCGGCGAGAAGCCTGTGACATCACGGCACGGGCTGTTGACAACCGTCGCGTATAAATTCGGCCAGTCTCCAGCTTGCTATGCGCTCGAAGGCAGCGTGGCCATTGCCGGGGCACTGGTGCAGTGGCTGCGAGACAATCTTGGGCTGTTCAAGAGCAGCGTGGAAATTGAAGAACTGGCGCGCGGAGTGGAAGACAATGGCGGAGTCTATTTTGTACCTGCTTTCTCCGGGCTCTACGCTCCTTACTGGAACAACAATGCCCGTGGCGTCATCGCCGGGCTCACGCGGTACGCGAATCGCTCACACATTGCCCGCGCCGTGCTTGAGGCTACGGCCTTTCAGACGCGCGACGTGGTTCAAGCGATGGAAAAAGATTCGGGCATACCGCTGGAACTTCTGCGCGTGGATGGAGGTATGGTGGTCAACGAGCTTCTTATGCAATTCCAGGCTGACATCCTGGACCGCGAGGTCGTCCGTCCAGCCATGAAGGAAACTACGGCTCTTGGCGCAGCTTACGCAGCCGGACTTGCAACGGGCTGGATCCGGAATACAGAAGAGCTGCGTAGTACCTGGGCAGCAGACAAATGCTGGCGTCCTGCGCTCGACGCTGACCGGCGCGAACATATCTGCGCCATGTGGAAACGCGCCGTCGGACGGTCGCTGGACTGGCTGGAATGACCTCTACTTTGGTGGCGCGAGTCTCACCTGATTGCTCGGGCACTCTCGCGCAGATGCAGGACAGGCCTGGTAATGGAGGTCTTTGTCCAGACAAGCTTCCAAAGCCACCAGTTGCCCGGCGTGGCAGGACGCGCGAAAGGCTTTGGCCGGAGCGTTGTTGGCCTGAGCAAAATCATGCTCCAGATCTTTCACGCCGATCTGCTGAGAATGAGTGAGGGTTTTATAACGATCAGGCACCTGAACTGCTTTAAATGCCTGCTCTACTTTGCCGAAGTATTGAGCGCTGGAAAGGCCGCTGCATGTGCCGTGCTTGGCCCACTCGTGCTGGATTAATCCTTTGTCGGGAAAGTATTCCAGCATGTGTTGCACAATGTCGCCGGCCACGGGGCGCGCTGGTTGGCAGTTGAGCGGCTTCATGGGATCGTCGTCGGAACTTGGCCAGAGACCATGCAGGACAAACGCCGTATGATTGCCTGCCTGGCACTCAGAAGATGAGTCACTGGGATGAGAGGCGCAGTAGTTGGGCGCCCATGAGAGTGAAAGCAGGTAGTAGTCAAAGCTTGCGCTTCTCTGCTGACCGCTTTTGGAGTGTTTGCGCGCAACCGCCATTGAGGCGGAGCAAATCATGAGTACAGCCAGCCAGATGGTTGTGCGTTTCATGGCAGGTCTTCCGATTTCATGGGCAGCATTGTAATGCAGAGCTACTGGGCGGCTGCTTGAAATTATCTTGCTTGCGGCGGATACCTTTTCTGGCACGCTTTTTCCAATTGCGAAAAAATTGGAGGCCGCTTGCGCGGCCTCCCGAGGGTTCCGAGGAGAACTCAAGGACTACAGGTTGCACTACGCCATTAATCGCAGGCTGCGCCAATGTTCTGGCAGAACTTGGGCAGCGGGGTTCCGCCACCAGCGCCGGTGGCAGGAAGAGTGATAGTTTGTTCCACCCAGTTTCCGTTTCCGTCAGAAGCCATACCGTTCGGCACAACCAATGACGGGTGATCGAAGGGCGCGCTCTGGTTGCGTACGCGCTCGTCGGTGAGTGATTTAAGGAAAGCCACAACCGCGGCCTTGTCGTCAGCGCTGAAGCTTACGCGCTCCAGCCTTGGATCAACATCCGCTGAGGGGAAATCTCCGCCGCGGCTGTAGAAATCCACCACCTGGGCAAGCGTCGCCTGACCGCCATTGAGGAAGTACGGACCGGTAAGTTCGATGTTGCGCAGATCAGGGGTCTTGACCGCTCCATTCACAGACACAGCCGCTCCTGCCGGAACAGCCGTGCCGCTGACCAGACCCTGTGAAGCCATGGCTGCAACCGAGAGCGACGCCAGTCCGGAAGGATCTCCGGCGGCGATGCCCTGATCGTCAGTGCTGGGACGCACACCGATGTTGTGGAACCCAACATCGTGCCATGCGCCGTTTTCCAACAACTCAACAACACCGCGGGACAGAACGTTCGACACAGCCGCGTCAGTGAACTCGGCGCCGCTGTGGCACTTGCTGCAATTCCCTTTGCCAGTAAACCGATCAAACCCGCGCTGCTCAAGAGCAGTGAGGGCATTCCGGTTGCCATCCATAAACTGATCAAAGCGTGAATCATCAGAGACCAGCGTGGATTCGTACATCTGGATGGCCACTCCCCAGAACATGGAGAAGTTGAACTCCATGAGCGAATACTCGTTGGTATTCTGCGGAGTGCCGGTGTGCAGGAAGTTGCCGCTGGCATCGACCACGGCATTGGAGTTCCACCATTTTGGCTGGAACGCCGCCTGGACCATGGCAATGTAAGTTGCGTTCAGGCCGTTGGCCGGCGCATTGGACAAAGATCCCAGTACGCTGTCATCCGCCGCCACAAGCTGTTTGGCAAGTGGCGAGACTGAGAGCATCTTCTTGCCCATCTTCACGAACGTGCGCCCGGTTGCCGACATTTCAGTATCGCTGCCCGGAGGTCCCACAGCCTGCGAAGCCAGTGAGGAGTTCGAGAGCAGCAGCTTTGTCTGGCTGAATCCATTGGGTGCGCTGGAATCCGCCTGCAAGAGGAACGCGTTGGGATCACCCGCGCCGAATGGATTTACGCCATTGAAGCCCGACTGCGCGCGACCATCCCAGAAATTGCGGTAGTTGAACACAGCGTTGACTACTGAAGGTGCGTTACGCGGTGTAACGCGTCGCGTGTTGATGCTGGCGCTTCCGGCGAGGATCTGGAATACCTCGTCAGGAACCGGAGTCTCGTCTTCGGCTCCCTGGCCGAGGACTACATCGTTGAAGTTGTTGCGGTACATGCCCTGCGATCCAACAATATTACTGTTGTCAGATCCGCCGATCTTGTGCAGCGGGAAGTCGTCGGCTGTCAGCGTGTGATTCGGCCCGAACGGAGTGTAGAAAGTGTTGGAATCAGCTGCCGGTGCTCCGTTGCCATCAACGCGACGCTGGCCCGGATTGATCTGATTCGCAAAACGATTGTCGGCGCCGGCATCGGAATGGCAGGTGGCGCATGCCACTTTGCCGTCGCTGCCAAACTGCATGTCCCAGAAGAAAGCTTTTCCCAGGGCAATACCTGCGCTCTTGTCGAGTACCACATTGCTCAGCTCGGCCGCCGTTGGTCCGGGAATGGATACGGACTTGAGCGAACCATTTTTGCGTTCGCCGCCGTCACCATTTCCGCCGCCGCCCTTTCCTCCACGACCGCCGTGTCCTCCGCCGCCATCATCTCCTCCGCCACCATTTCCCACAAAAGGTGTTGGACTTGGGCTGGGAGAGGGAGTCGGACTGGCCGAAGGTGTTGGAGTCGGTGTCGGCTTGCCGCCGCCATTCGAATTGCTGTTGGTAGGTTGTGCGTTGTTGTTATTGTTGCTGGCAAGTCTCGGCAGATTTCCGCCGCAACCGAGCATCACCAAACCGTAAGAAGAAGCCGCCAGAATAGCGAGCTTCTGCATGATCTTTCCACACTGCATTTGAATGCGCTCCTCACTTGCTCCCTGGATTAGGAAGACGTTTGCATGAGCGCAGCAGACACGCCTGTTTTCGCAGCGTGGAGGCCCACTGCAAAGCCGGATGAAGAAGGCTGGAATAAGAAAAACGTCTAGGTGGCCCGGAACCAGTCTTACAACAACGCGGCCCGTTCGTCCTCTAACCTGCGTCCGGTACTTTCAGACGCATATGAGAGTCTTGTTCTAAGTGGTCGCCATGCCGGGAATCATTGGGATGTGAAAATCCTGTCGGGTTCCCGGAAGACAGCCACCCGTCGAATCATCGCGAGTTTGCGTCTGCCGTTTTGGAACCTGATTAAACCTGCATTAAACTTTCTAATAGCTATATTTCTTTCCTATCGATTGGGCACGCACGACCTGCCGCCGGCCCAACCGGACGACTCCAGGCTTTTAATGAGCGAATTTAATTCGCCTTTAATGACTTCTCTGCCGCCAATGCGCGATTTTGTATGTACGGCAAGCGCCTAGCGTATTGACCGCGGGCGCGGAATGTCCGAGAGTTTTCCCCCGATGAGACTTCCGGACGGGAGAAACGAACCATGCAGATGAAAGAAACCAGGTGGCGTGTTGCAGCGGCAATCTGTGTTGCCGTCATTTACATCTTTGTGACCGCACTTTCCGGAAGAGTTTAGATTCGGCGCGCCGCAGCCGACTGGCTGCACGCAAGCAGGATTGCCGGAGTAACCATCCGTGCTCCGGCCTGTTAACCCAAGGATGGGAATGCAAAGAGGTTTTCCTCTCGAGCCAAACCTTTTTGACCGGCAGCACAGTCGAACCTGGCTGTGCTGTTGTTTTTTAGACGATCAGCGGACCACAATAAAGAGGCTGCTTAGAACCCTCTCCGCATCAACTCATCTCTGCTTAGCTTCTCGCCGGTGTCCCGCGTCATCATCTTTTCAACGTACTTTGCCAGAACATCTACCTCCAGATTCACGGGATTCCCGGGCTGCAAGTCGCGCAGGTTAGTTGCTTCGAAGGTATGCGGAATAATGGCAATTTCCAGACGGTCCTCGTTAATCGCAGCCACCGTCAAACTGATTCCCTCTACGCAGATGGATCCCTGGGCAACCACATAGCGCGCCAGTAATGAGGGAATCTGAATTACCAACCTCCAGTCATCTCTGCCCTTGATTTGCTTAAAGCTTATGAGCGTGCCCGTTCCGTCCACATGTCCCTGGACAATGTGTCCACCCAGCCGGTCCTGAGGGCGCGCGGGCAGTTCAAGATTCACCATCGAGCCTTTCTTCAGCCGGGCCAGCGAGGTACGCTGCAT
>DATEJX010000031.1:0-15793 GCA_035277785.1 Candidatus Angelobacter sp. | reverse complement strand
TGCTTGCTCTCAATCTGTGCTGAACCGTCCATGTCCGCCACAGTGCGGGCCACCTTCAGAATACGATCGTGCGCGCGCGCACTGAGCCCTTGCTGCTGCATGGCGCGCTCCAGCATGCGCTCGCTCTCAGTTCCGAGCTCACAAAAGGTGCGTATCTGTCGGGTGGTCATCTGTGCATTAGAGTAGATGCGCTCGCCCGCCGCCGCGAAACGGTTCAATTGCACTTCCCTCGTACGCATAACCCGTTCCCGAATCTGTGCCGAGCTTTCGCTCTTGCTGTCAGATCCGCGTAGTTCCTTGTAGTTCACCGCTGGAACATCAATGTGAATGTCTATGCGGTCCATCAGCGGTCCGGAGATCTTGGACACGTAGCGCTGAATCATGGCCTCTGTGCAGCGACACTCGCGAGTGGAACCGTGATATCCGCAGGGGCATGGGTTCATTGCGGCGGCCAGCATGAAACGCGCCGGGAACGTGAGTGACATGGAAGCACGAGCGATGCACACATTCCCATCTTCAAGGGGCTGCCTCATAACCTCCAGCACGTTGCGCGGGAACTCCGGCAGCTCGTCGAGAAACAAGACGCCGTTGTGTGAAAGAGAGACCTCTCCCGGGCGAGGGATAATGCCGCCGCCGATCAGGCCGGCATCAGAAATTGTGTGATGAGGCGACCGAAATGGGCGCGCGCTAACCAGACCTGCCGTTGCATCGAGCACGCCGGCCACGCTGTGGATCTTGGTAGTCTCCAGCGCTTCTTCAAAGGTTAGCGGTGGCAGGATGCCGGGAATGCGTTTGGCCAGCATGGTCTTGCCTGACCCCGGCGGTCCGATCATAAGAATGTTGTGGCCGCCGGCGCACGCAATTTCCATCGCACGCTTGGCAGTGAACTGGCCGCGCACTTCTTTAAAGTCAGGTCCGCCGCTTTGCTCAGTACCCAGCATCTGCCCTGTATCCACCTTCAAAGGTGAAATCCCGTTTCCACTGTTCAACAGGTTCACAACATCCACCAGCGATTTGACCGGATACACATTCACTCCGCTCACCACTGCGGCTTCACGGGCATTCACTTCCGGCACAATCACGTTCGGAATTTTGTTGGCGCGGGCCGCAATCGCTATGGGCAGCGCGCCGCGCACGCCGCGAATGCCTCCGTCCAGAGAGAGCTCGCCCACCATCACATACTCCGGCAGCTCCTTCTTCAGCAGCCCGCCATAAGCGCCCACTATTCCCATGGCCATCGGCAGGTCAAATCCGGAACCTTCTTTCTTGATATCGGCAGGAGCCAGGTTGATGGTGATGGTGGTGGCGGGAACGTCATATCCGCAATTACGCAGCGCGGCGCGAATCCGCTGTCTGCTCTCGCGCACCGCCGCGTCAGGAAGGCCCACTGTCTGGAAATTATCGTCAGCCTGCTTGGTCGGGCTTACATCAACTTCTACTTCAATAATGTTGGCATCAATTCCGTAAACAGCCGCACTCTGGGTCTTGAAGAGCATTCTTTGTCCCTTGAATAGAAGCCGATTCTACAGGAGTCTTTGCCGTTACCGAAGTGCATGTTTTTGCCAAAAGCGCGGTTTCATTCCCTCGCCGCTTGCCACCCGCGATAGAATCGTGCAGGTCCACTGCCACAATGGCTGAGATTCCGAGCAGGAGAAAACACGCCCGTTACCATTGCACCGGCGGTGCGGAGCTTCGCCGCAGTGAAGGCATGTCTGCCGTCTTCGCCAGCCTGAGTGATATCAGTCTGGAAGGATGTTACGTGGAAACTGTTTCCACGCTGCCGGCCAACTGCGAGGTGGTTTTCATGCTGCGCGTGCGCGAGACCGTGATTCGCGGGCGAGCGCTGGTGAAAACTTCCAACCACGCCGTAGGAATGGGCCTTGAGTTTCTCCACCTTGCTACGGAAGATCAGCAGAAACTTGATTTTCTGGTCGGTAGTCTTGCAGGCACTCAGGACTTGCGTCCGGCCGGGAAGAGTGCGATTGTCCCTGAAGAACCAAGACGAATTCCACCACCCCTTACAACCACACGTCCGGTACCACCTGCATCTATGACGACTCCACCACACCCCTCATCCTCGCCGTCACAGGGTTCAAGCCCCATATCGCAGCGAATCATGCGTACTGTCAGCGAACTGAACGATTTGGAGCAGAGCCTGGTGAAAGACCATGTAGATCCGCGGCTGATCGCCCAATTTCACGATGCTGTGGAGCACCTTCGGCAGACCGCCTGGACCCTGCAGCAGTTCCTTGATCTGAATGCGAGTGGGGGAGATCCGTTTGACGTGCTGCCTCAGCTCGAAGCCGAACGCATGCACATGCTGGGCAAGTTGGCCTACAACGTGAACGCTGACATTGACGCGACCAGCGTCAATGAGTTCACCATGGGAATTTCAGAGCTGTATGAAACGATTCAGGGACTCTACCGGCGTCTCCACAAGATGCTGATGGGAGATGCCGGAGAGTAGTCTTCTTCTTTTAATCTCGAGCGGAGCGAGAAATCCCTACTCACTTCTCAAAATGCAAAAGGCGAACAGCCTATCTTCTCTCCACCGCCATGGCCACGGAATTCCCGCCACCCAGGCAGAGTGCTGCGATTCCGCGTTTGCCGTTGCGGCGAATCAATTCGTGAATCAGCGTTACCAGCACGCGCGTTCCGCTGGCGCCAATCGGATGGCCCAGCGCCACCGCGCCCCCGTTCACATTGACCTTGTCTGGATTCAAGCCTAGTTCCTTGATCACCGCTACGGACTGCACAGAGAACGCTTCGTTGATCTCGTAAAGATCAACGTCATCTGCCTTCCATCCCGTTTTGGCCCAGATTTTGCGAATGCCATCCACCGGAGCCATCATCACCCATTCCGGAGCAATGCCGCTGGTCGCCTGCGCCACAATGTGCACCATGGGTTCCATCCCCAATTGTTTTGCGCGCGCGGCAGAAGTCACAACCGTGGCAGCCGAACCATCATTCATGGTGGATGCATTGCCCGCTGTCACTGAGCCGTCCTTCTTGAAGACGGGCTTTAAGTTCCGCAGAAGATCAGCCGAGGTGTCGGCGCGCGGTCCTTCATCTTTATCAAACAGCGTAGGCGCCTCGCCTTTTTTCTTCGCGGGAATCTCTACGGGCACAATCTGTCCTTTGAACCGGCATTCGTTCCAGGCCTGCACCGCCTTGCGATGGGAGTTGACCGCATATTCGTCCTGCTGCTCGCGCGTTACGCCATATTTCTGCGCCACGTTCTCGCCTGTCATCCCCATGTGATAGTTGTTGTAAATGTCCCAGAGCCCGTCATTCACCACTGAATCGATGATCTGCGAATTGCCCAGCCGGTAGCCTTTCCGCGCCTGCGGCAACAGATACGGTGCGTTGGTCATGGATTCCATACCGCCCGCGACAACAATTTCAGCGTTGCCGGTCTGGATGGCCTGCGTCGCCAGCGCGACAGCTTTCAATCCTGAGCCGCAAACCTTGTTGATGGTCATGGCCCCGACGGTAGGAGGAAGACCGCCATTCAAAGCCGCTTGCCGCGCCGGATTTTGTCCCAGCCCGGCCGAGACCACCAAGCCCATAATGCACTCGTCCACCTGCTCCGGCTTTACCTTGGCCCGGGCAACAGCCTCACGCACTGCAATGGCGCCGAGTTGCGGCGCTGAGAAGCCTTCCAGCGCTCCCTGAAATTTGGCGATCGGCGTGCGCACTGCGCTGATAATGACCACGTCTTCCATAAGATCTCCTTAGTGCGATTCCAAACCTTTCATTATAAGATGAGGAGCAGCGCAAAAGCGCGCCACAAACTTATATGGAAAATGATCCGCAGCCCACTCTGGGCTTTGATCCGGTTACGGGACAGCCTGATTTCGTCCCACCGGCAGCTGAACCACCATCGAAAAAACTGCTCGCTCCCATCTGGCACACCGTCCTGATCATCGTGATCATGCTCGGCAATTCATTCTTTACCGCGCATGTTGCCAGCAAAGTGATGGGCGGCTCTCATGCCGTATCCGGCGCGGAGAAGTACGCGTCTTATGTCAGCTCCATCGTCCTGGAGCTCCTGCTCCTTGCCATCTTGTGGATGGGATTGCGGATCAACCGCACCCGGATCCGCGAGTTGATCGGAGGAAGATGGAATTCTCCTGAAGATTTTCTGCTCGATTTCGTCATTGGCTTCGGGTTCGCGGTGGTTTCCTACTTTATTCTCGGTGCAATAAGTTTTGGCCTGGGACTGGCAAAGCCGAATCAGCTGGAAGACACCAAGAAGCTTGCTTCCATGCTCGCTCCACATAGCTGGGGTGCGCTCGTGGTTTTCATTCTGTTGAGCGCCACTGCCGGATTTGTTGAAGAACTCATTTTCCGCGGTTACCTGCAGCAGCAGATTGCAACCGTCAGCGGCAGGATGTTTGTTGGCGTCGTCGCCTCCGCGCTTGTCTTCGGAGGCGGACACGGTTACGAAGGTGTTCGCCGAATGGTGCTCATTTTTATTTTCGGCATGATGTTCAGCGCGCTCACTCTCTGGCGCAAGAATCTGCGCTCCGCCATGTTTGGGCACGCAATTTTTGATTCCGCTCAGGGCATCCTGCTCTTTTTTGTCACGCGATCAGGTCTGCTCAAGATGCATTGAGGACAAAATCTTGTCTCCCATGTCAAGGGCAATCAAGAATGACATCAATTTTTTTCTTGACTTAGATTTTCAATCACTCTATACAATCATCAATTGCGGTTTTTTACTTAAGGCCGCACATCCATGAAAAATGGAAAGGGAGAATAGAAACATGGCAACTAAGAAAAAGGCAAAGAAGAAGAGCACAAAGAAAAAGTAACAGCTCTTCAGCCCAATCAAAAAACCAAAAGGGGACGCGT
Organism: Candidatus Angelobacter sp.; assembly: GCA_035277785.1. Taxonomy (GTDB): domain Bacteria; phylum Acidobacteriota; class Terriglobia; order Terriglobales; family Acidobacteriaceae; genus Angelobacter. The sequence goes on along the minus strand of DATEJX010000031.1, from coordinate 10,936 downwards.
AAGCGTCCCCTGAGTTTTTTCCACCCTGCTTGTCAGCGCGTTCCCATTCAGTCCCCGGCCTTGCCCAGCGCAAGCGAACCGGTGCCGGGATCAGATTTACCTTCTTCTGCTTCGCGGTTGGAGTCAACCTCAGGAACCTCGGGCTCCTGAAAATCGAGCGTCAGATTGCGCGTTGTGGTTTCGATTGGATTCAGTTCCGCAAGTTCCTCTGCCACCGGAGCGCCCAGTTCGGCAAACTTCCGCGCGGAGACCATCACCCGGCTCTCCAGCGATCCTACGGCCTTGTTGTAAGACTCTACCGCTCGATCCAGCCCTTTCCCGACATTTTCAAAATGCGCGCCCAGGCTGCGCAACCTGTCATACAGTTCCTTTCCGAGCACGCTGATTTCTCTCGCATTGCGGGCCAGCTTTTCCTGGTTCCATCCGTAAGCCACTGCCTTCAGTAAGGCAATGAGGGTGGTGGGCGATGCGGGAATCACTTTCTGCGCCACGCCCCGCTCAATGAGCCCTGGTTCCTGTTCCAGCGCCGCGCTGAAGAAAGTTTCGCCGGGAAGGAACATGACAACGAATTCCGGCGTGGGATCAAATTGCTCCTGATATCCCTTTGAGCTGAGTTGCGCCATGTGCGTCCGCACCTGGTTTGCGTGATCGATCAGCTTCTGCCGTCTCACATCATCATCGTTGCTTTCGACCGCATCCAGATATGCCATCAATGGCGTCTTGGCATCCACTACCACGTTCTTGCCCCCGGGCAAACGCACAATCAGGTCAGGACGCAGCCGGCCGTTGCTGGTGTGAACCGTCTGCTGCTCCACGAAGTCGCAATACGGCAGCATGCCGGCAATCTCAACCACTCTCTTGAGCTGGATTTCTCCCCATCGGCCACGAACTGTGGGCGTCCGGAGTGCCTTCACCAGGTTTCCGGTTTCGTTTTGCAACTTCTCCTGCGTTTCAATTAATGACCGTATCTGGGCGGTGAGGTCGCCGTACGCGCGATTGCGAGCCGCTTCCAAGTGCTGAATCTGCTGATCAACTTTCTTGAGAGACTCACCGATGGGAGCGACGAGGGTTTCCACAGCCTGCTGCCTCAGTTCAAGGTCGCTCTTCGCCTGGCTCTGGAATTTTTCCAGCGTGGCGTTTGCCAGTTGCAGAAATGCCTGATTATTGCTCTTGAGCGCCTCCGCTGAGAGCGCCTGAAAGCTTTGCTGCAACTCGTCCGTCATGGTGGTCAGCAAAGCGATCTTTTCCTCGTTCGCTTTGCGCTCCAGAGCTACTGCCGTCTCCAGCTTGGCCATGCCGGCATTCAACTGGCTGTTCAGTTGTGCAGACCTGGCTGCCTCAGCTCGCGCTCCGTTCAGTTCCTGCTGCAGGAGAGACAGTCGAGTATTCAGGACCGCGGCGTTAGGGCGCAGTAGGAGCCAGCTCACAACGAATCCTACGGCCGCGCCAACAAGCACGAGTAAAAAACCTAAGACCCCAGTCATCGCCTTTCCCTGATCTCCGGGAATTCACTACCTCTGTAAGAAAGTCTTGTATTCATCCCTGTGCTCCTGCTGTTTTGGTTTCTGCACCGCTGACGAGCGCTCCTACCGGCAGGAAAACCCGCTGCTCGGTCGCGGGACAAAGCTTGCGGAACTCACACCAGACGCAGTGCGGTCCCTGCTTTGGCTCAAAATCGCCACAGGCAATCCCCTCTGCCGCTTCTTCAATCTTCCTTTGCGCTGTTTCAAGTTGCCTGGGTGTGCGGAAGCTCACCACTTCGCTTCCGTCCTGCACATTCACCAGCACCAGTTCGCGAGGCCTGTACCCCATGCGGCTCACGCCCATGGCGTAAATGGAAAGCTGCAGGCTGTCATCCGCGAACTTGCTGTCCTTGGGCGATCCCGTCTTGTAATCCACCACACGGACCGCATCATCTTCCAGTCGGTCCATGCGGTCAATTCGCCCGACGATATCCAGGCCCCCCATCTTAAAAGTAAACTTGTGCTCCGCCGCCAGGACTTCGACCGAACTCTTCGGCCGCGCCTCAATCAGCGCGCGTAACTGTCTGGCTCCGTGCTCTTCATACATCCTGCGCTGCACCGGGTCATCAATCACGCCCTTGCTGAATTCCTTTTCGAATACCTGAACAATGTTCTTCGCATTGATTTCTGTGGCGTGAGCCGCCGGATCGTAATACTGCTTCAACACTGTATGGATCGCATAGCCATACTGCAGGGCTGCTGCGGCATCGCCGGGGATTCTCCAGTCCTTCTGCAGTTTGAATTTCATGGGACACGTAGCGTAGTTCTGGACCGCATTGGCGCTGAGCGGCAGGTCGCGTCCCGCAAATGATGCGGGCATCAGCATCCAGGAAAGCACAGGCGAGACTTCCAGCGGCGGCTTGGCCGTTGCCGGATCACACGCTTCTCGTTCTGCAAGCGCCGATCTCAAGTTGCGGTCCTGCAGCAAGGGTCGCAGATATCCGGCAGGCGTTTTGTCGCGTCCACGTCCCGGCCTTCCTCCAAGGCTGAGCCGGTCACGCGCACGTGTGATGGCGACATAGAACAGCCTGCGCTCCTCCTGCTCATGGACCTCCTTGCCGTCGCCCACGGCAACGGATCCCCGCAGTTCAGGAGGGAATTCAAACAAGGGTGTTTTGAAGTTGGTGGGAAACGATCCGGAACTCACTCTCAGCAGCCAGACGTGAGTGAACTCCAGCCCCTTGGCTGCGTGCACTGTCATCAGCCGCACAGCATCCGGGTACTCACGTTCCAAGTCTGACACCTGCTGCTCGGAAAAAAGAGGAATGATGCCGCCACCCTGGATGAAGTGCTTCAGGTATTCGAGAAAGTCCGGCAATCCCAACCTGGTAAGGAATGGCTTCTCCTTCCAGCTCTCAGCAAAGCGCAGCACCGCCTGGACCACAGGATGTGCTTCCGCCATGCCAAACGTGCGCACCAGATAGACCAGTGCCTGTTCTGCATTGAGCTTTTCCGTCGCGATGAACTCCGCTGCCTGGCGCACAGTCTCCAGCACGCGCACTCCGGTGTCCATGGTGGCCAGAACTGCGCGAAATGTAGTCCTGCTGCCTCCGGCAGCAAGCTTTTCCCTGAGTTGCTCACCGGACATGGCAAACGTGGGCAAGGCACAAACGCGGAACAAGCTTTCCGCGTCATTCGGATTTGAAGCCGCACGCGCTACCGCCAGCAGATCGCGCGCTGGTCCCGTCTCAAGAACATTCATTCCCACCACAATGAATGGGATTCCCCGCCCTGCGAGTTCCTCCATCACGCGCTCGCGATGAAGATGCTGGCGATAAAGTACCGTCGTGGAACTCTTGTCCTGCGGCCTCTGGCTCAGGCGCAATCGCTCAATCTCACCGGCGACCAGTGCAGCTTCATCATCGTGCGAGGCGCAGATCGCCACATCAACATGATCGTCAAACACCAGCCTTCCGCTGAGTTGTTCCCGGAGGTCACGAGCGGAGAGGAGCGGCTTGCGTTCAAACTTTACGGCCACGCCCAGAGATGGAACCGGCGGATTCTCAGAAATAGCCTTATAGGCGACGCGCAGAATATTTCCCCGCGAGCGCTGGTTCTCATCCAGAATCACGCCTCGGGTATCAGAAAAGCGCTTCTGGAATTCGACAAAGGCAGCGCTCGATGCGCCGCGGAACCGATAGATAGCCTGGTCGGGATCGCCGACAACAAAGATGTTGCGCTCGCGGCCAGTCAGCAGCTCAGCCAACGCGATGTTGCTGGAGTTGCAGTCCTGAAATTCATCAATCAGGATGAAGCGAGCCTTCCTGCGCTCATGCTCCAGCAGCCCGGCATCTGCCTGCAGCAGCCGAACCGCGTTGCTGATCTGCATGCCGAACACGCCCAGGCCGTTTTCCTCGAGCAAGCGCAAAGAGTTGCGGTAGGCGCGAGCAATCTCATGCCATCGCGCCAGAATCTCTTCCTCTCCCAGTTCTTCCACTTCCTTGGCGCGGCAGTTGCGGGGAATGTTTCCGCCAGGGCGCAGGCCGTCAACATAAGCCTGAAACTCTTCCGGGGTGATCAGCTCTTCATGGCAGCGGTCAAAGAATTCCAGCAGATCATGGAGGAACTCGCCCAGGTCAGAAGGTTTGATGAAGCGTTCAAGCTGCAACTGGTCGATCCGCTGCCGCAGGAAGACGTAAACATCTTCTTTGGTCAGGACAAAGAAACCGCGTCCGTTTCGCTGCAGGACGCCGTTGCAGTAAGCGTTGAAGGTGCCAGCATTCACCGCTGCGCGGCGCCGCAGGCGTTTCTCTACCCGCTCCACCAGCTCCTGAGCTGCATTGTCAGTAAACGTGATGGCCAGGATCTCTTCCGGACGCGCATGTTGCTGCTCAATGAGCCACGCGATCCTCTCCACCAGCACAGTGGTTTTGCCCGTGCCTGCACCTGCGAGCACCAGCATGGGGCCGGACACATGCTCAATGGCTTCTTTCTGCCTCGGATTGGGAGTGAATGCCTCGCGCACAACTTGCCTTATTGCATTATGCGAAACTAAGGCGAATGACGCAATGGGAATCGTCGGCTGACGACAAAATTGTTTGTGGAAAAGATGTGATTATCCGGGACGCGGGAAATTTGGTGCTGCATTTCCGATCACCAGATCACCCGATCATGCGCGATCACCCGATTTGAGCCTGGGCCTACTGCAACTCAGCCATCACTACGGCCACTGCGGCAATTGCTGCCGTTTCCGCGCGCAGAATGGTATGGCCCAGTGATGCCGGTTTCCATCCTGCAGACGTGAACGACTCCAGTTCTTCTGCGGTCCAGCCGCCCTCAGGGCCAAACGCCAATGCAATCGGCGGACGCGCACCGGCAAGCGACAATTTCAATGAAACCGAGTCTTCTACTTCGGAAAGGATGATGCGGCATTCCTCTGCCGCTTTGATCACTGCAGGAACTCTCACCGGAGCGCCAATTTCCGGCGGTGATATCCGGCGCGCCTGCTGCGCCGATTCCTTTACAATCTTTCTCCAGCGTTCAACGCGTGCTTCCGCTGCTTTCGCCAGATGTTGCGCGCTGCGCTCTGCCAGCACAGGAACAATTCGCGCCACTCCAAGTTCAGTCAGCTTCTCCATCGCCCACTCCAGGCGATCAAACTTAAAGACTGAGAGATAGACCGCCACTTCCGGCAGCACCTCTCCCGGCACTTCTTCACCCAAATGGAACTGGATCTCGTTCGCCGTCGCGTGCATGATAGTTCCCAGACGGACCACACCTTCAGCAGCGATATCAAATTGCTGTCCCGGCTGGGCGCGCAGCACACGAAATAGATGATGAGCGTTGGCGCCGATAAGAAAGGCATGGTGGCCTTCTACACGGTCAGCGATCCAGCGACGCCGCGTCATATGCGTGAGAGCATTAAATAAGATCCTGCGGCAAGCCCGAGATAAAGAATTCCCAGCAGCCGGCTCTGGAAGATCAGCGCATCCAGGTTGGGATACTGCGCCTGAAAGAAAACTTCAGCGGCACTCAGCAGAGAAAAGATAGTCCCAATCACCACCCAGGCCTGCCTGCCCCATGGAATGAAGTAAAGAGCGCCAAAGACCAGGCCAACCACCAGGAAAAGCAGAGCGCGCATTCGCGCCTTGGCAGGAGCAGATTTGCGCAGCCACTCCAGTTGCAGTTCGGCGAAGCGGCGCGGCAACAGGACCCTGATGGCCCCCGCCAGGCCGGCTACGATCACCACAAACCAGATGTAATACCTACCCAAAGATCTCTTTCACCTTATCGAACAGGCTGCGCGGTTCGGGTTTGTTCTCCACCGCAAACGTGCCGCCCAGTTCTTCAAAAAGCTCGCGCTGTTTTTTGGTGAGCTTGGAGGGAGTCTGTACCCGTACCCTGACAAACAAATCTCCCTTTCCGGAACTCTGTAATCCATGCAGGCCTTTGCCGCGAAGCCGAAACGTGGTCCCGGTTTGTGTGCCTTCCGGAACCTTCAGCTTGTGCTCACCTTCCAGAGTTGGGATGGCGATTTCGGCGCCCAGGGCGGCCTGAGCAAAAGAGATTGGCACCGAACAATACAGGTCCTTGCCTTCGCGTTCAAAAAATGCGTGTGGCTTTACGTGCAGGACAATATAGAGATCGCCGGGCTGGCCACCAACCCCGCCAGCATCACCCTGGCCCTGATACCGGATCCTGGTTCCGTCTTCCACGCCCGGGGGAACGCTCACCTCCACCGTGCGCTCTCTCATCACCCGGCCATCGCCTTTGCATTTGCTGCAGGGATCGGTAATCACCCGGCCCGTGCCGCCGCAAGCGGGGCAGGTACGCGCGATGGAGAAAAATCCCTGCTGGTATCGCACCTGGCCGCGACCGCCGCAACTGCTGCAAGTACTGGGACCCTTTCCCGCTGCAGCGCCGCTTCCCTTGCATTGCTCGCAGTTCTGGTAGTGCCGGACTTTTACCGTGGTCTTCTTGCCTGTCGCGGCTTCTTCAAACGTGAGATTGAGATCAGCCCGCGCATCAGCTCCGCGCTGCGGTCGTCCGCGACGGCTGCCTCCGCCTATATTGACACCAAAAAAATCGCTGAAGATGTCGCCGAAAATATCGCCGAAATCCTGGAAGTTCGATGGGTCAAAGCCGCTGAAGCCGCCGCCGTTCATTCCAGCATGGCCGAACTGGTCATAGCGCTGGCGTTTCTCCACATCAATGAGCACGCTGTACGCTTCCGTGCATTCCTTAAACTTCTCTTCCGCGTCAGCGTTGCCGGGATTGCGGTCAGGATGATGCTGCATCGCCAGCTTGCGATATGAGCTCTTGATCTCCTGCTCGGTGGCCGTCCGGCTCACCCCGAGTACTTCGTAATAATCGCGTTTTGCCTGTGTCGCCAAATCTTCCTCAACTTGCTTCTACTTTGAAATTTGCGAAGAATTCACATTCGCCTTCGGCGCGGAATGCCAGCAATGCTACTTGCTTTTGGCCACGCGGACCATCGCCGGGCGCAGCAGCCTTTCCTTGATCTTGTATCCCGGCTGCAACTCTTCCAGCACGTGATGGTCAGGAACTTCACTGCTCTCCACCATCTCAATGGCTTCATGTACCCGAGGATCAAATGGCTTGCCTTGGGCCGGGACCCTCTGCACGTTCATTTTCTGCAGCGCGTCTTCAAGCTGCTTGCGAATCAGTTCCATCCCCTTGCGCAGGTCTTCTGGCTTCACGTCAGCGTTCTTGAGCGCCAGCTCAAAGCTATCCACCACGGGAAGCAAGCCTCTGGCGGCGTCAGCTACAGCGTAATCGCGGTAATCAGCATTCTCTTTGGCTGCGCGCTTACGAGAGTTATCGAACTCCGCCTGAAGGCGGGCCAAACGGTCCAGCAGGTTATCGCGCTCAGAGCGCAACTTGCGCAACTCAGCTTCGTTCGCAGGTTCGGCTGGAGCCGCTTCCGGGGTTGCGGCTGCGGACTGCTGTTTCTCCTGAAAACCGTCCGCAGGATCGGCTTCCGGCAGCTCGTGCTCCAGCTTTTCTTTCTGCTGTTCTTCAACGTGGACGTCGGTCTGTCCGTTGGACTTGCTCATCACAACACCTGGTCTTTTAATTGGGATCTTTTTCACGCGTTTTCATTCAGCAGCTTGTCAAAAAGCTGCGCGATGTAAGAGACAGCGGTAATCGTGTGCTGGTAATCGATGCGTGTCGGTCCGATGACCGCGAGCGACCCCCGCATTTCTTCACCTACACGCGCGGGCGCTCCGATCAGCACCAGATTCCTCATCTCGGGCATGGCCTCTTCCAATCCGATTACCACCCTCACCGCCTCCTGCCTGGTATCCAAATAGGCCGAGAGCAGTTCCGCCACCCTTTGCTTTTCCTCGAGTGTCTTCAACAACCCGCGGAGGCGTTCGTGGTCCTCTTCGTTCACCACCAGATTGGAAACGCCGTCTACAAATATGTTCCTTGCCGGCTCGCTGGTTGCCAGTGCCCCGCTCTCATACAATTCCCTCAAGCTCTGCATCAGCCGGTCATATTCGCTGCGCTCGTGTTCAATGCGCCGCCCGATTTCGGCCTTCACCTTGTCCACCGTCCATCCGCGGAAATTCGCGTTGATGTAGTTGGACGCCGTATCCAGGTCGGTCTGTGTCAGATCGCGCTGCAGACGCATCATGCGGTCATGCACCACGCCGGATTTCGTGACCACCACGGCAAGAACCTTGTTTGGCCCCTGCCGCGAGAAATGCACATGCTCCAGAGCATTCTGAGGACCGGCATTGGCAATGGCCACGCCCACGCCGCTGGAAACCAGCGACAACACGTGGGAAGTCCTCTCCAAAAACTGTTGGATGTCCACAGTGCCCTGCAAGGTCTCAGAAATCAGGCTCTGGTCGGCAGGAGAAAGCAGAGCTTTGCCGGAAATTTGATCAACATAATAACGATATGCCTGCGCCGTCGGCACCCGGCCGGCCGATGTATGCGGTTGCTCCAGAAAGCCGGCTTCCACCAGATCTGCCATCACATTGCGGATGGTCGCCGGACTGAGTCCATCCTTATTGTGTCGCGAAAGCGTGCGCGAGCCTACTGGCTCTCCTGAGGAAATATAAGTCTCAATAATGGCAGTAAGAATCTCCCGCTCCCGCGGGCCGATTTGTCCCTGATTTGGCATATACAACTAAGCCTTTTGTTTCCAACTATTTATATCGAAATTGGAGACAACTCGACAGTTCTCATTGTAGAAATTTTAGTGAGTTGTTGTCAAGATAGCACTTGGATAGCGAGAGTGCTAATTTGGGACCTGAGGTAGAGGGAACATTGACGCTAATGCTGAACTCTTAACGGCGAACTCGGTTTTTCGGTCCAGCCGATCACCTTGTCGCCGGAAAGCTCAATACTGGAATCTCCATAGTGCCAGTATGTGCTTTTCCCTATGTTGATTTGGCCGTCTTTCTGTTGCACCGGAGTGCTGTTGGCCCAATAAACGTCATTCACTGAAACAGGAGTTCCCTGGATGGCCAGCACCTCGGCAGAGTTGGAGCCTTTGCGAATGACCTCCTGAGGAGCGACCCTGGGCAGGTTGATGGCTTTCAGCGGAAACTGCGCCGTGCTCGTCCATCGCTCCACCATCGGTCCACGGAAGTAGACGCGGGATGTCCCGTATCGCCATTCATGCTCGCTGGACCACTGCGGCATACCCTGTATCCGGTAAACATCGGCTTTGGTTGAGCCGATAAAGAAGTACGGCAAAGGCGAAGGAATTGACCGAGTCAGCGATGAATCGTCCGGAGGCTGGGCGGCAAACACGGTCATGGCTGCTGGATCAATGCCGCTGACGTTGGAACTCTTCACATTTTTCGGCGGCGGAGGATTGTAAGTTCCCCAACCTGTGCCCCACTGAGCCAGGTTCGCGATAAGAACTACCGCGATAATCCAGGCGAATTTGCTGCCGCGGGAGTTGCCCACGGGACGATACTGATAGTCCCCTTCGTAGGGATCGACAATGGGCGGCTCATAGTAGGCTCGACGCCTATATGCATACCACTCTTCGGTTGCGCCTCGTGAGTACCCGCCAGGCCAGGTATAACCATCACCATGATCGGGAAGCGGCTGGCCGGGCTTGTATTCCCGCAGGAAGCTGTAAGCCTCGTTGACCTCCTTCAGCTTGTCCTGAGCGATGGCTTGAGAGCGGGGATTCTGCGCGAACTGGTCAGGGTGCCACAACTTCACCATGCGCAAGTACGCACGACGCACCTCTTTTTGCGAGGCTCCGGGCGCGAGCCCTAACGCGCGGTAGTACTCCTGAACGTTCTTGCGCACACGCATTTGGCTACCTCTGTGGCTTTTTGAGCCGTGAAGCCAAAGGAATCTTCCCTGATTATCCCATGAATACGCAATTCGCGTAGGCCAAAGAAAAACACCGGAAGTCACGAAAGGGAGTAGCGCAAAGGACCGCTGACCGCCTGTGGCATAGGAAGCTGACAAGCTAAGGCGCCAAGAGCCAAGTGCTGGGTTACTGCACCTGGATTACATCGCCGGGAGCACTGCTCTTCTTCACCTCTTCCACCCGCATCAGCACCTGCCGGGCGAAATCGTAGAGCGACTTGGCGTGAGGCGAGTTTTCGCCTTCCAGAACTGCCGGTTTCCCGCTGTCGCCCCCCTTGCGGATATCAGGATCGAGAGCAATGGAGCCCAGGAACGGGACGCCGAACTGCTCTGATGTCTTGGCCACTCCGCCTTTGGAGAAAATATCGATCTCCTGATGGCAATGGGGGCAGACAAAGTGGCTCATGTTTTCCACCATGCCCAGAATGTCCACTCGAGCGGTGCGGAACATCTCAATGGCTTTGCGTCCGTCCTGCAGAGAAACATCTGACGGCGTGGAAACCACGACCGCGCCGGTAAGCGGCACCGTCTGGAACAGTGAGATCACAACGTCTCCCGTTCCCGGCGGCAGGTCCACGACGAGATAATCCAACTCACCCCACTCCACCTGCTGCAGGAACTGGCGGATGATGGAGTGCAGCATAGGTCCGCGCCACACCAGAGGCTTGTCTCCGGGATTGAGGAAGCCGACCGAGATGATCTTCACGCCATAATTCTGCAACGGCTCAATGCGGTTTTCACCCAGCACGCGCGGCTGCTGGTTGACGTTGGTCATGAGCGGCACATTGGGACCATACACATCCGCGTCGAGCAGGCCAGTCCGGTAGCCCAATTTCGCCAGCGCAACCGCCAGGTTTACGGCAACGGTGGTCTTCCCTACTCCACCTTTGCCTGATCCCACTGCAACAATGTTCTTTACGCCCGGAAGCGGGAACGGACCCGGCTGCGGCGCCCCATGTGTATGTCCGTGTGCCATAGGTAAACTTCAATTATACGGGAGGACAAGATCGGGTGATCGGGGGATCCGGTGATCGGGTGATCTGTATTGTCCGTCACTCAGTCGTCTCAGAGCTGCCTGTCAGCGATATGAGAGCACATTGATT
>DATEJX010000030.1:0-6875 GCA_035277785.1 Candidatus Angelobacter sp. | reverse complement strand
TAGCAAACAGATGAGGAAAAGCAATGACCTCTGGGGTTTCATTAAGCGCCCTCCGGCTTTCTTTTTTGCGTTTGCGTGCAGATAAGGTTAGCTCCGCCGTGGCAGACACTCAGGCGGGAACAGCTCGGATCGTTGAAGCCTGACATCCTATTCTCCTAAGACAGACTCGTCAATTGCATGCTGCTCTTCCGAGCCCTCGAGTTCAGCAGCACTATGCAAATTGCCTATTCTTATGCACAATGGCTGCCACTCGTGGTGCCCGTAAAGATTTTATTATCAGCTACATACATTTCTTAATATTCACATAATCTTGATTTCTTCAGAAACTCATATATGCTCTGCAAAAAGTGGTACGCAGGCCTTGATACCCCACCGTACGGGAGGTCGCTACGCCCCCTGACCATCAGTACAGGTTTAAGAGCTTCTGAACAGGCGATCTCGAACGGAGATTGCATCGCATTGCGACATTGTCCGATTATCGCAAACCGGCAATTTTTCTTTACTACCCAGCGATTTGCACCCTCTACTTTGCTTGTGATACCTTCCGCACAAAGCTCCATCAGATCAATAGTTTGACTCGGAGGGAACATGACGGGCCTCATCGTGGTTCTGGTGCTGGTTGGCGGCGCCGTGTTGATCCTGGCAGGGATGTACAACAGTCTGGTGCAACTCCGGGTACGGGCGGATTCCGCCTGGTCCGATATTGATGTCCAACTGAAGCGTCGTCATGACCTCATTCCCAACCTTGTGGAGACGGTAAAGGGCTACGCGGCACATGAAAAAGGCACCTTTGAGAACATTGCCAAGTTCCGTTCACAAGCCATGCAGGCAAGTTCCCCTGCGGACAAGGCCCAGGCCGAAGGCCAGCTCACAGGAGCTCTCAAAAGTCTTTTTGCGGTGGCGGAGAACTACCCTGAATTAAAAGCGTCAGAGCAGTTTACCGGGCTGCAGGCATCTCTCAACTCGATTGAGGACAACATTCAAAATGCGCGCCGTTACTACAATGCCGTGGTGCGCGACTTCAACACCCGGGTGCAATCATTTCCCACAAATATCCTTGCGGGAATGTTCGGCTTCCACACGCGGCAGTTCTTTGAGATGGAAACTCCTGCGGACCGCGAAAACGTGCAAGTTAAATTCTGAATGATCCAAAGTTCCAGAGCGTATCCATCGCGGCGCGCACGGCAGTTTCTGCTCTACCTGGTTCTTGTGGTTCTGCTGGGAGCGGCTCCGGCGTGGGCACGCACCTATCATGTTTCAAAATTCAACAGCACCATTCACGTTCAGCCAGATGGCTCGGCGGACATAACGGAGCAGATCACTTTCGTTTTCCGCGGGCAATTTCAAGGGGTGTACCGCGATATTCCGGTGGAATATCCGGGCCCGCGAGGCACCAACTATTCGCTATTCGTCACGGTCAATCAGGTCACGGATGAAAACGGCTCATCGCTCAAATTTGAGAAGAACCGTAGCCGTGGCTTTCTCAAATTGAAGATTTTCGTTCCCAGCGCAAGCGACTCCACACGTACCGTCAACATCGATTACTCGGTTAGCGATGCGGCCAAGTTCTTTGAACAGTATGACGAATTCTACTGGAACGTGACGGGCAACGACTGGCTTGTGCCGATTCAGTCTGCGTCGGCTACTCTCTACTTTCCTTCCGATGCCAGCGGTCAGCTGCGCGCGCAGGGATTTCAGGGTATTTACGGTTCGCAGGATCCGGCGAGAGTCTCAGTGGATGGAGCAGTGGTATCGGCCGAAAGCACCGGCCCACTGCCGGCCCGTGGCGGCTTGACGGTGGATGTGTACATTCCGCAAGGCATTCTTCATGCACCCAGCGGGCTCACCAAGTTCGGGAGATTTGTTCGCAGTAATCCGATCCTGAGTCTTCCGCTGTGGGCTTTTGCAGTGATGTTCCTGTTGTGGTGGTTCAAGGGGCGGGACCCGAATGCGGGACTCTCTGTCGCGCCTATGTATGAGCCGCCGGAGGGACTCCGTCCCGCGGAAGCTGGAACCCTGGTGGATGACAGCGTGGATCCTCGCGACATTACCTCAGTCCTTGTGGATCTAGCGGTGCGAGGTTACATAAAGATCGTGGAGGCGCCACACAAAGGATTGCTCTTCACCAGCAAGGACTACGAGTTCCAAATGATAAAAGACAGGAACTCATGGGCTGAGTTGAACGACTACGAACGCGCCATGCTGACCAAAATTTACGAAGGCGGGGCCACGATGACGCGCCTTTCAGAGCTGCGCAATCACTTTTACTCCGTCCTGCCAATCATGAAGAGCGAGATAATTACTGCTCTCAAAGCCAAAGGCATGTACACCACGGACCCGGATTCAGCTCACCAGTATGCTGTGCTGGGTGCGCTTGCCATCGCCATTCCCTACATCGCCGCTCAGGTGCTGCACGTGGCGGACTTCACTGATTCAATGGGCCCTTTGATTGGGTGCGGAATAGTCGCGGTAGCCATCATTATCATCTTCGGGCGGCAGCTCTCAGCCACCAGCATGAAAGGCGCGCGTACTCGCGTTGGAGTGCTGGGTTTCGAGGAGTTCATGAATCGTGTCGATTCTGACCGGTTGAAGCGCATGCCGCCGGACACCTTTGAAAAGTATCTTCCTTATGCCATGGCATTAGGGGTCGAACATCGCTGGGCCAAAGCCTTTGAGGGCATCATTCAGAACCCACCCACCTGGTATCAGGGTGACTGGACCACGTTCAATACCTTCTACTTCGTCAACAGTCTTGGCGCGATGTCACAGCAGGCTACTACCGCGTTTGTTTCCGCGCCGCGGTCCAGCTCCAGATCCTCTGGGTGGAGCAGCGGCGGTTTTTCCAGTGGCGGCGGCTTTTCCGGCGGAGGTTTTGGCGGCGGAGGCGGCGGGGCATTCTGACCAGCTTGCGCCCGCAAGTCTGGATTCATCTCTGGCCTTCAAACGCGCGGACAAGATTCAACATCCTATGTAATGTTCCTACTCCTGGTTTACGTGATCTCACGGAGGCGTTTCGTCATGGCCAAACCACTGCACCACAGCTCAGATTTAGCGAGCTTTGATACCTATCCGTCCGGGCCGGAGCTGGCGGACGATCCGAACCGGCTCTTGCCGGAGCAGGCCCAATCTTCCCCACTGGAAGAATACGGTGCACAATTAGGCTCCGCAGCAGGACAGGCGGTGCTTGCCTTGCGCCGCGCGCAAAAGAAAGTACGCGACATCGCCAGTGAAAAGAAAGCGACGGTCACGTACATCGCCAGTGCCCGCATGCGGGAGATCCGGGATGAAGCCGCAACTCGCGGGGAGCAATGGAGCATTACGCTGAGAGAACGCGCAAGCGAGTGGCGGCGGCAGGCACTAAATGCACTTTACCGTGCACGCCTGCGCGCCCGGGAAGTTAAGAAGCAGGACCCCGTGCACGTAGTCATAGGCGCCGGCATCGTGGGGGTGGTGATTGGGGCCGGTCTAAGAATCTGGAGGGCAAGCCGTGCATAACGAGAAATCAATTGGCACCGTCATTTCGGAAACCAAGCAGGAAGTTAAAGAGTTCATCCAGACCCGAATCGCCATCTTCAAAGCGGAAATTACAGAAAAGGTGCGGACGTGGAAATACGCTGTTCCCATGCTGCTGGGAGCGCTTGTGCTCTTTTTAGCGGCATGGATTGTGCTCAGCTTCGCGCTGGTGGCCCTGCTTGCAGGGATTTTCCAGCCGAGCCCCTATGCGTGGCTGTTTGGAGCATTGATCATTGGCGCTGCCTATTTGCTGCTGGGGCTGGGACTGGGCTGGTTCGCGTATAGCGAGCTGTCCTCAACCGGGGTAGCACCGCAGCGAACCCTTGAAGTGCTGAAACAGGACCAGGTTTGGATCCAGAACGAAGCGAGGACGGCATGACTGAAGGCATTCCGGTTGACGTGCTTGAGAAGAAGGCGGCTGACCAGAGACGTCAGCTTCACAACAGTGTGAGCGAGCTCCGCCATAGCGTGCGGGAACGGCTGGACGTGAAGCGGAACCTGCGCGAGCACCTGTGGAGCGCCTCAGCCACAGTGGGCCTGCTGGGTTTAGTAGCCGGATACGCTTTCGTCGGCGTATTCACCCGGGATTAGCTACGCGTAAAGTATTCGCACAGTGTGGGTTAGTGCAACGGCTCGCAGGCGCCCAAAGTGGCCGAAAGTCAACATTACCCCAGCGGAAAGACCCAGTCGCAATGAGCTGAGGAGGGCTTCTCATGCACCTTCTCAGCTATTTCACTGCCCGTTACCTAAGTAGATGAATCATCTGTGCTCCTGCACTGTTTCATGATATAAACCTTCATTCGTCTTCTCCAACATCAACAAATGCGTTTCTTTGAAGGCCAAGGGAGTCTGTGAGGAGGAAAATGTCAGAAGAAGCCAGGACAGGTAAGAGATTCCCGCTCGAACTGCCGATAAAAATTCACGGGAAAAAGGGCGATGAGGGCGGGACCACCGCCAACATGAGCGCCGCCGGTGTGTACATCATGGCCGACCTCGATCTCTCGGTGGGATCACCGATTGAGTTTGATATCACACTGCCGGCACAGGTGCTGGGCACTCCGGGAGACGTGGAGGTCCGCTGCTCCGGCCGGGTTGTGCGGAAAGAAGCATCCCAGGCAGCCACCGCGAATTCAACCCGCAAGAAGAAGAAAAATGGGATCGCCTGCGTGATCGACCAATACAAATTCATTCGCAAAGAAAAGGGACGCAAATAAATGCTGAAGATCATTTTGGCTGATAATCAGGCAATCTTCCGCACTGGAGCCGCAAAAGTGCTGGCCGTGGAAGACGACTTGCGTATTGTCGCCCAGGCCGAGAACAGCGAAAAAATGATGATGGCGCTGGAGAAATTCCACGCCACGGTCATGATCTTTGGCGCCGACATCCATTCCAGCTTGCAAATCGTCGTGGAAACAGCCAGGAAGTTCAAAACGCGCCTTATCGCCATTGCCGAAACCGGCCAGGACTCGAGACACTACCTCACCAACGGCGTGAACGGCGTGATTTACCGCAACGTAAGCGGAGAATCACTGGTGCAGTGCGTACGCAAGGTGAGCAAGGGCGAGACCTGGATCCAGGATACGCAGGAGAGCAAGGAGACGGCGGAGAACGACTTGGTGGGCGCTCGCGTGCGCGACCGGCTGACCGCGAAAGAACTCAAGATCGTGGCCCTAATTGTGCAGGGGTACAAGAACAAAGAGATCGCCACACAGCTCGGCACGACGGAGCAGGTGATCAAGAACTACCTGCGCAACGTTTACGACAAGATCGGCGTATCAGACCGGCTGGAACTTGCGCTGTTTACCATTCATCACCGCATTCTGGCTGAAGCTGCTGCTACTTCAGTGGCTGCAGCAAATCCGGCACGCTAGCGCGGTTTGCTTGTCTCAGAAGTGAGCCGGAGAAATGAGCCGGAATTTTCGAAAGAAGAGCTTCCATCTTCAATGATTTTGTGGCACAGCCGCCTTCGGCTGTGCTTGTTTTTTCAAGCGACGAGCACCGCTGATACAGATTAAGTGCGCTATAAAGATCGGAAAAGCGATAGCGCTGTGGAAACCGAGGCGCTGTAAAGATGCTTATCTGGGCGCGGGCCGCTCGCTGCTCTTGAGCAGCTCATTCACGATGGTGACCAGCTCTTCAGGATTCACCGGCTTTTCAAGATAAAGGTCGGCCAGAGGCTCGGCGGCCTGGAAAGCTTCGGCCACGTATCCTGACACAACGACGACCGGCATACTGCTATTGTTCTTGGCTGCCTGCACCACGGCCCGGCCATTCGCGTCACCGAGACGCCAGTCCGTGACGACCGCGTCGTAAGTATTGTTCTGGAGTTTCTCCATGGCATCGCGGGCGGACGTGGAGGCAGTAACGGTGTGACCAGCCGCTTCCAGAATGGCACACTTCAAGGTAACCACATGGGGTTCGTCGTCAACGCAGAGGATCCTGGCCATAGAGGCTTCCTTAATGCTGACGCGCCTTGAAGCGCGCGTCCTCCACAGGAGGTTTATGGCGAAAGCGGCCTTCCGGCCCGCCATTTAAGCAGCTTTATTCTCCGGCAGAGGTTGGCATTAAGTCAAATTGCGCCATTCAGACTGATAGAGGCGGTCAGGCAGCAGCAGTTCAGGAAGCCAGGTGGGGCCGTGTTCCGAAAATCACGGCCCGCTCACGCCAACTTACTCGATTAGAAGCGCCACACCAAACCCACGGCCGGCTGCGCCATGTGCGTGAAGCTGCTGGACGTGAGATTGCCGACGATAGGAATGTTAGACAAACCAGGAATATCAAGTCCCGGAGCTTTGAATACAAAGCCGCGATACTCAGCGCGCAATGCCATGTAACGGGTCAGGCCGATGTCCAGCCCTCCGCCGTAGAGAAATGTAGGACGAGTCTGGCTCACGCTGACGCCGAAACTGTTTCCAAATCCAAGCAGATCATTGATAGCGCTATTGGTAGGACGGAAAAACAGCGCACCGCCTCCAGCCAGCACATATGGGCGAAAACGATGATTGCCGCTGGGGCCCAGCACGGCTGCCCCGGTCAACTCCTGAACATTGGTCTGCACGCCAGTACCGGTGATGTCAAGAAAGTTCTGTGTGTTGCGCATGAAACCGTAATCGCCTTCCACGGCGAACAGCGGACTGAAATGATAGCGATAGCCGGCCAGAAATCCACCGCCAAGAGTGGCGCTATAGGGAAGAACAAAGTTGTTGGTGCTTTGGGTAATGCCGGCGATGCCCTCCACATTCACTTCCGACTTAAAATCCTGAGCGAATCCGGATGCAGCCAGCAGGGTGATGGCGGCCAGAGTACAAAAGACAGACTTCCACTTCATAACGGGAAAAACTCTCCAGATGGTTGATGGTTAC
>DATEJX010000029.1:0-5490 GCA_035277785.1 Candidatus Angelobacter sp. | reverse complement strand
TTTCCAGATTTCGGAAGTAATCCCGAACGTCCGAGTAGAGCAGATCCGGCAAGTGGAGCAAACGCAGGGCAAGGTGCTGAGCAGCATCTCGGGGATGATGCTGTTATTGACCCTTGCGGCACTGCTCGCGGCGGCTTTGGCGGTTTCGGCCGCGATGGCGGCGACGATCCTGGAACGGCGCGCAGAAGTTGGGTTGATGAAATCTCTGGGCGCGGGCAACAGCACAGTTGCTTCGCTTTTCCTGACTGAGGCGGGATGCCTGGCCGTAGCAGGCGGACTGATCGGGTTCTTTGCCGGCGCGGTGCTGGCGCACCGGATTGGACAAGTTGTTTTCCACTCTCCTATTGAAGTCCAGCCCGTAGTGCTGGCGCTGATCATTGTCGCCGCGCTGGTGGTGACATTTGCTGGAAGCACGGGCGCGGTGCGCAAGGCCATGCGTTTTGATCCGGCGGTGGTTCTGCGGGGTGATGCATGAACCGCAAGCAGCTTTTCGCTCGCCTTCTGGTTAAAGCCGCCTGGGTGCGCAAAGACCGGGCTCTGACAGCGCTGATTTCAGTTGCTGTGGTGGCGACCATCGCAACAGCGGCCCTGACTGTCTACTACGACCTGGAAAACAAGCTGAGCCATGAGTTCCAGTCGTTCGGAGCCAACGTGGTCGTCACCGCGCGGAACGGCAGCCTCAATGAGCCGGCCATTGAAACTATCCGGTCGACTCTGGCCGGAAAAGGTGATGTTGTGCCGGTGGCATATGCAATCGCCGATGGGCCAAGCAACACGCGCGTTGTGATTGGTGGCACCAACCTGCACTCGCTGAGCGAGATGAATTCATGGTGGTCAACGCGCAAGATGGATACGGCGGGGAATGCGCTTGTGGGTTCGCGCACTGCGCAGCTTTATTCATCTGGCGGCTCTGGGTTTGAGATCGCATTTGGAACCAAGAAAATCCAAGTGCGGCCACAAGCGATTTTTACTTCCGGCTCAAATGATGACAGCCGAATTTATCTTGATCCTGCGGATTTCGCTTCGTTGACGGGAGTGGAGGCGAACACAGTCCTGGTGCGCATTGATGGAACTCCGCGGGTGATCCAAAGCAAAGTTGATCAGCTTACGGCTGCCCTGCCGCAGGCGGAAGTTAAACCGGTGCGTGAGATCACGCATGCACAGACTGCCATTGTGGGCCAGACGCGTTCGGTGGTGCTTACCGCGTCGGCCATTGTGGTGGTGATGATCATGCTGTGCATGGTGGCTACATTTACCAGTTCAGTTCTGGAACGGCGAAAGGATTTTGCGGTGATGAAAGCGCTAGGCGCCTCAAACCGCACAGTTAATATGCTTTTTGCGGCTGAAGCTTCACTGCTGGCGCTGGCCGGCGCAGCCGCAGGATACATAGTAGGGAGCGGCATTGCTTTCTGGATTGGCAAAGCAAATTTTGATGCGGCCATTCTGCCGCAGCCGGTGCTATTGTTGCCTGTGTTGCTGGGCAGCGTGGTGCTGGCGCTGATTGCGTCCACGGCGCCGCTGCGGTTGCTTCAGCAGATCCAGCCGGCTGGAATCCTCAGAGGAGAATAATGCCGATTGAGCTAAAGAACGTCACGCGGGTTTACAAGAGCAACGTTGAAGTGAAGGCGCTGGACAACGTTTCGCTCACGGTGGCCCCGGGCGAGTGGCTGGCCATCATGGGACCTTCCGGCTCAGGAAAGAGTACGCTGGTCAATTTAATTGGCTGCCTCGACCAGCCCAGCAGCGGCGAAATCTGGATCCATGGAACTAACGTTTCCCAGATGAGCGCGGCGGAACTGAACCGCTTCCGCGCGGAAAAGATTGGCTTTATCTTCCAGCAATTTCACCTGATTCCGTACCTCACTGCGATTGAAAACGTGATGCTGGCGCAATACTTCCACAGCATGACGGACAAGGCAGAAGCCCTTGCATCACTGGAACGCGTTGGACTGGCGGACCGCGCCAATCATCTGCCCTCGCAGCTTTCCGGTGGAGAACAGCAGCGCGTGTGCATTGCGCGGGCGCTGATCAATGATCCGCACATCGTGCTGGCGGATGAACCCACCGGAAACCTGGACGCAGAGAATGAAGGGTTGGTGCTGCGGCAGTTGCGCGAACTACACGCGCAGGGTCGCACCATTATTATGGTGACGCACGATCCCATGGTCGCCCGGTTGGCGGATCGGCTGCTGGAACTTCATCATGGCAAGATCGCCTCGCAGGAAGAACTCATCACCGATGATGAAGAGCAGTTCGATGAAGTGCTGGAAGAGCTTTGGGTATTGGCAGAGAACGGCGAGCCGGCGGAGCTGGGCCGCGTAGAGGTGGAAGGCGCATTGCCAATGCCATTAGCTATTGAACGCATGCAAAGCATGGGCCTGGTGGAGTTGGAAGCCCACACTGAGGCGCCACACTCGCACAAGCTGGTGCTGAACCGCTGCCACGTGGCCTTTCGTCCGCCAACGGATTCTCTGGAGCACGGCGAGCAGATGATCATCTTCACCGAGAAGGGCCGGCGGCGCGCAGAAGATGTGATTCGCCGTCACCGCCTGGCCGAGCGACTCTTCACTCAGACGTTCCAAGTAGAAGACGAAAAAGAAATTGCCGAGCAGGCGTGCAAGTTTGAGCACATCCTGTCGCCCGAAGCGACAGACCGCATCTGTACCTTCCTGGGACATCCGCGCACCTGCCCCCATGGCAGTCCCATTCCTGCCGGGCCCTGCTGCCTGGCGGCCAAGTCGGCCGTCCGAAGTGAGAACGTGTTCGTGGAAAAGCAGTAGAACAAAGCATTAACCGCAAAGGGCGCGAAGAACGCAACGGAAATAGGGGCTTTCACCGCGGAGGCGCGGAGACGCGGAGAAAACCAGAAAATTGGCCGCGAATTAACGCAAATGAGGGAAGAGAATCCTCTCGCGCGATTGCAAGGGCGTAAACATAAAGTATTGGTAGAAACTCCCTGCATCAGCATGGCGGTGGAGACATTCTCGGGATCTTTCGACTCCTCCTCAGGCGCTTCGCTTCCTCGGAGTCGCTCAAGATGACATGGGTTAACGGTGTCGCTTACGCCGAACGGACGATTTCACAGAAATTCCTGTTTGGCTTGCTTCCTATTGTCAGGTTATAGGAGTCCAAGATAAGATGGCAGACTCCTATAGCTTAATTATATGAATGAACAGAACCGAAAATCAGACGTGTGGCAGGGAACGATGGCGCTGATGATCCTGAAGACGCTGGAGAGCATGGGGCCATTGCACGGCTACGGGATTGCCCGGCGGATTGAGCAGATCAGCGGCGACCGTCTGTCATTGAACTACGGCAGTGTGTATCCGGCGCTGCTGCGGCTTGAGCAGGAGCGGGCCATTACTTCCGAGTGGGGAACATCAGAGAACAATCGCAAAGCCAGGTATTACCGGCTGACCGCCGCGGGAAGGCGCCGACTCAGGCAGGAAACTGAGGACTGGGCTGAGGCCTCGTCGATTGTGGCGCGCTTTCTCAAGGCTAAGGAGTTGGCATGAAAAAGTTATGGGCGTTGTGGGCACGGGTGAGCGGCCTGTTCAGCAGAAACCGGCGTGAACGCGAGATGGCAGACGAGTTCAGCTCACACTTTGAGATGCACGTTGAAGACAACATTCGTGCCGGCATGAAGCCGGAAGAGGCCCGCCGAGAAGCCATGCTGAAGTTCGGCAGCATGGAAGCAGCCAGGGAGTCAGTGCGGGAGACGGCGCGGCCGCTTTGGATTGAGACAACATTCCAGGATCTGCGTTACGCACTGCGCAGCCTGCGGCTGAACCCGGGCTTTGCGACGACGGGAGTCCTCTCACTGGCACTGGGGATTGGCGCAAGCGTTGCCATCTACACCGTGGTGGACAATCTTTTGCTCCGGCCACTGCCCTATCCTGAAGCGCAACAACTGGTGATGCTGTATGAGACCAACCCACATCGCAACTTCCAGCACAATGTTATTTCGCCGGCCAATTATTTTGACTGGAAAGCACAGAGCACGACTTTCAGCGGCATGGGGGCCTTTTTTGATTTTCATGTGATCCTGGGCGATGGAAAACGAAGCGAAGAAGTGGATGCACAGGCCGTGAGCGGCGAGGTGTTGCCGATCCTGGAGGTACAGCCAATCCGCGGACGCGTATTCACCCTGCAGGAAGATAAGGATGATGCGCGGGTTGCCATGATCAGCTATCGCCTGTGGCAGAGCTGGTTTGGTGGTGATGAAGGGATTCTGGGACGACAACTTCAGTTGAATTCGCGACCGTTTACGGTGATCGGCGTGTTGCCGCCGGATTTCTATTTCAATACCCGTTCGAGCGACATCTGGCTGCCCCTGGGGCTTAACCCGGCAGAGAACCTGCGCAAGACCCAGGGCCGGTGGATGTGGGCCGTGGCCCGGCTGAAGTCCGGAGTCAAATTGAGCCAGGCCCAGGCGGAGATGAGCGGGATTGCGCGCAGACTGGAATCAGCTTACCCCGAGTTCAATCGAGGCTGGGGGATCGATGTGGAACCGCTGCGGGATTCCCTGGTCGGGCAGGTCAAGACATCCCTGCTGGTCCTGCTGGGTGCAGTTGCGTTACTACTCTCAGTTGCCTGCGCCAACGTGGCCAACCTGCTGCTGGCCCGCTACAGCGCACGCAGCCGGGAAATTGCAGTGCGTGGGGCGCTGGGAGCTGCGCGAGGTCGCCTGGTAAGGCAGCTTTTGACGGAAAGTGTGGTGCTTGGCCTGGCGGGAGGAGTGCTGGGATTGGCGCTGGCATACTTTGCGGTCTCAGGGCTGGTGGCGCTGGCGCCGCGCGATCTAACCAAATCCGTGGCAATCAGTTTTGACCTGAGGATTGTGTCATTCGCATTTCTGGTTTCGCTCCTGACCAGCGTAGTGTTCGGACTGGCTCCGGCGCTGATGGCCTCACGCAAGGATCTGAATCGAGATTTGCATGCTGAAAGCCGCACGAATACCAGCACAGGCAACGGAATGCGCAGGTGGCTGGTCGCGCTGGAAGTTGGCTGTTCCGTGGCACTGCTGGCGGGCGCCGGTTTGCTTTTCCGCACCGTGGTGGGCTTGCAAGCCGTCAATCCGGGAATTGATGCTCACAAGCTACTTACTTTCCGGGTGACCCTGCCGTCACTGCGTTATCCCGATCCAAAGAAAGTGGAATTCGTTGCTCGAGCAGCCGAACAACTCTCGCACTTGCCGGGCGTGCGCTCTGCCAGCGCGGTCAGCTATCTTCCCTTCAATGGGCTGGCAGCGGGAACGAGAGTGGATATCTCTGGGAGACCACCGGCGCAACCTGGAGAAGAACTTGTGGGAACCATCCGTACGATCCTGCCAGGATATTTCCGCACCATGGGTATTCCGCTGGTGCGAGGGCGTGACTTTACAGCGGCAGACGACCAGGCAGATACACCGCATCGTTTTATCGTAAACGAGGCGTTTGTGCGGAAGTTCCTGGCCGGCCAGGAACCGATCGGAACCCAGATCAGCGCTCT
>DATEJX010000028.1:0-2486 GCA_035277785.1 Candidatus Angelobacter sp. | reverse complement strand
CAATCTCATCGACCGCGCCGCCGACGTGTGTCTCAAAGAAAAACGCCCGCTGGTGCTCTGCATCCGGGAAACGCCGCTTAATCGGCTGCACCTGCGCAATATGACGTGGGCTGCCGAAGCCGGCGCAACCATCTATCCTCTTATTCCTACGTTCTACAACCGTCCGTCAACCCTGCCGGAAATGGCGCATCAGTTCGCCTGCCGCGTGCTGGCATTTGTAGGCCTGGAGCAGCCGGATGCGTATGTGTGGGGCGAGTAAAGAAATTGCCAAAATTGCCAGGATTGCCAAAATTTGAAGGATCAGCCGCGAATTAACGCGAACCAAATCAATTGCCAGAAATGCCGTTGTAAACAAAACACCTACCACAGAGACACACAGGCACGGAGAACAGCAAAAAACACTCGCCACAGATGGACGCAGATCAACGCAGATCAAACAGCAATTGGCCGCGAATTAAACGCAAATAAAGCCAAATGTTTTATGTGGGCGAAGCAGCGCAAATCTGTGGCTAAGTCTTGTTTCCATCTGCGTTGATCAGCGTTCATCTGTGGCAAATGCTTTTTTGTATGCCTTGACACGTATATTCCTTATCGAGTATATACAAAGCGTGGAATCCGCGTTCGAAATCATTGCCGAGCCCAACCGCCGGGCGATCCTGGGCCTTCTGGTCTCTTCACAGCAGTCCGTAGGAGAGATTGAGCGCCGGCTTCGCATGCCGCAGCCCACGGTGTCAAAGCACCTGCGCGTGCTGCGCGATGCCGGCTTCGTAGAAGCCACAGTCGATGCACAACGCCGCCTCTATCGGCTGAAGCTTGAACCATTTCAGGAGGTGGATGAATGGCTGGCTCCCTTCCGCCGGTTCTGGTCCACGCACCTGGATGCTCTTGAGCGCCACCTCGACCGCGTGGATCCCGATGGCTCCAGCAAGGCCCAATCGACGCCAACAAAAAACCCAACAAAAAAGAAGACAAGGAGTAAAAGATGACCGCTCGCGAGCAGTACACACCTGGTCCAGCCGGCGGAGTGCGGGTGCAAAAAGACGGAGACAAGTGGACGCTCGTTCTGGTGAGAGAGCTGCGCCACTCGCCGGAAAAAGTCTGGCAGGCAATCACCGACCCGGCGCAACTGCGCGAGTGGGCGCCCTTTGACGCCGACGGCAACCTGGGTGCGGCTGGAGCTACGGTGAAGCTCACTACCGTGGGAGCACCCGCGCCGCACGTTACCGAAACCAGAGTGACTCGGGCGGATGCTCCCAGGCTGCTTGAGTACAAGTGGGGTGGCTTTGACATGCGGTGGGAACTTGAAGCCATTGCCGGCGGCACGCGCCTGACGCTGTGGAGCAACATCGATCGCCGCTTCATTTCTATGGGAGCTGCCGGGTGGCACATCTGTCTCGACGTGCTGGATCGGCTTCTTGGCGGTCAACCTATTGGACGCATCGTGGGCCCGGATGCCATGAAGTTCGGCGGCTGGCAGCGATTGAACGCTGAGTACGCCAAACAGTTCGAGAAAGCGTGAGTGGTGAGTGAGAGTTGAAAAATATAGACCGCAAAGTTTCCAAAGGGAGGGATTCAAATGATCACGACCGGCGCTCAACGCACGATCTTTCGCTGGATTCACATCATCCTGGCCATTCCAATCGCTGGTTACATCTATAGTCCGTTTGACAAGATTCCGCAGTATGCGCCCGCCACCCGGTTTGTCTTTGTTCCTCTCATGGTCCTTACGGGTTTGTGGATGTGGAAAGGCCATGTTGTTCGGCGGCTGTTTTCAAAAAAATCAGCCCAACAAGAAGCGTGAAAATCGGCCGCAGATGATGCAGATCAACGCAGGTGAATGGCAGAATTCTTATCTGCATGATCAGCCCGGATCTGCGGCCAGTTGTTTTTTGCCTTGTGTTCCGTAACCTGCCGTGAACGACCGAGCAGAGCGAAGGAGTCGACTGGGTGTCCTTGGTGGTTAAGATTTAACTCGTTCGGCGGCTGCAAAAACCGCTCGCGGCCGCGTTCTTCCATCCGAACGCATGGCCCTGTGCAGCTGGCAATTCACCCTACACGGAGTTTTTCACACTGGCGCGAATCGGCGCGCCCCGGGCGGCGCAGGCGGGTGTATACCTAGCCTTAACCATAGCAGGTCAAGCCGTGCTGTCAGATACCTGCGCCAGCAGAAAAGACCCCAGGGCGCTGAACATGCAGCGGCCAACCAGGCCGCCCAACCGCTATATGATGAGCTCCGCCAATGCGCCTTTGATCCGAGTTCTGGTCGCAGAGGACTTTGAGGCCTTTCGCAAGTTTCTATGCGCACAGCTTCTACGCAGGCCGGATTTGAAACTTGTATGTGAGGTTTCAGATGGCCTGGAAGCGGTCCAGAAAGCGCACGAATTAAAGCCGGATTTGATCCTGCTCGACATAGGTCTGCCAGGCCTGGATGGAATCGAAATCGCCCGGCACATTCGTCAGCACGCGCCAGACACGAAAATTCTGTT
>DATEJX010000027.1:0-6300 GCA_035277785.1 Candidatus Angelobacter sp. | reverse complement strand
TTCCGGCGGCGAAACACGCGTCATCCGCATGGGCTACGGCCCTGACGAACTCTACACGCGATGGGCGCAGCAGTCGCTGCCGATGTGGGAAGAGCTGGAATTGCAGGTGGATTCGGAGCTGCTTCACCGCACCGGAGTGCTCTGGTTGAGCAATGACACAGATTCGTACACCAAAAGCATGCTCGAGGTGTTCAGGCGCAAGCACATACGCTGCCAGGAGCTTGATGCTGATGCGCTGCGGCGGCGCTATCCGGAACTGAAGTTTGATGACGTAACCTGGGGCTTGTGCGAGCCCGAGAGCGGGCTGTTGATGGCGCGTCGGGCGGTTCAGTTGCTGGTTTATCAGCTGGAAAAATCAGGAGTTCCATGCATTCAGGGTCACGCTCTGTCGCCGGAAGGAACGGGTCGTCTGCACGAAATCAAGACGGGCGCAGGGGAAACCATCTCCGGCGGGCATTTTATTTTTGCCTGTGGACCATGGCTGCCCAAAGCATTCCCTGCACTGCTTAAAGAACTCATCTTTCCCACCCGACAGGAGATTTTTTTCCTTGGACCCCCTCCGGGAGACGACAGTTTCCGGCCACCCATGATGCCGGTTTGGTTAAACCATCAGCACCCAGACATCCCTTATGCGCTGCCTGACATTGAGGGCCGGGGATTTAAGATCGCCTTTGACCGGCACGGCCCGACTATCGATCCGGATAGCGAGGAAAGAGTGGTTACGAGGGAGGCCATTGTCCGCTTGCGGTCCTTCCTAAACCAACATGTTCCCCGGCTTGCGCACGCACCTATTCTCGAGACGCGGGTCTGCCAGTATGAAAACACCTGGAATGGTGATTTTCTCATCGACCGGCACCCTGGGTTCGAAAACGTATGGCTGGTTGGCGGCGGTTCAGGACATGGGTTCAAGCACGGCCCAGCCGTCGGAGCATATGTGACGGATCTGGTACTCCGCAGGGCAGCGCCTGAAGAACGCTTCCTGCTGGCGAGCAAGCAGAATGTGCAGGCACGCGCGGTGTACTGATTCCATCAATAGACGATCTGTTTTGACTCCTTTAGATTAAAATCCATCGTTCTCTTCTGTTAAGCAAATCAAAGAAACGTGTAAGCTGTTGGGCAAAACTTCAAAGGAGCGTGCAGAGTGGGAAGATTTATCTTTGGCGTCATTATTGGTTTATTAATTCCGGCAGCAATTGGCTACTGTTATTTCCGTTACGGATATGCACCGGTGGCGACATCGTCAGCGCCAATGCCGTTTGAGAAAACCATGGCACGCATGGCGCTGAAGGCGCGCATCAGCAAAGAGGCTCCCAAGAATGCTCCCATCCAGCCCACGGAGGATAACCTGACTTCCGGGGCGAAGACTTACATGGACAACTGCGCTTTCTGCCATGGCTTCCTGAATCAAACTGCTACAAAAGCGGCCAAGGGCATGTTTCCTCTGCCTCCGCAGTTGCTGACAAAAGACGAGATGGTAACCGACGATCCCGTGGGAGTTACTTATTGGAAGGTAAAAAATGGGATCCGCATGACGGGCATGCCGGGTTTTGGCGAGATGCTTTCCGACAATGAAATTTGGCAGGTCAGCGAAATGCTGGGGCACGCGGATAAGCTTCCGCCGTCCGCCTTGGTCGCCCTGCAGCAGCTACCGGCTACGCCGGCGACCCAGCAGGGACAGGCCCAGCCTCAGTCAACTAATCCGGAAGGCAGGCTGACCAGGAAGAAATAGGCTTTTGCGAGCGGGGGCGGCGATCACGACCACGCCGGAATTGAGATGATTCAGCGTTTTTGCCGGTCCATGGGTCTCTGGTTTTCGGAACGGTGCGAACCGTTGTAAAATAAGGAAGTTGCGGTTCGGCAGCGAGCATACCCGGATTTTCTGCCTTTTACGTTCTATACCGCACTTACCCGTCGCGTCCCGCTTTGGGCGCAGTGTGCCAGGCAGCACACAAGAGGGAATGATTAACAGGAGAGTATTAAGAAAATGGCCAAGGTCGCCAAAACGGCGGATCGCAAGAAGATGATGGACACCTCAAAGAGCACGGATTGTCCCAAGTGCGGCAAGCCCACGCGCATTGTGAAGAGAGTGAAAGACAGGGAGCGCAATGTGCCCGGTGGCATCTTTATTTCGTGCTCGGGCTGCGAATTCTACGAAAAGCTCTAAGCACCCGGAAGTAATACGCTGTGGAGAGTTTTTGTTGAGGAAAAGGTTACGCTGTTGTAACCTTCATCGCTGAACATAATCAATACACAAAAGGAACTCCAAACCTGAGAGGAGCTCGATGAAAAAATTTGTCATGATCCTGTTCGCTGCCATGTCAATCAGCGCTTTTGCTGCTGACACCACCGTGAAGGGATATCTGGTGGACCTGTCCTGCGCGAAAGAAGAGGGCAGCAAGGCAGACTTTGGCGCCAAGCACACCAAAGAATGCCTGCAGATGCCTGATTGCGTAAAGAGCGGTTATGGCGTGCTGACGTCGGACAAGAAAGTGGTGAAATTTGACGCCGCCGGCAATGAGCAGGCCAAAAAATTCATCGCTGACGAAAAGAAGCCCAAGGACGTCCGGGTGAACGTGACCGGCAACGTAAAGGGCGACACAATGAGCGTAAGCAAGATTGAGCTGCAACCGTAGGGCAAAAAGCAGAGTTTTGTTTGAGGCCGCGCATCTGCGCGGCTTCTGTTTTTTGTGCCGGTTTCTCACAAGATTTGCGGGGCTTATAAACTGCGAGTCATCGCGGTGCGAGCGGGTAACGAAGGCGAAAGGGACAAGAGACATCCCCATAACGTTCGTCGTTCATCTCTAAGCCAATGTCCCGAGTCATTGAAAGCGATATTCCGGCTCGGTTAGATCGCCTGCCCTGGAGCCGTTTTCACTGGCTGGTGGTAGTTGCTCTGGGTATCACCTGGGTGCTGGACGGGCTTGAGGTAACGCTGGCGGGCGCGCTTGGTGCGATTTTAAAACGGCCTGAGGCGCTCGGTCTTAGCGACGCCCAGGTGGGTGCAAGTGCGACATTTTATCTGCTGGGCGCGGTGATTGGCGCGCTCGGTTTCGGCTATGCCACTGACCGTCTTGGCCGGAAGAAGCTGTTCACCATCACGCTTCTTCTTTATCTCACTGCCACAGCATTAACTGCGCTTTCCTGGAATTTCTTTTCTTACGCGCTGTTCAGGGCATTCACCGGCGCCGGCATCGGCGGCGAGTACTCCGCCATTAACTCTGCCATTGACGAGCTGATTCCAGCACGCGTGCGTGGCCGCGTTGACTTGATCATCAACGGCAGCTTCTGGATTGGAGCAGCTATTGGCGCGGCGGGATCGATCCTGCTTCTGGACACAGGAGTATTGCCGCTCAGCATTGCCTGGCGGCTTGCATTTGGAATCGGAGCAGTGCTGGGCCTCATCATCATTTTCTTGCGCCACGCCATTCCCGAAAGTCCGCGCTGGTTAATGATTCATGGTCGAGAGAACGAAGCCGAAGCCGTGGTGGCACAGATTGAAACCAGGATTACCTCGCACACTCTGCCCTCGCCCGGCATGAAGATTCGCATCCGGCCTCGCCACCATACTCCATTGCACGAGATTTGGCAGGCAATCTTTGTCGATCATCGCCGCAGATCACTGCTGGGCCTGGCGCTGATGGGTTCGCAGGCGTTTTTCTACAACGCAATCTTTTTTACCTATGCCCTCGTGCTGGTCAGATTTTATGAGCTCCCGGCGCAGAAAGTCGGTCTGTACCTGTTTCCTTTTGCTGTGGGCAACTTCTTCGGTCCGCTGCTGCTGGGACACTGGTTCGACAGCTTCGGGCGCAAACAGATGATCACCCTCACGTATGCGCTTTCGGGGATTCTGCTCGCGGTCAGCGGGTGGATGTTCCACCAGGGCCTGCTCACCGCAGCGACGCAGGCCATTTGCTGGACGGTGATCTTCTTTGTAGCGTCAGCCGCTGCCAGTTCGGCTTATCTCACCGTGAGTGAGATTTTCCCGCTGGAAATCCGGGGACTGGCCATTGCCGTCTTCTATGCGGCCGGGACGTTCGTGGGTGGAGTGGCAGCACCGTACATCTTCGGCCTTTTGATCCAGACGGGATCACGCACTGCATTACTCTGGGGTTATCTTGCAGGCGCAGCGCTGATGATTTGCGCGGCCGTTGTGGAAGCGATGATCGGAGTGAAAGCTGAACGCAAGGAGCTTGAGGAGATCACGGCGCCGTTATCCGCGGCAGAAGAACAGACTGTGGCATGAAGGGAGGCAAAACCTTACCGCTGATCCCACTGATGGAACTGATTTGCGCCAGATTGACCCCAATTCCCCGCCCTGATACCTTGTTAGGTTTGGCTCGAGTCGGCGGTTCCCTCCGCTAGTGCTGCCGCTCCGCGTGATCCCAAGTCCTCATAAGGAAGAGAGCCTTTATGCCCGTTTTTAAATTCAAGGGAGTGGACTTTATAGAGTTTGACGGTCTGCTCAGCGAAGATGAAAAGCTGGTGCGCGAGACCACGCGCCGGTTCGTGGAAGAGAACGTAGTCCCCATCATTGAGCATTGCAACCGCGACGGACGCTTTCCGCGCGAGCTGGTCAAAACCATTGCCGAGCTCGGCTTTTTCGGTCCCAACCTCAAGGGCTACGGCTGCGCCGGAATGTCAAACATCGACTACGGGCTGATCATGCAGGAACTGGAGCGCGGCGATAGTGGCATTCGATCCTTCTGCAGCGTTCAGTCTTCACTGGTGATGTATCCCATTCACGCCTATGGCAGCGAAGAACAAAAGCAGAAATGGCTGCCCCAGATGGCACGCGGCGAGAAAATTGGTTGTTTTGGCCTGACGGAACCGGATTTCGGATCAAACCCCAGCGGCATGCGCACCCGCGCTAAGAAGGTGGGGAAAGAGTATGTCCTGAACGGCGAAAAGATGTGGATCACCTCCGGCAGCATCGCCGATGTGGCAGTGATCTGGGCCAAATCAGAAGAGCACAACAACAGGATTCGCGGCTTTCTGGTGGAGACCGACCGACCTGGTTTCAAGGCTGATGACGTGCATGGCAAATGGTCATTGCGGGCGTCTGTGACCTCCGGCCTGTCTCTACAAGACGTGCACATTCCGGAAGAGAATATTTTGCCCGGGGCTGATGGCCTTAAGGGACCTCTGGGCTGCCTGAACCAGGCGCGCTATGGGATCGCCTGGGGCGCGATTGGCGCGGCGATGTCGTGCTATGACACGGCGCTGAATTATGCAAAAATCCGCAAGCAGTTCCGCGACCAGCCGATTGCATCTCACCAACTGGTCCAGGAGAAGCTGGTCTGGATGATCAGCGAGATCACCAAGGCCCAGCTTCTTTCGTTGCAGGTGGGAAGACTCAAAGACACAGGCAAGGTCCAGCATCAGCATATCTCCATGGCCAAACGAAACAACGTCTGGATGGCCCTGGAGTGCGCGCGCAAGGCGCGAGACATTCTGGGCGGCAACGGCATCGCCGACGATTACCCGGTGATGCGCCACATGATGAACCTGGAATCGGTAAAGACGTACGAAGGGACCCATGACATCCACGCGTTGATCATCGGCGAAAGCATTACGGGATCGAGTGCGTTTTAATATGGCGTGAGCTAACGGGTCAAGGGGCTCGAAAGTCGATTGTGTTTTGCTCCTGAACGGCAGTAGTCCAGAGGCTTTTCAAACAAGGGAGGTTTCCATGGCGACCCAGGTGGTGAACAAGAGAGAAGATGCAAAACGCATTGCCGACATTCTGGAGTTCGAGCTGGCTTTGGAATTCGTACGCGTCGTGGAAGAAGCGGCCATCGCCTCAGCTCACACCATGGGCCTGGGCGACCGCCACAAGGCAGATCAGGTGGCAACAGAAGCGATGCGGAAGACCATGGATACGGTGCCCATGCGTGGAACTATCGTGATCGGCGAAGGCGAACGCGACGAAGCACCCATGCTCTACATTGGAGAGCAGGTGGGATCCGGGTGGCAGGATGGAGCCAAGTTCCGCGAGGTGGACATCGCTGTTGATCCGCTGGAAGGCACAAATCTTTGTGCCACCGGTTCGCCCGGTGCAATTACCGTTCTGGCTGCCGCTGAAAAAGGCGGTTTGCTCAATGCGCCCGATTGCTATATGGAAAAGCTCGTCGTGGGGCCCTCATGCAAAAACGTAGTCGATTTGGACGCTCCGGTGGCGGACAATTTGAAGGCCATCGCGCGCGCGCTGAGTCGTGATGTTACCGACCTTGTGGTGGTTGTTCTTGAGCGTCCTCGGCACGAGAAACTGATCGAAGACATTCGCAAGGCGGGAGCGCGGAT
>DATEJX010000026.1:0-52095 GCA_035277785.1 Candidatus Angelobacter sp. | reverse complement strand
AGAGCTAAGTAGCTGATCGCTTGCTGTCGCTTCTCACCTCATCGTTAAATCTCGCTATGGCTTGCCCTGCTCGGTTTCAATGAATTGCTCCAACCGGATC
Organism: Candidatus Angelobacter sp.; assembly: GCA_035277785.1. Classification (GTDB taxonomy): domain Bacteria; phylum Acidobacteriota; class Terriglobia; order Terriglobales; family Acidobacteriaceae; genus Angelobacter. The sequence continues at coordinate 51,995 of DATEJX010000026.1, read as the reverse complement.
TCAACCCGAGCCAGCAACTGCTCCATCTTTTCGCGCTGCCCAGCCGAGGTAGCTTCCATGCTCTCTTTCATCATGGCCGGCTGCTCGCGACGGAGCTTTTGTCCTACGGGAGATGAATAAAACGCAATCAGCGCGGCAACATCAGAACGAGTGAGATGCCGTTGATAAATCGGCACAACATCGCGGACCAGATCGTCCATGGAAATCTTCGCGAACTCCTCGTCCACAATTTTGTCTACCGATTTAATCTGTTCGTCGGTCGGCCGCGCGATTTTTTCCTTCAGCATTTGCTCGGAACCATGCTGCATCTGCGTCTTCATTGCATCAAGGGTGATCTTCAGATTATCGCGGATCTGCAGCATATCCAGCAGCTTCAGAACCTGGGCTTCGCTGGCTCTTTCATTCGCCGCCTGCTTTTTTTGCGTAGCAGGTTGGGCTGGTGCAGCGCTTTTTTGTGCATTTGCCAGACCGCAACCGATGAAACAAAAAATACAAATGGTCAGTACTCGCATGGGTAGCCTCGCGCGATTAAGCATGCCACAAATCATGCCAAAGCGTTTTATTTTGCCCGCGGATGAGTCTTGTCGTACACCTCCATGACATGAGTCATGGAAAGCTGCGTGTACTTCTGCGTGGTGGAAAGGCGCTCGTGACCAAGCAGTTCCTGAATCGCGCGAAGGTCAGCGCCTTCAGTAAGCATGTGAGTGCCAAAGGCATGTCTCAGCGTATGCGGGTGGATGTCTGGCGGCAACCCTTTTGCAATCGCAATTTGTTTTACAATCCGTCCTACGCTTCGCGTAGTCAGCTGCCCGCCCCGCCGATTGATAAACAGACGTCGCGTCGCCTTGCCGCTGGTATTGAGAGTCTTCTGTCGTTCCACACGATAGATTTTCAGTGCATCCGCCGCTGCGCCTTCCAGCGGGACATACCGCTGCTTTTTCCCTTTGCCACGAACCAGGATCACACCATTGGCCTCATCAATATCGTTGACGTCGATACCCACCAGTTCCGAATTACGCAACCCGCAGCCATACAACAGTTCAAAGATAGCGCGATCGCGTTCAGGAAAGCTCGCCGCTTCCGGCATGGCACCATCCAGCAAACCGTTCATCTCTTCCATGGTTGGTACGCGCGGCAGTTTCTTGGGCAGCTTCGGCGTCGCCACCAGCTTCGCCGGATTCTGCTGTACGACTCCCTCTCTCGCCAGCCACTTGTAAAGCGATCGCACCGCGGCAAGCGCGCGGGCGACGGACACTTTGCTCAATCCCTGGCTATGCAACTGGCCCAGAAAGCCGCGAATAAAAACGTGGTCAACATCTCTCCACCGAATCTCCGGTCCCAGGTAATCGGCAAAACGCTGCAGCTCGTTGCTGTAAGCGCGCAAGGTGTGAGCGGAAGCATTCCGCTCACCGCGCAGATGATCAAGGAATTTCTGGATTCCCTTCCGGATTTCCGGGCTGGTCGATTCTGGGTTCGTTTTCATGGTCTTCCGGCAGCTTTGCTTCCTCGCGGGTGATATTTCCTGTATACCGTCTTCAGACGATCGAGGGCCACGTGCGTGTATACCTGGGTTGTTGACACATCGGCGTGGCCCAAAATTGTTTGCACAGTGCGAAGGTCGGCGCCGTTTTCCACCATGTGCGTAGCGCAACTGTGCCTGAGCATGTGCGGGCTGGCATGCCGGCCTGAAGCAGAAGCCGAATTCACCATTTGCCAGACGCGCTGCCGTGTCAGCTTGCCTGCGCCACGACGAACAAACAGCATGGGGGAAATTTTCTCGCCCAACAGCAAACCGCGACCATTTTCAACGTATCGCTGAATGGCTTTCTGAGCCGCACGTCCCAGTGGCACCAGGCGTTCTTTATCTCCTTTGCCTCGCACCAGCACGTGCCCGAGTTCCAGCTTCAGATCTTCCAGCTTCACTCCGATAATCTCAGAAACTCGCAGTCCGGCGGCATAGAGCATTTCCAGTATTGCCTGGTCTCTTTGCGCCAGAGCTTCCGCAAGCTTTGAATCAGGCTTCGCCGCAACCGATTTCACAATGGAATCAATTTCACTTCCGGCCAGGGATTTGGGCAGCACCTTCCACTGCCGGGGCGAATCGATATCCAGGGTGGGATCATTCTTTATCAGCCGGTCCAGCAGGAGATACTTGTAAAAATGGCGCAGCGCAGAGAGCTTGCGCGCAACCGAGCGGTCGGTTACTCCGTTGCTGAACAACTGGCTGAGAAATGCACGTATGTCTTCTCGTCTACCCTGCAGCAACTCGCGACGCCGTGCGTGAAGGAAATCTGAAAATTGAACCAAATCTGATTGGTAGGAAGATGCTGTCAGCGCAGCAAGCCCTCTTTCCACACGCAGATAATCCAGAAAGCTCTTGAGAATGCGCTGATCAGCGGCCTGCATACCTTCAGTATGGCCTCAGGCAGTCAGATGGTAAATAACAACCGAGATACCCCAATGTTGTAGGGATGAAACAAAAACTCCGAAGTTTGGATTAACGTTCTTAGACTGCTTTCTTTTTGGCTGCAACCTTCTTTTCCGGCATGACGAACTCCTTGGCCGAAATTCCCGCTTTGCGTGCGACAGTCACAGCGTTCAACGCGCTCTCCGGCTGCTCTTCATGTTTGAAGAAGGCGTACACCTCGCGTTGTGCGCGGTACGCTTCCAGCTCCTGCGTCACTTTGTCCAGATCAGGCTGGCTGTATTCGGGCTCGCGAAAACGGTAATAGAGGAAATCGGCCGTAGCGATTTTTGGCGTGTTGATCTTTTCGCTCTCTGCCCAGCACAGGGCAACGTTCTTCTTTTTAAGGATCTCGAAAACCTGGTCGTTGAACCAGGAATCGTGACGAAACTCAAAAGCGAACCGGTACGCCTGAGGAAGGCATTGCACAAACGCTTCGAGTAATCCGTGATCAGCTTTGAGGTTGGGTGGCAGTTGAAAGAGCACTGGCCCCATCTTCCCCGACTGCCGCATCGGTTCCATGCTTTGCAGGAAGAATCGCATGGATTCGTCCGCATTCTTCAGCCGCTTGAAATGAGTAATGGACTGGTGTGCCTTGGAGGCAAACCGGAAATCCGGCGTTGTACATCCCACCCAGCCGGCAATGGCGCTGGCCGTGGGCATGCGGCGAAAAGTTGCATTCAACTCAACCGCATTCAACTGTGTGGAATAAAACTCCAGAAATCGCTTGGAAGGAAGTTTCTCCGGAAAAAAAGCGGGCTTCCAGCTTGCGTAAGACCATCCCGACGTACCGATGTGCAAGTCCATTGAGCCAAGTATAGCCGCCGGTTTCGCCTAATCGCAAAGCAACCAGAGCCGCAGGAAGATCAGAGTACGCTGCCGTGGTTCGGGTTCATTCGCGGCGCAGTGGCCGATCACTTGTACAGCAGGTATTTGCTTCGCAAGGTGCGGAATGCGTCCAATTCACCCTGCCAGCTTTGGGCGATGTTGCGCGGGTCTTCGCCTTGCGCAATTGCGTCGAACACACTGTGGTTACCCAGAATGTCGATCAATTTATCTATCTTCCAGTCATCGGGATAAAGTTTGCGCAGGGCTACTGCCAGTTCAATCCCCATTTCAGGCGCATCAAGCACGTTCCGGTCAGTGACAATCAAATTCACACCACCGCAAGGGTGGCCGGAATGCATACCGCTGTTCGGCGTGAAGGTGACCGGCACAAAGCGAACGCCCGGAATCATGCGAGCGTTGAGATATTCAGCAAAAGCGCGCGCATTGATGTAAGGCGCCCCCACCAGCTCAAACGGAGTGTCCGTGCCTCGACCGACGGAAACGTTGGTGCCCTCAATCAGCCCCACTCCGGGATAAAGCGCCGCTTCATTGACTGAGCGCAGATTCGGAGACGGATTCACCCAGACTACACCGGTGGAATCAAACCAATCGCCTCGCAGCCAGCCCTGCATGGGAATCACACGCAGTCGCGCACCGATCTTCCGCTCCACGTTGAACAGTTGGGCCAGTTCTCCCAGCGTCATGCCGTGGCGCACGGGAACAGGGTGGTAGTCAGTAAAGTTCTTGAGATCAGCCTCGGACACTGGTCCCTGGACCAGTGCGCCTGTGATGGGATCAGGGCGGTCCAGAACAATCACTTCCGTGTTCGCTTCAGCAGCAGCTTCCAGCAGGTATCCCAGCGTGGTCTCATACGTGTAATAGCGCACGCCTGCATCCTGAATGTCCATCACAACAGCATCCAGCATTTTGAGAACATCCACCGGCGGACGCTTCTTTGCATCCGTATTGCCGTACAAGCTATAGACTGGAATTCCCGTCACAGAATCAGTGGTATTGCCCACTTTATCCGTGTCCAGCGTGCCAAAGATGCCGTGCTCTGGGCTGAAGATTGCAGCCAGCTTGATTCCCGGCGCGGACGCCAGAACATCAATCGTGCGCCTGCCCTGCGCGTCAACCCCGGTTTGGTTTGTGAGCAAGCCAATAGTCATGCCAGGCTTGTCCTGTTTCAGAGAGGCAAAATTGTCAGCTTCCAGAACGTCGATACCGGTCAGCACGTGCCCATTGCGCACACGCACATGGCGCTCTCCTGATGCCAGCTCGCTGTAACCGGTAATAGTCAGGAGTTTCTCTCTTGTGGGCGATGTAACGTCCAATTTCAGCGCCGCTGCTACCGCCGTCGCCACCCGAGAGCGCAGAGAGACCACAGGTGAATTCGCTCCTCGGGGACGCACGGTGTTAGTTAGCAGGATGATGTATGTATTGCTGTAAGGGTCAACCCACAGTGAGGTCCCTGTGTAGCCGGTATGACCGAAGGAGCCAACCGGCAGCAATGCGCCCCGATTGCTGGAAAACGGCGAATCAATGTCCCATCCCAGCCCACGTACTTCTACAGCATTGGGCGGCTGCTGCGGCGTGGTCATTTTTTCTATGATGTCAGGCGAGAGAATAGTCCGGCGATCGACGAGCGCCTGTGCATAAAGCGCAAGATCGCCAGCCGTGGAAAACACACCTGCGTGTCCGGCCACACCACCCATCCGCTCAGCGGTTGGATCATGCACTAGACCGCGGAGAACACGTCGATCATCCACGGCCAGAGTCTCCGCGATCTTGGGGGCCCATGAAGGCGGCGGCAAAAACCGCGTGTGCTTCATTCCCAGAGGCTGAAAAATATGTGCTTCCGCGTATTTGTCCAGCGGCATCCCGGAAAGCCTCTGCACCAGTTCACCAAGCTCGATAAAGTTAATATCGCTATAAACAAACTGCGTGCCCGGGGGCGACTGCAACTTTTCCTCGTGCGCCATGCGAAAGGCTGTGTCCTGCCCTGACCATGCAAGGTTCAGCTCGAGGTCTGGAGGCAATCCGGAGAAATGGGTCATCAACTGGCGGATGCTGATGGACTCCTTCCCATTCATACCAAAGTCAGGAATGTAATGCGAGAGCGGATCCTCAAGCCGCACCTGGCCGTACTGGACCAGGCGCATGACGCTCGGCGTGGTTGCCACAACTTTCGTGAGCGAGGCAAGATCAAAGATGGTATCCACGGTCATCGGCTCGGGCCGGGGCGATAGTGCGCGGAAGCCAAACGCTTTCCGGTGCACCACGTGCCCATTGTGCCCCACCAGCAGAACTGCTCCGGTTATGGCCAGGTCGTCCACCTGCTTCTGCACCAGCGAATCTACCGGACCAAAATTTGCAGATTCCTTGGCTGCACTGGTCTTTGCTTTTGGCTTGGTTTTCTTGCCCTGCGGGTCCGCAGCAAAAGAAGAAAGGGTCAGCAGCACAATCGCGCTGAAAATTGCCAGCCTGAACTTGAGTGTCATCTCTGGATTGAGTGTGTTATAAACCGAACACAAAAGCAACCCGAGGACGCCTCTGGACCACGTTACTAACAGTCTGCTACCCCACGCCTTCGCCGATCAGGATGAGCGCTTTAGCCGGGGGTTCGCGGTTTTGCAGGCAGGCATTGAGCAGCGCGCATTTCCAGGAGCATCCATTGCCGTGGCGCATCAGGGGAAGTTGATTGCGAGAAAAGCTTTCGGGCATTTTACTTATGACGCCGGCTCACCCCGGGTGACTTCGCAAACGATTTACGATCTCGCATCGCTGACAAAAGTGGTCGCCGCCACTGCGGCATGCATGCTTCTTTATCAACACGGCCAGCTTCGTCTTAAACAGCCAGTCCGTGACATGCTCCCTGAGGTGAGTGGAAACGATCCGCGCAGGAGCTCGATCACGTTTGGCATGCTTCTGGCTCATTGCTCTGGCTTTCCTGCATACATCAAGCTCTTTGAAAACTCACGAAGTCGCGAGGAGCTTTTGCAGCAGGCGTGCAGCGTGCCTCTGTCGCATGATCCCGGCTCGCATGCGGAATATAGTGATATCGGATTTATTCTGCTGGGCGAAGCCTTGGAACGGATTACGGGAATGCCGCTGGACGTATTCTGCCGCCAGAAACTCTTCTTACCGCTCTCCCTCCCAACCATGACCTTCAATCCAGCCGCAAAGCTGAGATCGTTAATACCTCCAACAGAAGATGACAAGACTTTCCGCTGTCGCGTCATTCAAGGCGAGGTAAACGATGAAAACGCCTCGGTCATGGGCGGAGTAGCCGGACATGCCGGTCTGTTTTCCACAGCTTCTGATGTCGCACTTTTCGCGGAATGCATGCTTCGAGGCGACGCACCGTTGTGGGATTTACACACTGTGGAGCTTTTTACGCGCCGTCAGACCAGTCCAGCGGGCACTTCCCGGGCTTTGGGATGGGACACCCCATCTCCTCCGTCTCAATCCGGAAGGTACTTTTCCCCAGGGTCGTACGGCCATCTGGGCTTTACGGGCACGTCCCTGTGGATTGATCCGGAGCGTCAATTGTCTGTTACTCTGCTTACCAACCGGACGTGGCCAGATCGGACTCCGCAGGCCATCAAACAAATCAGACCTGCTTTCCATGACGCCGTGATCGAAGCACTGAAGTGAACCGCAACCGCGCAACTATCGAGCAACTCGAAACCGAGCAACAGAATTCTGTTTCAGCAGAGCTCGACACCAAGTCAGCGCTGGAGATCGCGCAGCTCATCAATGATGAAGACAGCAAAGTGGCAGGAGCGCTACAGAACGCTCTGCCGCAGATCGCAGAAGCAATAGACGCAATTGCCCAAGCCATCAGCCTGGGCGGACGCCTGATTTACGTGGGCGCTGGCACCAGTGGCCGTATCGCTGCACTGGATGCAGCCGAATGTCCGCCCACCTTCAATACGGATCCCAGGACAGTGCAGTTTGTGATTGCCGGAGGTGAAAAAGCTTTGAGCCATGCCACAGAAACCAGCGAGGATTCGCGCAAGATGGGAGTACGTGATCTGGCCAGACGCAAGCCGGGTAAAAAAGATGTGGTGATAGGCGTGGCTGCGAGTGGACGCACGCCCTACACTCTGGCCGCGCTGGAATTCGCTCGCAAAAAACAGGCCCGTACCGTCGCCGTGGTTTGCAATCCTGATACCGAACTCGGGCGGATAGCAGATATTGAGATTGTTACGGAAGTCGGGCCGGAAGTCTTGTCAGGCTCAACACGAATGAAGGCCGGCACCGCGCAGAAAATGGTGCTCAACATGCTTACTACAGGAGCGATGGCGCGGTTGGGATACATCTACGGCAACTTGATGGTGAACGTCCACACCAGGAACCACAAACTGGTAGAACGTAGCGTAGGCATTCTGGAAAACGTCGCTGGCGTTGACCGCAAGGTCGCAGAGCAGGCACTCCGGAAATCAGGCAACCGCGTGGCAGTAGCCCTCATCATGCTCAAGACTGGTTTGGGCAGGGTGCAGTCCGCAGAAAAACTCAAGCGCGCTAAGGGAAACGTCCGAAAGGCGATTGAGGGCAAGTGATCTAAACTCAAGGCAATTTTGGAATGAAGGTCATACCGAAAAGTCGCGAAGCCATTTCCGGGGCAGCAGCGGTGGCGCCAAGCCTGGTAAAAAATGTCACCGAGCTGAAGAAGGTTCCGGTACGCTTAAAGGTTCAGTTTGACAGCTCTGCCGTATATGTACCGGAAAATCTTATGGACAAATTCGTAATCCGTGGCGGCAATCCGCTTCTGGGTACCATCCGAGTGAGCGGCGCCAAGAATGCGGCATTGCCGGCAATGGCAGCTGCCATCCTGACGGACGAAACACTGGTACTGGAGAACATACCTGACGTCCGCGACATCCAGACCGAGCGCAATCTGCTGGTTTCCATGGGAGCTGAAGTGGAATTGGGCTACGGGAGGGCGCATCATCGTACCACCATTAGTTGTCGCAATCTGGTCAATCCGGAAGCCGCCTATGAGCTCGTGAAGACAATGCGCGCGTCCACTCTGGTCTTGGGCCCGCTTGTCGCCCGTATGGGCCGCGCACGAGTGTCTCTTCCCGGCGGCTGCGCCATTGGCGCGCGCCCCATTGATCTGCACATCAAGGGACTGGAACAGCTCGGTGCAACCATACGGCAGGAACACGGCTATATTGAAGCCTCGGCTGATCGTCTGCGGGGCGGCCACATCGTATTCGACAAAATCACCGTCACCGGCACTGAAGATCTCATGATGGCAGCGGCGCTGGCCGAAGGTGAAACATTGATGGAGAATTGCGCTCGTGAGCCCGAGGTCGCCGATCTTGCTGTCCTGCTGAACAAAATGGGAGCAAAGATTGAAGGCGCCGGAACCTCTACGATTCGAATCAAGGGCGTCAGCAAACTCGGCGGCGCGCGCCATCGCATTATTCCTGATCGCATTGAGGCTGGAACTTTTGTCATCGCTGCAGCGCTCACCGGTGGCGATCTCACGATCACCAACTGCGATCCTCGCCATTTGAGTACGTTATTGAAAAAACTTAAGGAGTGCGGCGTAACCGCGACAATCGCTGCTGATTCCGTCAGGATAAAAAATGGTCACCGGCTCAAGGCGGCCGACATGAGCACAGAAGAATATCCCGGCTTTCCCACGGACATGCAGGCGCAATATATGGTCCTGGCTACGCAGGCGGAAGGCACCTCCATCATTACGGAAAATATCTTTGAAAACCGTTTCATGCACGCGCAGGAACTGGTTCGCATGGGCGCAAACATCAAAGTGGACGGAAGCCGTGCCATTGTTGGCGGATATACGCCCCTGAGCGGCGCGGCCGTGCAGTGTTCTGACCTGCGCGCTTCAGCTTCTCTGGTGATCGCCGCCCTGGTGGCGGAAGGCGAGACCATCCTGGACCGGGTTTACCATATCGATCGTGGGTATGAGCGAATTGAAGAGAAGTTGCGCGGGGCCAATGGCCAGATCCGGCGCATCGGAGAAATGCTGCCTAAACGTACCCAGGTTCCTGCAGGAGTTGCTTAGCTCCTCAACAGCTAGGGTTTCGGCGCATAGAACAGATAATCAGCAGAGTAGCTGACCCTCAATTCATCTCCAGCTGTTGCGCTGGCTTCAGCCGCGCTAGGCGCCTTTCCTCCGCGAGTGTTCAACCGCTGAATTGTGGTGACGTTCCCTAAGACTCCGCTTCCAGACCTCTCTGTGACCGTGAGAAGTAGCCATGGGATTGCATCCACTGCCGGCGACTCTGTTCTTGCCACCACCCTCCCGCAGATTTGGCTGCCATCCCTGTGCTGCCATGTAGGACCTGCGAAATGACGTCCAGCCTCCTGGCCACCGGAATCAATCAGTATTGCCTCTGGCTTTTTCAGCACCCATGACTTCTTCCCCTCAGGCCCAACTTCACAGACGTAGACCTGCACACCTTCTGCATGCAGTTGAACCACCAACTCTTCTCCGGCGGCTGCACTCAGGTTTTCAGGAATGGCGCCTAGCTTCACAGATGGTGATTCTAGCATCGCAATCCCTGCCGGCTTTGCGTCTTTGGAGAGCTTTGCGATACAAAGATTCGTTATGAAAATTGGAAAGAAACTGTTCAAACTCGCGGATGAGTTTCGTGTGAGCCACGAAAAATCATTTCGGCTGAAGGATTTTGACCCGGCGGATACCCGCGGCCTCCATTTGAAAGAACAGGCCGATGAACTCCTGCAGCAAAGCGTTCTGCGCATGCAGGAAATGCAGGACCGCCTTTATGCCCAGGACCAGTGGGCACTGCTGCTGATTTTCCAGGCCATGGACGCGGCGGGCAAGGATGGCGTGATCAAGCACGTGATGTCCGGCGTCAACCCTCAGGGATGCCAGGTATCAAGCTTCAAACAGCCAACGCAAGCCGAACTTGATCATGATTTTCTCTGGCGAACAACGTTGCGCCTTCCGTCGCGTGGAGATATCGGCGTCTTTAACCGCTCCTATTACGAGGAAGTCCTGGTGGTGCGCGTGCATCCTGAGTTCCTGGGGAAGCAGCGTTTGCCTGAAGAGCTGGCTGGGAAAAAGATCTGGAAAGAACGCTTTGAGGATATTCGAAATTTTGAGCAGCACCTTACCAGGAACGGCACCGTCATACGCAAGTTTTTCCTCAACGTTTCGAAAGAAGAGCAACGCCGAAGATTTCTGGCTCGCCTGGACGACTCGGACAAGAATTGGAAATTCTCTGAAGCAGATGTTCACGAACGCAATTACTGGGACAACTATATGGAAGCTTATGAGGACATGATCCGCCACACAGCCTCTCCGGATGCTCCATGGTATGTAGTGCCGGCAGATCATAAGTGGTTCATGCACATTATGGTGAGCGCGGCGATGATTGCTACCCTGGAGAGTCTGAATCTCCAATATCCCAAGGTAGATAAGACACGTCTGCAGGAGCTACAAAGTGCGAGAAAATCTTTGGAAAGCGAATAACTTGTCGATAAATCTGGGAGTCACGGAGGAGGAACTTGTGATTCGACTCCGACGGAAATCTGAGGTCCGCTGCTTATCCTTCCTCGCTGGGGCGTTTCAGCATCAGCGAAGACAGCAATAAGACAATCAATACAACCGCCGCAAGTCCGTAGAAAACATCAGCCATTGAAGCTTGTTTTTCCTCAGATGAGTGTTTTTGGTTTCAGGGAACCGGCGATTCTAGCACCTGACTAGTTACGCTGTAAGTTAAGTAAAGTTAAAACTAGGCTCAATTTGTGGAGTCATGCGGCACAAAGATTATGAATTTCTTAGTTTAACTTTCTTATATGTTTAATCTCTCCACCAACCCCGCTTACGAGTTGGTTTTCATTTCTGCGGCCAGGCTGGAGCTCTGTTGAACTCCTGAAAGAGTTTGCCAGCCGCGGCGAGAGAGGTCCCAGAAGATCAAGTATCCCGATAACGCTGCGCATCCCAGCAACAACAAGCCCACAACCCATGCGCCGAAGATAATTTTTCCGATACCGAACAGGGTGCCATAAACCATCACACAGCCCATCACCCAATCGAATGCGTTGTTGCCGAGGTCGCGCACTTCAACCATGTCAGGGGCCAGAGCAGCAACTCGTTTCCAGCCGTAAATCGTCGGATGGACACGACGGTAAAAGCTCAGAAGCTTCTGGTCGGGCTCGGCAGGCGTCATGAAAGTGGCAATAACCCAGGCAAGGGTCGTGCACCCCGCGGTGATGAGCGATGTCTTGGCAAAGACCACCGCATCATTTCCACTGAAGCTGATCCGATGAAGCAGCACAGTCACCAGAGCTGCCATACTCATGGCGACAATTTCACTCCAGGCATTGATCCGCCACCAGTACCAGCGCAGGATATACACGGCGCCCGTGCCGATTCCAAGTTCCAGCACAATCTGCCAGCCTTGGCCAATCGATGTCAGTTGGCTGGCCACGTAACCGCTGATCAGCACCAGAACGATTGTGAAAAACCTTCCAATAGCCACGTAATGACGTTCGCTGCGGTCCCGGGCAAGGAACCTCCGGTAAAGATCGTTCACCAGGTATGACACGCCCCAATTCAACTGCGTGCCCAGCGTAGACATGAAAGCAGCAAGAAAAGCGGCAATCATCACTCCGCGCAATGCCGGCGGCAGATAGTCTCGCAAAACCATCACATAGCCCTGCTGCGGATTGGCGGCGAACGCTGCGTTGGGATGTAGGCCTCCTGCAGGCGAATACACCGCCAACGCCACCAGGCCCGTTATGATCCACGGCCATGGCCGTAAAGCGTAATGGGCAATGTTGAACCACAGTGTTGCGCCCAGAGAGTTTTTCTCGTCGCGAGCGCAAAACATGCGTTGCGCGACGTAGCCCCCGCCTCCAGGTTCCGCGCCCGGATACCACGCAGACCACCATTGCACACCAAGATAGGTTAGAAACGTAAGTACAGGCAGTGTCCAGAGTGCGCTGGATGCAATTCCCATGTGGAAGTCAGGAAAGAAAGCCAGCGGATTGCTCGTTTGCTGACCTGTTACGTGCGCCGCCTGCTCCACCACCTGCAAGCGCAGTCTCAATGCCTGCATGCCGCCAATCTTCACCACGGCCACCCATGCAAGCACAATTACCATTCCCATTTTCAGAATGAATTGGAACAGATCCGTCACCAGCACGCCCCAGAGGCCGCCAATGGAGGTATAGATCCCGGTAAACGGAATCAGGATCAGAACGCAGATCAGAAGCGCCGTGTGCTCCGGCTTGCCCAGGGTATAGCTCAGCAGCAGGTGTCCGCCGAGCGCCAGTTGCAGAACCTTGCCCTCGCGTATCATGGGGCCAAGCAGCACGGAAATAATGCTGATCATGGCATTGGTGACCCATCCCAGGATCAGGCAATTCATGATCAGGCCCAGATAAATGGCCTTGAACCCTCTGAGAAAAGCTGCCGGTTTCCCGCTGTACCGGATCTCCGTCAGCTCCACATCGGTCAAAATTTCAGACCTACGCCAGTATCGGGCAAAGAAGAAGACGGTGAGCATGCCTCCGAGGCATGCGCTCCACCATATCCAATTTCCTGCAATGCCCTGTGTGGCTATCACTCCGCTCACAAACAGAGGTGTGTCAGCAGCAAATGTAGTCGCCACCATGGAAGTGCCGGCCAGCCACCAGGAGACTGTTCTGCCGGAGATGAAAAATTCCTCGGTGTTGCCACCAGCGCGGCGGCGATAGTACATGCCGATTGCAAGGTTGATCAGCAGATATCCCGCGATCACCAGCCAGTCTGTCCAGGTAAGGGGCAAAGCGCCCTCCGTGGTAGCTCAAAATTTCATGATGATGTGCAAGTCTAGCAAATCCAGGATGCGCCAGAACTCCGGGAAATTGCTTACGGAGCTTTCAGCGATAACACGCAGTTGAGCCTCTGGATGGCTGCGTGCGAGCGGTACTCCCATACCACTCCGTCAGTCGATTTCCTGCAAGGTTTTGATATGCGCTTCCATCGCACGGGAGTACTCGCGTTCTGCCTGGAGCTCAGCTTGTAGTTTCTTGACCAACCCTTCAAGGCGCAAAACTTCTACTTTGAGCTTGGTTGCGCTGCTGCTGGTTCCACCATTAGGTGCTTGACTGACAGCGCTTGCGTGAATGCCATTCGCCGGCCTGGAAGCCGGCGCAACTGGAGACATTGCAGGAGCAAACACCTGCGCAGTTTCTGTAACCAGCTCAGGCACGGGCTCTGGAGCGCTCCAGGATCCCGGCGCTGGAACTGGGGCCGCTGCCGGTTTCATCGGAGTGGGATTAGCGCCGGAAGAGAAGATCGCGCTCAGCGCGGCTGCTGCGTTGGCTGCTGGTGCGGGACTTGGAACCGGCGCTGCATTGGTATTCAAGAGATGTCGGACTCGCGCGATGAGGTCCTGGGGCTGAAACGGTTTGCGCAGCAACTCGTCAGCCTTCACGGCAAAAGCGCGCTCCGCAACTGCCCGATTGACCACGCCCGACATGAGAATGACCGGCGTCTTTGCCAACTCAGGATGGTTCTTGATGAACTGGCACACCTCGTACCCGTCTTTCTCCGGCATGATGACATCAGTGATCACCACGTCAGGCCGTGCCTTCTCAATTTCATCCAAAGCCATGGCCGCATCGTGCGAAGCGAGCACCTCCATGTTCTCGCGTCGAAAAGCAATCTTGATTACCTCGCGCATGGTGGCGCTATCATCAATAAAGTAGATGGTAGGCACGCCTGTCATCAAAAACCTCCGTCGGCGTTTTCTTCCTGGGCGGACTCATCGAGTTCGCGCAGTGCTGTCAACATCAGTTCCGTGGTAGAGCGCAGCACCGTACGCGTTGTCGCGCTCTCACCCGGTATGAACTTGTAGGATCCTGACTCCATCCCGTTGCAAAACTTCACCACCTGCACCACAGCATCATCGCCCACAAGGTCTCCACACTCCGCATGGATCACATTGCCGTTTTCAAAAAACATGATGCCGTCAATCAGGTTGGTGTTCACATAAAGGGCCCCGCTCTGTCGCGTGTGCGATAGCATCTGCACCACGCCGGGCAGGTCCATATGAGAAAGGTTTCCGCTGAGCGCCGTATCAGAAGAGCCAAGCATCTGCACCGGCTGGAAGCCTTCCGCGTTGCTGCGCAGAAAATTCTTGATCTGTGTGGCAATCAGTTCAGGTCCCAGTCGCTTGTCCAGATAGTCTGCGCAACCGGAACGGAACGCTGCCATCAGCGCCTGGTCGCCGCCTTCACCCAGCGCAATCACCGGCACATGCGCTGTCTTCGGATCAGCGTGAACAATAGGCGGCAGATCATGGGCGTTGATCTCGCGCAAACTGGTGGAGCATACAATGGCTGAAGGCGTGTCATACTCCAGCATGGTCAGCGCGTAGCCGGATTGCGTGCTGTGAATCACCTCAAACCCTTCCTGCTTCAGAGCGTCCGTCACACGGCGGGCAAAAAAGACGTTAGCATCAATCAACAGGATCTTTGCCGAGCCCGCGACGGAAGAACTCATGAAAGCGCTCCCACTCGCGAAAACGTATGTGACATCACCCTCTTTTCAACGGCCGAAAAGATGGCATCGATCGGGAGCACCTGATCCACAGCGCCAGTCTTGATGGCTTCCTGCGGCATGCCGAAGATCACAGCCGTCGATTCATCCTGAGCAATCACGTGACCGCCCGCCGCGCGGACGGCCTGTACGCCTTTGGAACCGTCGTTACCCATGCCTGTCAGGATCACCGCTACCGCATTGGCCCCGCAGTAGGCGACCACGCTTTCAATCGTGAGATCGGCACAAGGACGGTAGCCGCCGATTCGCGGCCCATCATCAAGAACAATCCTCCCAGTAGCGGAGACGCGCAGGTGATTCGATCCAGGACAAACATAGACCTGCCCCGGCACAACAATCTCTCCCGCCTCCGCTTCTTTGACCTTCATGGCGGAAACTTCAGCCAGTTGCTTGCTGAACTGCGCCGTAAAGTTTGCGGGCATGTGCTGGACCACAATGACTGCGCCAGGAAAATCCAAAGGGAAATCCGGGACCAGCTTCATCAGCGTAGCCGGACCCCCAGTGGATGAAGCAACCACAACGATGGGAAACTTCCCTGCTCCGCGATTTCCGCCGTTATCTCCGAAGACTCGAGGGGCTGCTTTTGCAGGTTCCACCTTTGCCGGCGCAGGATGCTCAGTTGCTGCTTTCTTTGGCTGCGTATTGGAACGTGCCGCTGTCCGAACGACTCGGACTTTTGCCGCCATCTTGAGCTTGCGGCAAAGCTCATCCTTTACCGAACTCATATCAAAATCGATGCCAGAAGATGGCTTGGCTACAAAGTCGATTGCGCCCAGTTGCAGCGCTTTGAGTGTGACCTCCGCGCCGTCGCGAGATTCCGAACTCACAATCACCACCGGATGCGGGTTGCTCGACATGATGACTTCAGTTGCTTCCAGTCCATCCATGTGGGGCATGTTAATGTCCATGCTGATCACATCCGGTTTGAGCGATTCCAATTGCGCCAGGGCGTCACGGCCATCTCTGGCCTCACCGCACACCTGCAACTGCGGATCCGACGAAATAATCCCCTGCAGCACCTTGCGCATGAAGGCTGAATCGTCCACTACGAGGACCCGGATTGGCTTGCTTACTGCCATATCTTGCTTTCTACTGCACCGCCTTGGCTTCGACCGCCGCAGATGGCGACGAAACGCCGATCAACCTGCCAACCGCGGCAATAAAGTGGTCTTCCTGCACCGGCTTGGTGAGAAAAGCTGAAGCCCCTTCTTTCATGGCACGTTCTCGGTGCTTGGCCCCCGCGCGCGATGTCACCACCATCACTGGTACGCCACGCTTCTCAGGATCGTTCCTCAAGTGCGAAAGCAGTTCATATCCGTTGGTGCGCGGCATTTCCAAATCCGTCACTACAAGGTCGCATCGTGTCTCGGCGATCACTTCCAACGCCTCCAGACCGTCGGCGGCCAGTTTCACGCGATAGCCGGCTTTCTCCAGCATGCGGCCCACAAACTTACGCACGCTGATGGAGTCGTCCACCAGCACCACAATCTTCTCGTCCTGAACAACGTCAATGGCTTCCCGCGGGATGGCGCCCTGTGCCACTGCCTGTGTACCCGGTGCAAACACGCGAGCCGCACTTGGAGGTGGCGAGGCCAAAGCCCGTTCATTCACTGCAGCCGCAGGCCGATCTATGGCTTCAATAGAAACCAGGCGGTTCACATCGAGCAGCAGAATCAGGCTGCCATCGGGTGCAATGGTCGCGCCGGGAAACATCTTGACCTTGCGCAGGTACTCGCCAAGATTCTTGATCACGATTTCGTCCTTGCGGACGACGTCTTCCACAATCAATCCCACCTGCCGGCCGGTAGCATTGACCACCACCATCCGGTAATACTCGCCCACAGGCTGAATCGGTTCGAGGCCCAGCGTTACATCCACACGAAGAACTTCCGTGGGAACATCGCGGACGGCGACCATCATCTTGCCGTCCACTTCCTCAATTTCGTCAACGCGTACACGCCGGATTTCCTGTATATAGGTGAGCGGCACGGCGAACATGGTCTGGCCACAACGAACGAACAGCGCCTGCGCGATCACAAGCGTGAGTGGAACCTTCAGAGTGAATCGCGTACCGCGGCCCGGTTCAGAATGGACTTCAATCTCACCGTTCAGGGCAACCAAATTCGAACGAACAACGTCGAGTCCCACTCCGCGACCGGCGAGTTCAGTCTTGCGCGGAGCGGTGGAAAAGCCGGGCTGGAAAAGCAAGTCAAGCAGCTCTTCTTCGGTAAGGGCTGCGGCAGCGTCGGGATAAATGATCCCCGATTCGACCGCGATGTTGCGGACCTGCTCGTAATCAATGCCGCGCCCATCATCTTCCACTTCAACAAAAATGTGGTTGCCACGGTGATAAGCCCGCACCGCGACAGTACCGACATCACTCTTGCCCTGCTCGTAGCGAACATCTTCGCGTTCAATTCCGTGCGCAACAGCATTGCGCACTAGATGGATCAACGGGTCAGATATCTGCTGGATGATGTTGTTGTCCAGTTCTGTTTCTGCGCCCTCCAGCTTCAGTTCTGCGCGCTTCCCGGCAGCTTTGGCGGCATCGCGGACAGTTCGCGAAAGCCTTGTATACAAATTGCCAATTGGGACCATTCGCGCCTGCGTGATTTCATCCTGCAGGCGATGCGCCAGTTTGGTGAACTCATCAATATCGGAATCAACGCGGCGGACAAAGCCGCCCAACTGGGAGAGAACTTCGCTGATATCGGCGGAAATTTCCGACAGTGAGCGGGAAAGAATATTGAAATCGTCATACCGGTCCATCTCCAGTTCGCTGAACTCGGAATGCGGCTGGCTCGAGATGGTTCCGTAACCGGAGTACGAAATTAAGTTGCCTGGAATGAAATTGTCCGCAGGCCGCAACCCGGTCATGTGGATTCGGCTGAACTCATGCTTTTCCTGGAACTCGCTGATCTTTTCCTGCATGCGAGAACGGGAAAGATTCAACACGTCGGCGAGGTGCTCCAATTCGTTGAGGCGGCCGACCATCCGTGTGCGGTTGATCACCAACTCGCCTACGGAATTCATCATGCGATCCAGGCGCTCTAAAGCTACGCGCACAGACCGTGCCTGAGGCAGCGCAGGCAAATCTTTGCGCGGCAGCTCATCGTCAACTCTTTCAGCCGCGTCCTGGGGTGCCGGAACTGCCACAGCCGCATCAGTAAGGGCTGCTTTAGCCTGGGCATATTCCGCCAGCAGAGCTTCTTCTTCCGGAGTAAAAACATGCGCGGGACCAGATTGCACATCCACCGGCTGTTCCGGAGCCGTCTCTCCAGAGATATGAATCGCGGTGGGTGCCGTTGCAGCCGTGATATCCGGTTCCGCTTGCGGTCTCACGCCTGCAATACGCGCAAAGAGCTTCTGCACCGCAGCCTGCATTTCAGCATCGTCAGCCCACTGGCGATAAATGAACTTCTTGAGGACGTCCACCGATTCCAGGCAGATATCGATGAGCTGCGGATTGGGGCGTAGTTCTCCATCGCGAACACGACCGATCAGGTCCTCTGCGCGATGAGCAACGTGCGATATGCGATGCAAGCCCACCTGCGCAGCCGATCCTTTGATGGTGTGCATTGACCGGAACATGCGATGGATTTGTTCCTCGCTGGGACTCTCTTCCAGCGCGAGCAGGCACTCAGTAATGATCTGCAAGTGCTCTTCTGCTTCTGGAACAAAGAACTCCAGGATTTCGGCAGGCACATCGTCGTCCAGAGGAATTGGCTCGGAAGAATCTGGCTGGATGGCGACGGGAATCTCTTCAAGCGCAGGTTGGATTTGCGGTTGAACGTCGGCCTCAACCACAAGCGCTGGCGCCTGCGGCTCTGGCGTCGGTTCCGGTTCGACTTCGACTGCAGCAGGAGTCTCCGGAAAAGCGAATGGATACCGCTGCTTGAACACTGCAACGTCGTCACCTGCTTCTAGTGCCGTGCTGCTGATAATGATCAGGTCGGATTCAAGCAGTGCCACGGCTTCGGAGATGAACTCATGTAAAGGTGCTGCCGCTTCTGGCGCGATGCTGGCGTGCATCGCGTATTGAAAAATGTGCGCCAGTTTGCCGGCGACTTCAGAAAACAAAGGGAAGCCGTAAGAAGCAGACGTTCCCGCCAGGGTGTGAGCCGCAATGTAGAGCCGCTCGAGCTCTGCTGTAGCCGGATACGTATCGAGGAGAATGTTGGAGAATTCGCGCAGGTACTGCAGGCGGTCGGATGCCTCCTGCAGGAAAATTTCCACGAATTCTGCGCCGTTCCGGTTCAAGCTCTCTCCTGCGCTGTCACACTTCTCCGCAAGGACGCCGGTTTTTGATAGATCTGCGCGTCGCGGTAGATGTACGTTTCAAATTTCACGTCCGCACGGCTGATCGATTCCGCATGTCCTAGAAACAGATACCCGCCGGGCTCCAGGTAGTCAAAAAAGCGTTGCACCAGTTGTGCCTGCCGTTCTTCCGAAAAATAGATCAGGACGTTCATGCAGAAGATGCAGTCGAACTTGCCCATGTAGACCACCTGCGCCAGGTTCATGGGCGCAAAGGTCACCATGTTGCGCAACTGTGGCTTCACCACAAACTGATTGCCGGAACGGGAAAAATACTGCTCGCGATGATGGAGACCTACCGGAGCCATGTCGCGGGCGTCATAAACCCCATTTTCGGCACACTCCAGCGCCTGCCGGCTGATGTCAGTCGCCAGAAGGTGTACCTTCCAGGCTTCGCTGAACTCAATGGCATCCGCTACCGTCATGGCAATGCTGTACGCCTCTTCACCGGTGGAGCATCCTGCGCTCCAGATTCGCAGCGAACGCGGGTTCTCCCAGAACTTGCGCATTTGCAGCTCAGGCAGGACTTTTTTCTCCAGCGCTTCAAAGACTGACGGATAGCGGAAAAACGCTGTCTCCTGCGTGAGCAGTCGCTGCAGCAGCGAATCGTATTCAACATTGGAGCTCTGGATCAGGCGTAGCAGGTCAGTGCCGTGGGCAAGCTTGCGTGCCTCCAGGTGCTCGCGCACGCGAGTGGAGAAGAAGCGCTCTCGGGAATCATCAAACAGGATTCCTGAGCGGGCTTCAATTAGACCGCGAATCTCACTGAGCTCGTGATCGCTGACTGTGATGGACGTAGCCAAAGTATTCTCTTTGCGTTCTCAGTTATCGCCGTGCAGCCGAAACCAACTCAGGACGAGCATCACCACCGCTCATCGTCGGAGCGTTAGAGATACGGAACTGCGCCAACGCTTCATTGAGTTGTTCAGACATGTGTACCAACTGCTCCACCGTGCGTGACGTCTGGCGTGCGCCCTGCGAAGTCTGCCGCGTGATGTTGGAGATAATCTGCATGGCGTTCGCAACGCCTTCTGTTCCACGCACCTGCTGCTTTGAAGCCAGTGAGATTTCCTGCACCAGTTCAGCCGACTGACGAACCACAGTAGAAATGGCGTCCAGTGCACGCCCGGCCTGATCTGCCAGACGTGCTCCAATTTCCACTTCTCGCGTTCCTTCTTCCATGACCACCACGGCGTCGTTCGTTTCTGCCTGGATGGCTTTGATCAAGGCGGCAATGTCTTTCGTAGCAGAACGTGAGTGTTCAGCCAGTTTCCGGACTTCATCCGCGACCACGGCAAATCCGCGGCCCGCTTCACCGGCACGCGCAGCCTCGATGGCAGCATTAAGCGCGAGCAGGTTCGTCTGCTCGGTGATGTCATTGATGACTTTGACGATTTCAGAGATCTCGAGAGACCGGTCTCCCAGCGTCTTGATGCGTTTCGCCGTAGCCTGCACAGAGGAGCGGATCCGCTGCATGCCTTCCAACGTGTCACGCACCGAGCGGTTGCCTTGTTCGGCCGCATCCAGGGCGCGGCGGGCCGCTTCGGCGCTGGCTTCAGCATTGTTGGAGACTTGTTTCATTGACACCGTGAGCTGTTCCACGGCGGACGAGGTGTTCGTGATCTCCTGGTCCTGCTGCACGGCGCCCGAAGACATTTCTTCCGACGCAATGAGAATGTCGTTCGCGCTCGATTGCACGTCAATAGCGGCTTTGCGTACGCGCTCCAGCACTTTCACAAAGTTATCGAGCATGTAGTTCACGGAGTCCACGACGTTCCCCAGCGCGTCATTGGTGACAGAACCGCGCAACGTGAGGTCACCACGGCCGATCTGGCTCACGATGGTGAGGAACTCCGTCACGCTCTTCTGCAGTGCCTCCTGCGCTTCCTGGTTGTAAATGGCTCGCGAACTGCTCTCGGCAGCGCGGTTCAGGTTCTCTGCGATGAAGCCGAAGTCGTCAGCAGATTCCACTGTTGCGCGGGCACGATAGTCACCCTGGCCATAACGCTCGGCAAAATCGGCCAGCTGCTTTACTGGCGTGAGCACGCGATTATCCAGCGTGAACAGCGTCGTCACGGCCGCTCCGGCGCAGATACCGAATGCCAGCAGCATCATCAGGCCGGAACTGCGCGGTAGGCTCAGCACGTCGCTGATCGGCACTTTTGCGCCTGCACCGGCGCTATAGGCCAGAATCAACACGGCAAACAAGGCGACTGCGTCCAACACGATCACTCGCCATAACAGGGTCGAATTCAAACGACCTTTCATACTTCCTCCACTCTCAGATCACCGGAACGGGAAACGTCTCAGTCACTTTCTTCAAGTCCAGGGCCAGGGCGAGCCTGCCGGCATCGTCATGGCGCAACAGCCCACAGCAATGCGGCAAATCACGCGGCACACCCTCAAGTACAAGCGGCTCCGCCGTGGTGTAGGTGCCAATCACTTCATCCGCGGCAATGCCGATGTGCAGAACGTCGCGGGTGGCGGTGCTTCTTAGCCCCGCAACCACCACATGCTTCGGCAACAAATCAGAACGGCGTCCTTCGGTCATGGCTATGTCAACCACGGGAACAATGGAGCCGCGCAAATTGAAAATCCCCATCAGGAAGCTGGGGGCTAGAGGGATGCGAGTCAGCCTCGGCCACTCCACCACCTCTTCCACGTCCAGCACAGAAAAGCAGAAGCGCTCACGACCGGCGCGAAACACGCAGTACTGACGCAGCTGTTCCAGTTGCGGTTCAGCGGCAATCTCGGCGGCAGCCTGCGCCAATATTTCAAGCTGTTCAGCCTGCGGCGTTGCGCTTTCGGGTTGTCGTGTTTCTTCCATCTAGTTCGCACCCACAAGTTTGACTACTGCGCCCAGGAGTTCTTCCTTGGTGAAGGGCTTGGTTACGTAGCCATCCGCGCCCTGCTGCTGCGCCCAGAACTTGTCACTATCAGTTTTCTTGGAGCTAACCATGACCACTGGAATGCGCCCGTACTCGGCATGTCCTTTCAGTTCGCGACATGCTTGAAACCCATTGCGCTCAGGCATCACCACATCGAGCAGGATCAGACTAGGACGCTCGCGCTCAATCATCTGCTCCAGCCGTCGCGGATCATGAGTGGTGACAGACTGGTAACCGGCGCCGTCCAGTACCGCCTGCATCAGCCGCACTTCAGCCGGTGAATCGTCGACAATAAGAATCTTCTTCAAGCTGACAGACCCGTGCGTGGAAATATCCGGAGTGATAAATGCAATCAACGGGCCAACGTTGGACGAGGCCGAAGATCGCCTCAGCGCTGGTTTTTCAGTAGCTTAGAGAGACCGGCTGGTATCAGGCACCGCAACGGTTGAGACACGAACGTCTCAGAGTGAGACGAGCCTCTGGCTCAGGCGGAGAGCTTCTCGCCTTCGTCAACCAAAGCAAGCAGGCGCTTGGTGGTGGCAGCCAGGTTAACCGCAGCATCAATGTTATTTGCTTCTTTAGCCAGGCCCACTTGAGCTTCCATTTCCATAACTTGATTGCGTGCCAGCCCCAGCGCCACGTCCATGGCCGCGGGTTCTCCTTTGCGGTGACGTTCCATGCAGACATGGAGAATTGTGCGGGCCGCGACGGTGCGTTGCAGAGCGCGTGACATGTCACTCTCTGAGCGGAAGGCTTCTGCTTCCCAGGTGGCAATCAGCAACTTGCAGCCGGCCAGCGTAATGGCCGAAACGCTGGGACTGCTTTTAGGCGGTACCGCGGCAAGCTGTGCTGTGATATCAGCGACACAACGTTGGAGGTAATCTTCATCTTCTGCGGCCGACTGCTCCTCTGGAATCCTTTCTTCCGCTTTGCTCGGCGCAGCCTGATATCCGGCTTGCATGAGCAACGGGTCAGTTTGAGGCGCTTTGGTCTCAGCTGCCGGGCCATCGGCAAACTTGACGGCTGGCATTGCTGGAGCCTCATTCACTTCTGGAAGAGGAGCAGGTCCGGCAATCAAATCAGGGATTGCGTCAAGGACCTGTGGAACCAGATTTGCCGGCTCTTGTTGGTAATTGTCCGCGGGAGCAACCTGCGCAGCGGCAGCAGAACGCGCGAGATTCAACGTGTTTTGCAGGATGTGGCGCAGCAGAATCAATTGCAGAAATGACGATCCGCCCGAATACGGCGCCCGAAAAGGGGTTTTCCACTGGTGCACCACATGGCGCACCTGGTCCAGCGATTCATTTTCGGTGAGGCCGGCCTCACGGCAATCGATGCTGGTGTAACTCATCTGCTCAAGCTGGTTCACAGCCTCACGAATGGCATGTAGATCAAGGTGCATGGCCTTGAAGAAGGCGCGCCGTGCCCGGAAGTTGAATCGGGTGAAGGCGACCAATAAGCCAGGTTCGAAATACTGGTCGCCCACAGCGAGCTTCAACTCGCGAACCTCCAGCAGAGCACCGGAATTTTGCAGATCTTCAAGACTGTTGCAATCGTTCAGATTTTGCAGTTTGTCATCCAGGCCGGGAGCCCAGTCGGGATACCGCTCCGGGCACGATCCCAGTACCGGCTCCAGCACATGGGCCACGTCATCCAGCGTGAGCTGTTGATCAGCAATGCCAGGAGGCGCGCAATGAGCGAAGTATTGGACGAGAAGGAAGTCGAGCTTTTCCTTGTCTGACTCAGTCTTTTGTTCGCGCTCCAGATGACGCACGATCAGGTAACGCAGGTTTTCCTCGTTTTGCAACGAAGTACTTTGCAGTAATTGGCGCAGCTGCCAGACTTGAATGTGCTGGTCCATCTGATCGAACCAATGGCGCACGCGCTCCATAACTTCAGGCTCGGGATGGTCTACCGTGTCTTCCAGATCGGTGCACGGTGCCATGCCGAGTTCATACGTCGCGTCGAGCTCAGCGTAGATGCTGTGGAGGCGGCGCGCAACGCGCCAAAAGCTGTTTACTTCCTCGACATTGAGTGTGGCAGTGGACATTTGTTTCTCAGAACCTTAAGCCTCAATCGTCACTTCTTTGCCATGCTGCGGCCCGGGACAAACTTGTGCCGTACGAAGTAATTAGAGACTGTAGAGCAAGACTCGCGCCAAACGGCAGATCACGTAAGTAGCTGATTTGGCAGTGTCGTTTGGAATCAAAGCCGGCAAAGTGTCTCAAGATGAAACCGGAGTCTCATGGCCACCGCAGCGCTGAACTCCGTTAACGCCGGCACATCCTAATTAGAAGCCGCGGACGAACTCTTGCCCTCACCAATTTTGTAGCGCTTGAGCTTGCGATAAAGCGTCGCCCGGCTGATGCCGAGCATTTTGCGAGCGCGAGATTTGTCGCCCTTCACCTGGACAAAAACCCTCTCGATGGTCGCACGTTCAAGCTCTTCAAGGTCAGTAGCAGATCCAGCGGGTTTGCCGGTTTGGTTCAAAGAAGGTTCTTCAACGACAGAAGTCTCAGGCACAGGCGGCTGGTCGGCTCTCACGGCGGGCGGTAGGTCCTGCAATTCGATGCTGTCATGATCGCCAAGTGCAATGGCCCGCTCTATGCAGTTTTCCAGTTCCCGCACATTGCCCGGCCAGTCATATTGCAGCATTGCCTTCATGGCGGCAGAAGAGACCGTAATCTTTCTTCCTGATGCCAGCTTGTCCAGGAAATAATGCACTAACGCAGCAATGTCAGACTTTCGCTCACGCAGCGCCGGCAAGTGTAAAGTGACCACGTTCAGCCGGAAATAAAGATCTTTGCGAAATTTTTCTTCCTTGTACGCCGCTTCTAAATCCCGGTTGGTGGCGGCAATCACGCGCACATCTACCTTGACCCTCTGGTTGCTGCCTACAGGGCGGACTTCTTTTTCCTGGAGCACACGCAGCAACTTGGCCTGCATCTCCATGGAAAGCTCGCCAATTTCGTCGAGAAGAATGGTTCCACCATTGGCCGTCTGAAACAGGCCTTCCTTGGACCTCATAGCGCCTGTGAAAGCGCCCTTTTCGTAGCCGAACAGTTCGCTTTCGATCAGCGTAGGAACCAGCGATCCGCAGTCAACGGCAACAAACGGCCGCTTGGCATAAGAGCCGCGATAGTGGATGGCGCGGGCAACCAGCTCTTTTCCGGTGCCGCTCTCGCCCGTGATCAGTACGGGCGTGCGTGTGTCCTTCAGACGGGCTACCATGCGCAAAACGTCCTGGATTTTGGAGGACGAGCCAACGATGCCGTGAAGTTCCATTTCCGCGGCCACGCGGTCTCGCAGGAACTGATTCTCGGCTACAAGGCTTACCTTCTCCTGCATGCGCTGGAGCAACAGCTTTAATTCTTCGACACGAAACGGCTTGGTGATGTAGTCATAGGCGCCAAGCCTCATGGCCTGCACAGCCGTTTCAATGGAGCCATGCCCCGTCATGATGGCGACTTCACAACGTGGGAACAATTCTTTTAACCGGGGAAGAAACTCAAGCCCGGTCATGTTGGGCATCATGAGGTCACACAGCACGATATCCGGCGCAGCCGTTTCCAGGCACGCGAGGGCGGCCTCGGCGCTTTCGGCCTCATGGCATTCAAATCCCAGCCCCGTGCCTACGGTCATGCAAAGCTTGCGAATGCTCTGGTGATCGTCAACGATCAGGAACCGGATTTTCAGGTCGTCAGTCATTTTTGCTTTGGCTTGCCAAAGAGCCGTTCTACTGTGGCGATGAGTTCCTGCACACGAAAGGGCTTTTCAATGTAGGGAACGCCGGTACGAACCAGTGCCTTCATGGTGTCTTCATTCACCGTATCGCCGGTGATGAAGATCAGCCTGCTTTCCAGCTCAGGGCGATGGGCAACGATCCACTCGTGCACATCAGCGCCGCTTGCACCGCCAGGCGTACGCATATCGGAGATGATCCCGCCAAAATGGTTTCGCTGATCCTCCAAGAGCCGAATGCCGTCCGCCGCCGAATTAGCAGCAGTGCAGGAATATCCGTTCCTCTCCAGAGCCATTCGCATGAAGTCCATGACGGAGCGCTCGTCCTCAATCAGAAGCAGCGGCTGCATCACCACGCCGGTGGCGCTCTGTGTCATTGGCGCGCTCCGCTAACACTGGTCATCACCTTGAGGTCTGGCCTTGTCCGGACCGGCAGCCGAACACTGAAAGTGGCTCCGGGCATGTCCTGATTGTTGGCGCACAGAATCTCACCTTCATGCTCACGCACAATGCCGTAACAGATGCTCAACCCCAGACCTGTTCCCTGCCCCACTTCCTTGGTGGTAAAGAACGGATCAAAAATGCGCTCAGGATGACGAATGCCTTCGCCGTTGTCGCGGAAGAGAACCTCAACCCAGCCGCCGTCATGAATGGTGTCAATCTCAATGACGCCAGGCCGCTCTGTGGAATGGACCGCGTCATAGGCGTTGTTGAGGATGTTGAGAAAAACCTGCTGCAACTGATGCGAATCGCCGATGAGAGCAGGCAGGTTTTCGTCAAAATTCTCGACGATCTGGACCCCGTGATTGGAGAAGTCATAAGCGCGCAATGCAATCGTCTTGCGCAGGATGTCGTTGAGTTGGAGCCGCTGACGCTGCGGCGGACGCTGGCGGGCGAAGCTGAGCAGGTTCTGAACAATTTCCTTGGTCCGCTGTGCCTCTTCCAGAATCACCTGGAGATCCTTCCGCGCGCTGCCTGGAACTTCAGGGTTCTCCATCAGCAGATCGGAGAATCCCATGATGGCCGTGAGCGGATTGTTCACTTCATGCGCCACACCGGAGACAAGCTGCCCGACGGCTGCCATCTTTTCCGTGTGCATCAGCTTGGCCTGGATCATGGAGGCATCAGTGATATCGGTCATCAGAACGACGACACTGTTGACGTCAGAAGCTTCATCTCTCATCGGACTCAAATTCACTGAGAATTTTCCCTGAGAGCCGTTGCCGCGCATGATCATCAATTCCAGGTTATCCACCTGCATTCCATGCAATGCGGTCTCAAATCCTTCGCGAAAAACCTGCTGGTGTGATGGTGAGATGATGCCATCCAGCCTGTGCCCAACCAGCTCATGCTGTTGAAAATTTCCGCTTTCATAACAGCGTCGGTTGGCGTAGCTGATCAACCCGGCAGTATCCGCCACCATGATCATGGTCTGGGTATTGTTCAGGATCTTGCTGCTGAAATCCCGCTCGCGCTGGAGTTGCGCCTGGAAATTCTTGACTTCCGTAATATCCAGCAGCACGCCGCGGTACTGCAGAATCCGGTCCTGGCCATCGCGCACCACAAACGCATTTTCAAGTGCGTGGATAATAGAGCCGTCACGGCGCCGCAGAGTGATCTCGAAGTTGCGAACGCTGCCTTCCTCTTCGAGCCGCCGCAGGATTTCGTCACGTTGCTCCGCGGAAACATAAACCTCAGTGTTGAGGCTCAGTCTCAACACCTCTTCGCGGTACTGATAGCCAAGCATGCGCACCAGCGCGTCATTGACTTCAATGAAGTGGCCCTCTGGAGAGGAGAAGAAGACGCCTTCCTGCACATTGTCAAACAGTTCGCGGTAGCGGCGCTCGGCTTCACGGCGATCAGTAATGTCCTTGAGCACGTGGACGGTCTGCAGCCCTTCATCCAGCGCGCCGTTCATCCGTGAAGTGGAAACCAGGTAGCTACGCTCCAGTACCGGGTGCAGGTACTCGTCAGACGCATCCTGCTCGCGGCAAAAGGGGCAGGGCTCGGGAGAATCCGAAGTTACGGGCGTCAGGGCCCGCATGCTGAGCCCGATCAACTCCGCCGGCCTCACACCAATGAAATCTGCCAATGAGCGGTTCACCTTGAGCACCTGATGGCGTTCATCGTGAACCACGATGAAATCAGAAATGGAATCAAAGATCTCCAGCCACTGCCGGCTGGATTGGGCGATCCGCGTAAACAGCCGCGAATTTTCGAGCGCGACCGAGCCATGCACAATCAGGGCCTGCAGCAGATTGATGTCCGTGGGAAGAAGCTCCTGGCTTACGTCCACCAGCGCCAAAACGCCCAGCAGATCAGTATCAGCGCCTTCCAGGCGCACCAGAGTAACGTTTTGCCATCCGAGAGCCGCGGTGAGTTCGTGCCCGAGCAAGGGGACGCCATTGCCGGTGATTTTGACATCCGGATGATGCGCACCAAATGCTGAAAGCGCATGGTTGAGGCGGCGCAGAACATCTCGCTCCGGCTTATCGCCAAAAAAACCGACGCTTTCCACGGAGCTGCTCTGGGCCAAAGCCAGGATTCCACTCTTTGCGCCGATGATGGCAGCAACCCGCTCAGTGAAATTCTTCACGAACTCCGGCAGTCGAAGGACCGAGCCCAGATCCAGCGCCATCTCCATCAGGTCTTCAGCCCGTTTTTTGTTGTGATCAGAAAACTTCAAATTGCGCGCCAATTCAAGAGCCAGGGCGGCTCCAGTGGCGAATACGCGAGCTCGCCGTATATCGTCACGAGTAATTGGCGTTGCGTCAGCCTTGTTCAGCAGGCCCAGCATCCCTAATGGCGCACCATCACTGGCGAGCAAGGGAATCGCGAGATATTGCCGCGCTTTGGCGTCCCATTGAAGCAGCTGTCCCTTCTCCGGCACGGGTAGGCGGAAAAGATCGTCGGCAGCAAACTCCTGGCGTGTTTCAAGCACCCGGCGCGCAAGGGCGGAAACATCCAGCCCAGGGTGTTCGGCCTTGCCGTTGGTGGCTCCCCAGCGCAGCAGACATCCACCGGGCTCCACCGCCGCGATAAATACACGTTCAACCTGCATCATGCCGGCGACGCGCAGCACAAAGGTATCCAGGAATCTGTCAAGGCGCGCGGCATCGCCGAGATCAGAGTACAAATGCAGCAGATGATCGATCTCATTGTGCCGCCCCGCCTGCAGCGCCGAGAGCTCGATGTTGTCGAGCATGATCCGTGCCGTGTTGCCCAGCAAGGTGAAGGCGGAGAGTTCACCGGGAGAAAAAACTGTTCGCCTGACCAGAACCAATGCGGCCGCACATTGTGTGGTGACCAGCGGAAGCGCCAGGCCCTGGCAAGTCCGTTCCCTGCCCCTCTCCTCGTAGGAAAAATGAAAAATCAGCAGCCGGTTTTGCTCAACTGCTTGCGATACGAAGGAAGTGGCGTGGGTGAGCAGGACAGTTTTGTCCGGGCCGTCCTTCCCGGGGCTGGACAGAGTTTCCACAGCGTAGGTCTGTCCATCCCTTAACAGAATTCCCGCCAGAGCCGGAGCAAAAAGCTTGCGCGCGGTTTCGGCGAGGTACTCGCGGACTGCAGCGGGATTTCCCTTCATGTGTGCCAGCTGGGTACAAGCCTCCAGCGTCCTTTCCATGGGATCAGAGGCCTTGCCCTGCACACGAGGGCGTCTGGCTACGGATTTCCGGGTCGGTTTCACTTGCGGTATGGCGTGAAGGTACTCTGGAATCTCATTTTGAGTCAATAAGCAAAATCTAAGGCAGGAATTCAGAGGACAAACCTTAGCCGTCTCATGCTGAGACGCAAACCCTGCTGTTCCAGAGGATTTGAGACGTAATCACCGCATCCGCTTATCAATGATCGCGCAGGAGCAATGCACCACGTCTTCAGTAATCTATCAATTTTTCAACAACTTACCAGGTGGATAGTACGAAGGTACTATGCCTGCGAGTACATGGCAGCGGCATTGCACTTTCTCTCAGCGGGGATTGCCCTGCGCGTCACCGGAGGTTTACAGCCGTGTACAAAGCGCGATAAGGCAACAAGCCTGACAAGGTCGGTAAGAACCGCCCCAAAGGTTAACACGCTCCTGCCGCGGGGCAGCGACGTGGAGGCGAGAAACAATGAAACTTGGAAAAACCATCAGCGGGAAGTTATACGGAGGCTTTGGAGCAATTTTCTGCATTGTCATTATCTGCTTCATCGGCGACATCTGGGCGGTCTGGCACGCCCGGAACACTGGCCAGACGTACAGACAGGCCATCGCTATGCAGCAGCAGAGGGCGGAAATGGACCGCGCCATCCGTGACAATCGCCTTCACCTGCGCAACTTTCTGCTCAATGGTGACACCCGCGAATCGGACGCCTTGTTTAAAGGCCTGGCTGACGTCGAACAACTGATCAACAAAACGCAAGAAACCACAGCCTACCTGAACCCGGAGGACAAGCAGCGTTTCAATGAACTGCTGCAACAGGTGAGGGACATTGAACGAGACTGGGCCACCAACTTCGCCAACCCGCTGGTCGACAAGCGGCGGCAAGTGGATGCGGGCAGCTCCACTATGGCGGAGCTTTCCATTGACTATCTGCAGCACAACCCCGGTTCAGAACAAAAAAAGGAAGAGGAGCCTCTGCACGCTCTTGATGCGATCATGACCGCTGCGGTTGAGAACGCCAACAAATCTGATACTGCAGCGGGCACAATCATCGTGGTGATTACCTCCGGCGGACTGGTACTCATGCTGCTGGTAGGTAGCTTCATTGCCTGGAAAGCGTCCAAGGCCGTCACTAATCCGTTAAACCAGCTGATCGCGGTCACGGGCCAGATAGCAAACACCGGTGACCTCGATTCCAAACTGGAAATCCGCGGCGAAGACGAAGCCGCACAGCTCGCTGCCGCATTTGAAAAAATGGTGATGTATCTGCGGGAGATGGCAGGGCTCTCAGAGTCCATTGCCGGTGGTGACCTCTCCGTGCAAATTAATCCTCGCTCCGGCCGGGACACCCTCGGCCAGGCCTTTCGCGAGATGACGTATGGACTCCGTAATCTGGTGAAGAATGTTCGCGACAGCGCAGCGCAGGTGGCTAGCGGATCCAATCAGGTAGCCAGCGCGTCTGACGAATCAGCCAAGATCAGCGTGCAGGCGGCTTCTGCAATTGATGAAGTCACCAGCACGATGCACGAAATGAGCATCAACGTGCAGAACATGGTGAAGAGCACGCAGATGCAAGCCTCCAACGTAAGCGAGACCTCAGCCTCCATTGACCAGATGGTGGCCTCGATCCAGAGGGTCGCCGACACCGCAAAGGTCCTGCTCGATATTTCCCAACGTTCCCGCGATGAAGTCCACAGTGGCATCAACACAATGGAAAAGGCCACTGATGGGCTCAGCCGCATCAATCTGGCCATCAATTCTTCCTCAGACATCATCTCCGCACTGGGCCAGCGCGCCGACGATATCGGGAAAATCATTGAGGTCATCGACGATTTGGCGGAACAGACCAACCTGTTGGCCTTGAACGCCGCAATTGAAGCTGCTCGCGCCGGCGAACACGGACTTGGATTCGCCGTGGTTGCCGACGAGGTTCGGAAACTGGCCGAGAAATCAGCCCAATCCACCAGAGAAATTTCGGACTTGATCCAGAACATCCAGAAAGAGGCCCGCAAGGCCGTGGACAACATGGAGAAGAGCACCAACATTGTGAATGAAGGAATTTCTCTGGGCGGCGATTTGAGCAGCGCGCTCAAGAAAATCTCAAGCGTGGTGGCGGAGGTGTATAAGTTCGCCCAGGAGATTGGGGCGGCCACAAACGAGCAATCGCATGGATCAGCACAGATTGCCAAAGCTACCACGCGGCTGAACGAAATCACCCATGAGATCAACTCCTCTGTAGAAGAACAAGCCTCCGGAGCCCAGGCCGTTGTGCGCGCGATGGAAAAAATGCGCGAACTGGTGCAGCGGTCATCTTCGGGATCCACGGAACTGGCTGCCTCGGCTGAGCAGATGTCCAAAATGTCCCGCATGATGCTGGAAACCATGGACCGCTTCATTCTGGAAGCAGCGGCAAACGGAAACGGCCGCAACGGTGCGAAGCCCACAAACGATCACCACCGGCACCACGTTCATGAACCTGAGTACGCCATCGCAGGTGACTACAACTAGCCGGAGACAGCATGGCACGCGAACTACATGTCGTGGGATTCCGCATTGGAGCCGAGACCTTCGCCGTCCCCATCGGACTAGTGCATGAGATTGTCCGTGTTCCAGAGATCACTGCCGTGCCGGATTCGCCGGACTACGTGGAGGGCGTGATCAATCTCAGGGGAAAAATCGTTTCTGTGATCGATCTGAGAAAGCGCTTCGGCGAAAAGGAGATCGTTCGCCACAAGAAGAATCGCATCCTCGTCACCGAGGTAGAGAGCAAGCTGGTTGGCCTGATTGTGGATGCGGCATCAGAGGTCCTGAAGCTGCCGGAAACAGAAGTTGAACCTCCACCGCCTGTCTTTGACGAGAAAGATGTGAATTATGTTACCGGTCTGGGAAAACTTAAGGGAAGGCTGATCATTTTGATTGATTTGACCAAAGTGCTGCAGAAAGGCGAGTTGCGCCGTCTGGTCGAGCTGAGTGAGATGCAAAGCCCGGTGGCGGAGCCGCAGAGCTTCACGCTCTAAAGCTTCACGCTCTAAAGCTTCACGCTGAACCCGGGTTGATTGGAAGCCCGGAAAAGCAGGAACCAGCAACGGATTTACGGGGAACCATGGGCACACCGACAGTACCAATACAAATTACAGACGCAGAATACAAACTGCTGCAGACCCTGGTCTACCAGGAATGCGGAATGTATTTTGACGAGCGCCGCGCGCATTTTTTGCAGGACCGTTTGCAGCGCCGGCTGAAAGCCTGCAGTCTTGACAGCTTCTACGGATATTACAGGCTCTTGACCAGCCACGGCGGAAGAGCCGAACTGGCGGCGCTGGTAGAAAACCTCACAGTCAATGAAACCAGCTTCTTCCGAAACAAACCGCAGCTGGATCTTTTTCAAAAGAACATTCTTGAGGACTTGCTGCACCGCAAACAGGCGCGTCGCGACTGGGCCATCCGCATGTGGAGCGCAGGCTGTTCCACTGGCCAGGAACCGTACACCATGGCGATGATGGTTTGTGATGCTCTGGCGTATTACTATCTCCGAAATCCCCTGCCCTTTGAAATGCCGGTTCCCAAGCCCCTGATTCCACCGCCCTGGAAGGTAGAGATCCTGGCTTCAGACATCAATTACAGCGTGCTGCGTGCAGCCCAGGAGGCAGTCTACTCGGAAACACAAATGGAGTCTGTGGACTATGCGTTCCGGCTACGTTATTTCGATAAAACGGGTGAGCGCTACACAGTGAAGAGGGCGCTCAAAGAGCTGGTTCATTTTGATTTTCACAATTTGAAAACTGAATTCCTGCCGCAACGCAACGATGTCATCTTCTGCCGTAACGTCATGATCTATTTCGACGAGGCGGAACAGAAGCGACTTGTAGACAAGTTCTATCGCTGCCTGAATCCAGAGGGATATCTGTTCATCGGCCACGCGGAGAGCCTCTTCGGGCTTTCCGACAGGTATCGCATGATCCACCAGAACAACGGTACTGCATACCAGAGGATTGAGGTGGCCAGTTGAACTTCTTCTCGGATGAACGCGCGGCAGAAATGCGCGAGCTGTTCTTTGAGAGCGCCACAGAACTTCTGCAGACGCTCAATGAAGACGGCCTGGAACTCGAGAAGCATCCGGAGGACGCGGAAACCCTGCGTCAGGTGCGCCGCATTGTGCACACATTAAAAGGCGACTCAGCCGCGTGCGGTTTCCAGGAGCTGAGCGAACTGGCACACCTGCTGGAAGACGCCCTGACCCCCGAGGTGGCAGCCATCGCCAAGTCATCTCTGGCTGACGTGGTCTTGATGGCGGCGGACACGTTCAGCTCAATGATCTCAGCGTATCGCGGCAACATGCAGTTGCCGGCCGGCGATGAATTGCGGGACCAGATTGAGGCGCTCACACTCAAGCCTGCCACAAGCGTTCCCTACAAACTTCAAGCGCGCTTCGTATGGAGTGAATATGAAGAGCTGACCATGGAGGCCGCACGCGAACGCGGTGAAACCGTTTACAACGTGGCCTTCAGCATCGATCCTCAGTGCCCAATGCGCGCGGCAGCTTTACAGCTCGTTCGTAATGTGCTCCTGGAATGCGGACAGCTGCTGGCCATTGTTCCTGAGCAGAGTGACACGCAGGCACATGACGTGGATGTGGTGGAAGCACTGATTGCCACGACTAAGCCGCGCCAATGGGTAGAGAAAAAGTGCCGGATTCCTTCGGTGGTTCGCGAGCTGCTCCTGGAAGAGCCTTCAAAGAGACAAGACGCCGAAGAGGTCCACGACATCGTTGAGCACGTCACGGCCACAGTAGAGGAAGAGACAACACCCGAAGTGATTGCAGAGGAAACGGTCTCGGCAAGCGCACCAGCAGCTGCCACATTGGAGCAGCCGGCAGCAAACTTCTCGCAAATCGAAAATCTTCTGCGCGTCGATGCGGAACGGATTGATGCAGTGCTGAACCTCGTAGGCGAGCTAATCATTGCCAAGAGCATGCTGCACCAGACCGTGGCTGAGTTTGACAAGCGTTTCCCAAAAGATCCGCTGAAAATGCGGTTTGCTGATGCCATGG
The DNA here is from genome assembly GCA_035277785.1 of Candidatus Angelobacter sp. GTDB lineage: Bacteria > Acidobacteriota > Terriglobia > Terriglobales > Acidobacteriaceae > Angelobacter. The sequence goes on along the minus strand of DATEJX010000026.1, from coordinate 17,506 downwards.
CATTCCAGGCGCGTGTGTTGAATGACCTGCAGAAGTCGGTCATGAAAATCCGCATGGTGCCGGTGGAGCATCTGTTCCGGCGCTTTCCGCGCGTGGTAAGAGACGTGGCCAAGTCCTGCGGCAAAGATGTGAACCTGGTCATCACCGGTCAGGATACCGATCTTGATAAAAGTATCCTCGACATGCTGGCTGAACCGCTGGCGCATCTCGCGCGCAACTCAGTAGATCATGGAATCGAATTGCCGGAGGAGCGCCTGCAGGCCGGAAAGGGATCACAGGGGACAGTCCGCCTTGCCGCCTATCATCAGGGCAACCAGATTGTGATTGAAGTAGCGGACGACGGCCGTGGCATTGACCGCGACCGGCTGGTGGCAAAGGCAATCGAGAAAGGCATTATCACACAATCGGAAGCCGGGGAAATGACCGAGCAATCGGCGCTGGACCTGATCTTCCACCCGGGATTAAGTACTGCCGACCAGGTAACTTCCATCTCCGGCCGCGGCGTAGGCATGGATGTAGTCAAGACCGTCCTTGATCGCCTTAAAGGAACCATCAGCATCAAGACGGAAGAAGCGAAGGGAACAACATTTTATCTGCGCGTGCCGCTGACGCTCGCCATCATCAAGGCCCTGCTTTTCCGCGTGGGTGAGCGCATGTATGCCGTGCCGCTGGCTTCGGTTGTGGAAATCACGAGGGCATCCCAGGGCGAAGTGCATCGCGTTGAGGGACATGACGTGATCCGGCTAAGGGATGAGATCCTGACGCTGGTTCACTTGCGCGCTCTGGGCCCGCAGTCTGCAAGCAGGAAAAACATGTTTGTGGTTGTAGTTTCACTTTCAGACAGGAAATTCGGGCTGGTGGTGGACCAGATGGTAGGCGAAGAAGAGCTGGTAATCAAAGCACTGGATGACTATCTGGTCGCGACCGACCTGGTGAGCGGTGCTTCCATCCTGGGTGACGGGACGGTCGTCCTGATCCTGAACATTTCTGCCGTAATTTCGCGCGCAGGACGAATGCAGATGAGTATGGGGGCCACAGCGTGAGTGACAGAATCAAAGTTCTGGTGGTGGATGATTCTGCGCTGATGCGCAAGTTGATTCCACAGATCCTTGAACGTGACAAGACCATTGAAGTAGTGGGCACGGCCATGGATGGCGCTTTTGGCCTGCGCAAGATTGAAGATCTTCGACCTGATGTGGTGACACTGGATCTGGAGATGCCCCGGATGGACGGGATGGAAACGCTGCGCCAGATCACAAGAAAATACCGCGTCCCGGTGATTATTGTGAGCGCTTTAAGCACAGAAGGCGCTACTGCAACATTCAAGGCTCTGGCGCTTGGAGCGCTGGATTTTGTAGCCAAGCCGCGCGACGCCGCTTCAGCCCATATGGATGAGATTGCGGAAGATCTCATCAAGAAGATCAAGATCGCCTCAAAAACCAAGGCCAAGAATGCCGCCCGTCCGGCTCTTACAGAGCGTCCCAAGCCCAACAAGCCGGCGGTGCGCTCACGCAAGGAGCCTACCAGGATTGTTGCGATCGGCGTTTCCACGGGCGGACCCTATGCCCTTCAGTACCTGCTTTCGCAATTGCCGGGCGATTTTCCCGGATCGATCGTAATCGTGCAGCATATGCCCGAGGGATTCACGGAAATGTTCTCCCGCAGGCTGAATGAGTGCTGTGCGATTGATGTGAAGGAAGCCCAGTCCGGCGATCTGCTAATCGCCGGCCGGGCCCTGATCTGCCCGGGAGACAGACATGTCAAGCTCCGGCGCATGCCCTTGGCCAGCACCGTCGTGTTGTCCGACGAGGATCGAGTCAATGGGCACCGGCCCTCCGTGGATGTGCTGTTTCGGTCAGTCGCGGCGGAATTTGGCCACCGCGCTATCGGCGTGCTGATGACAGGAATGGGCGATGACGGCGCCGCCGGCATGGGATTGATCAAGCACGCTGGAGGATTGACGATCGCGCAGACAGAGGAAAGCTGCGTGGTGTTCGGCATGCCAAAGGCAGCCATTGAGAGAGGTTTTGCACTTCGTGTTGTCCCGCTGGAATTGCTGGCCAACGCGCTGGTTAACCACTGCAGTCCGGAACGGATTGCAAAGGAAGAAAAAGTCCACTTGCAGTTGTAAGGAGAGAAGTATGGAACATTTTCCTTTTTTGTTTCGCAAAGACGGCAAACCCATTCGTTACCTGGTGGTAGATGACTCGGTGTTTGCGCGCAAGAACGTCGCCAAAATGGTGGAGAGCTTTGGCGGACAGATTGTCGGCGAAGCCGGAGATGGCTGCACTGCCATTACGGAGTACGAGAGAATTTCTCCCGACATGGTTCTGATGGACATCACCATGCCGCAGATGGAAGGCATTGAAGCGGCCGAGCGGATCGTAAGATCGCATCCGGAAGCTCGCGTGGTCATGGTGTCCTCGGTCGGCTATCAGGAGAACATAGTGGCTGCCCTGCAGAAGGGTGCCCGGCATTTTGTACAGAAGCCCGTCAAGCCGGAGATCCTGTACGAAGTGATCAAGTACGTCATGGGCGATGACGCTGTCATCACAGCAGCGGCCATGCAGGAGAATTAATCCGCGATGAAACTAGAGCTGATTCAGCCATTTATTAATGCCGCGGATGCGGTACTGGCAGAAACGCTGCAAACCCCTACCAGCATTGGTGACCTCACCATGGAAGAAGAGGCCTACCGCCGCAAGGGAGTAGCGTCCCTGGTCACCATCAAGGGTGACATTGAAGGCCGGATTATCTTTGACATGGACCCGGCAACAGCAGCGAAAGTTGCCAGCCATCTGGCAGGCGCGCCCATGCCGGCCAGCGAAGAGGTGGCTCGCGAAACGGTTTGCGAACTGGCCAACATGGTCATTGGCAGCGCAATTACTACGCTGAATGATCAGGGTTTTCAGTTTAAGATCAACCCGCCCGTCGTCCACTCTGAATTGCAGGGAGAGAAGAGCAATGAAGAACAGGAGGCGCTGGTGATGTGTTTTGATAGCGCCGGCAGCCAGGTTTTCATGAATGTGGCCATGCGCTACAACAGTAGGCGGAAGGCCGACCGCGGTTAATCGCTGCTGCCATTGCGGGTTCTTGCTTGCAGCTGGACCGGCCGCGGCTCAGCCCTGCTCATCTTTCAAATCGCGGAAATGCGCGCGATGCTGTTCCACCAGCATCTCCAGCCGGGAATGCAGCACCGCCACAGAATCAAACAGCGTCTGAATGCCCCCGCTTCCCCACGTTAATTGCTGATCTTCCAGATCGCGGCAGAGGTCGCGAATGATCTGTGCAAAGCGCCGAATGCGCTCAGCGGCGAGAAATGATGCCAGAGCTTCTTTTTTATCGCTTTGGACGATGTGCAGCTCTGTTACCGTCCAGGCGGTCATACGCATCTCGTCCAGCGCCTGCCGGAATTCGTGCAGCGCAGCCAGATCTGTCAGCGGCGCCGTCTGAAGCTGTCGTTCCAGAAGGCGCAGGTCTTCCGTGAATTTTCGCAGTGCGGCCGCAATTACGAATCCAGCATCTGCCATAACTTCACCTGCCTTATTTTGATGCTCCATGAACACAGGATGAAGATGCTTTCCGCCGGGAAGCTGACCAATGCGCAGGCGGAACTTAGGTAATCAGGCGTTTTCCCATTTTTAAAAATGGTAAAAATAGTCCATGAGAAGCGCGAAAGAATCAGCAAAATCGCCTCAAAACGCCAGCGATCAAAAAAGGCGATGATTCGGCACGGAGGAAAGGAGCGAGCGAGTGGTCAATCCGTCTACTGCACAAAATCCTTCAAATCCTGGTAGACCTTCACAAGTGTGTCTGGAGCCTTCACTTTGGCGCCTGAGAGCATGCTTTTCAATTCCAGAGCATTCACGGCTGCCTGGCCTTTGTAATGATTGTTGGTAATGGCCAGCGTCTTTACCGATTGTTCGGCCACGTGGCGGATCTTTTCCGCCCAGGGCTTGAGCTCTGCTGGCTTATAGAGGTAGTTGTAGCGATCATTCCGATTGTCCGCCTGGAACCACTCTTTGTAGTTCCGCCCATGCAGGCGCACATATCCCACGGGCGAAGTCACGTGTTCCGTACCTCGCAGAGATGCGCCCAACCGTGGCTGGTCAATGTTGCAGAAACCAACACCCTGCTCAGCCAGCCGGGACAGCAGATCAGGATCGTTCCAGCTGGAGTGGCGGATTTCGAGGACCAGAGAATACTCGCGGAACCGGGAAATAAGATTGAATAGATAGTCGCGAGTATCGTCAGCATTTTTGAAAGAGATAGGAAACTGCATCAGGACAGCGGCGAGTTTGCCTTCGGAGGCAATCGAGTCCAGACCTTCACGCGCCAGCTTTTCTTCTTTGGGATCAACTGTCAACTGGAATGGTGAAGGCACTTTGGTTCCCCGCGGAAAATGTGTAAATCCCTGATACAGCTTGGCACTGAATACAAAACGAGGATTCACGGCGCCTGTCTTGCGGCACCATTCGCGGCCGATGTTGGGACGAATGTGTCCGTAAAAGCTTGTATTGATCTCGCAGACATCCAGAAACTGCGCCAGGTGTTCAAGCGGATGGATTTTCTTCTTCTTTAAATCGGCAGGATAGACAATGCCTTCCCAGTCTTTGTAAGAAAATCCGGCGGTGCCGATGTGGAGGGACATGGCTGGGTCTGCAGCTTATTTTAGACTCGCAGACGACGAGTCAGTGAGGCGGCCTCACAGGGCCGCCAAAGTCCGCAGGCTGGCGCTCCGAGCGCGATGCTGCCCGTTTACGGCACTATTCTCACAACAAACGGGGCCTGTTCCGGACAAGGCAACGGGACCTTCGTATTGAAACTCGAGTCAATGGTCGGAACGCACGCGGGGTCCTGTTGAGGTACGTGGAACGTAGGCACCAGACTGGTGATGGAAGGATCGACGGTCTGCCGAAGTACCGTGTCTGACGCTGTATTGATGATGGAGACTGAAGGAGTTGCAAAGGTCCGCGACGGCTGAGGACTTGGCACGTTCGAAGTGATCGTAGTGATGTCATTCGCGCTGATCACATAGACCCGGGAAGAATTATTTGCAGCATCAATCGAAACTGCTCCTAACCCAACCGTAAGGACCTTTCTCAGCGCGAGCGCCTGGGTATCAATTACCGCAACCTGATTGCCTGTGCAACTGGGAAGATTTGCGATGATGGTGGTGTGATTTGTGCCCGCGGGACATCCGCCCATGGCAGCGTAGGCACGAGACCCATCAGCCAGCGCCGCGATGGAATCCGCGGCCGCAGGGATGGGAATCTCAGCAATCTTGGTGGGTAGAATGCCCTGGGCCAAGTCGATACCGTTCGCTTTGATCACGCTGATTGTCGGACTGCCGGTATTGGAGACATAGAGTCGCTGATTGGTCGGCTCAAACACCGCATAATTGGGCGATGTTCCCACAGGAATGGTAGCAATCACCTGATCCAAAAGCGTATCGATCACGCTCACGTCATTGCTGCCCTGGTTCACGATGAAAACGTGAACGCCATCAGGAGCCATGACGCCCCATACAGGAGATGTTCCCACCTGAATATTGCCAATCACAAAGTTATCAATTGTGGAGACTACGGTCACATTGCCGGTTGCGTTACCGCTCCCCTGGTTCACCACATAGATCTTATTATTGGCATTATTTCCCGCCACAGCCACCGGGTTGGTACCCACGGGAATGGTTGCGGTAATGGCGCTGACCGAGGCCGAGATCACCCCGACATTGTTCGAACTGGAAGGACTCGGTGGAGCAGTACCGCTGTTGACCACATAAAAATTGCCTGAATTGCTGAAGCCACCCCCCTGAGCCACGGTCCCTGGGGGCAATGTCACGGTGCTTATAGGTGTGCTTTGCGGCAGTAAAGCGAGATAAGAGGTAACAGTACCATCACCGTTCAGCACAAAGACCTTATTCGTCGTCTTACCCAGAAACTTGGGCAAAGGTCCCACAGGAACCACGCCGACCACGCTGTCTCCGGAAACGTCAATGTGGAGATCGCTGCCCAGGGCCGGGTTACTGGCCGTAGGTGTGGCTGGGTTGGTGGAAAGCACGATGGCATGGGAGAGCGCGCCGGGATCGCCTCCGGGCGCGGGTACCGGCGTGATGAACTGCCGAAGTGTGTCATTGCAGCCGGTAACCAGCACGATAAGAACGGCTGTAGCCAGCAACAGCCAAAGGGCCTTTCGGGTTGAAATCATTACCTCTCCGCTTGTAGCCTGCGCTTTATGAACGCATGAACCTGAAAATATTTGCGTGAGAGATATTGTAAGCGGGTGGAACGGAACGGGCAACGAACCCCCGACGCAAGCATCGCTTGTCTGCGAAAACCATTGCATATGGAGGGTTAAGGGATTCCTTCTTCATTGAATGATAAAGCCTGCCCATTCTCATTAAAATTGAGCAAATTCATCTGTTTTTCTCGCCGATTAGCTTTGCACCCCGAATATCCCTGGCGACAGCGGTGTCCAGCGTGGTACGTTGCCAGGTTTCTAAATCAATTAACCACGCAAAATGAACCACATGCAGGCTAGTCCGGAGGGTGGCAACCCTCGTGCAACAAATTCCAACCGGGCAGGCCTACCCACTCCAACAGGCTCATTAACCACTCCTGAGGGCAATCTATGTGCGGAATTGTTGGATATGTCGGCAACAAGCAGGTTGTTCCCGTAATTCTTGAAGGCCTGCGGCGCCTGGAATACCGCGGATATGATTCGGCTGGTATCGCGGTAGCCGGAATCGGCACCGGCCTGCAGGTCCGTCGCGCGGAAGGCAAGCTTTGCAATTTGGAAAACCTTGTCCGCCTCAAGCCCCTTGACGGCACGTATGGAATCGGTCACACGCGCTGGGCTACACACGGTTCACCCACGGAGGAAAACGCCCATCCTCATACCGATTGCAGTGCCCGAATTGTGGTGGTCCACAACGGGATCATTGAAAATTATCTGCCGCTCAAAAAGAAGCTCATCAGCCAGGGGCACGTTTTCCGTACTCAGACAGACACCGAAGTGCTGGCGCATCTGATCGAAAAGCATCTCTACCACCGTGTACACGGGCCCAAACCGAGCCTGGAAGAGGCGGTTCGCTCTGCCATAAAAGAGATCAATGGTGTATTTGCCATGGCTGCCATTTCTTCGGACGAACCACAAAAGATCGTCGCGGCCCGCAACGGCCCGCCGGCGGTGATTGGACTGGGTAAGAACGAATACTTTATTGCCTCCGATCTGCCGCCGATCCTGAAGCATACCCGTGATCTCTTCTTCCTTGAGGATGGCGATGTTGCCGTGATCACACCAGATCAGGTCGTAATTACAGACCTGGAAAACCGGCCTCTCACCCGGGAGGTCCAGCACGTAAGCTGGGACCCGGTAATGGCGGAAAAAGGCGGGTTCCGGCATTTCATGCTGAAGGAGATTCATGAGCAGCCTCGAGCCATCCGCGATACCACTCGCGGCCGCGTCAACGTCGACTCCGGCGAGGTCCTCCTTGAGCCAATGGCTATCAGCCCCGAAGAATTTCGTAATCTTCAAAAGATCAATATTGCCGCTTGCGGCACAAGCTGGCATGCCGCCCTGGCCGGCAAATTCATGATTGAGGCGTTGGCCCGCATTCCGGTTGAAGTGGACTACGCCAGTGAATTCCGCTATCGATCACCCATCATCTGTGCTCGCGAACTTACGGTATTGATCACGCAATCAGGGGAGACGGCCGATACCATAGCCGCCCAGCGTGAAGCCAGGCAACTGGGGTGCAAAACACTGGCGATCTGCAACGTTGTGGGCGCAATGATTGCGCGTGAGGCCGCCGGCAATATTTACACCCACGCCGGCCCTGAAATCGGAGTTGCTTCCACCAAGGCCTTTACCGCCCAGTTGACTGCCCTCTTTCTTTTTGCCGTGCATCTTGCTCGTGTCCGGGGCAAAATTTCAGCCGCCCAGGCTGCAGACTATCTGGCAGAGCTGAGCGTCATCCCGAATAAACTTGAGGCTTTGCTCAGCTCCCACCAGGAATATGAATCTTTGGCGCGCAGGTTTTACCATGCCACAGACTTTCTCTTCCTCGGGCGGGGAATTCACTATCCCATTGCCCTTGAAGGGGCGCTGAAGTTGAAAGAGATTTCCTACATCCATGCGGAGGGTTACCCAGCAGGCGAAATGAAGCACGGACCCAATGCGCTGATTGATAATGAGTTACCGGTGGTCATAGTCGCTACGCGGGACAGGAATGACCCGCTTTCCATGACTCGCTATGAAAAGACCTTGTCCAATCTCAAAGAGGTCACTGCCCGATCAGGAAAGGTAATTGCTATCGCCGTTGAAGGAGACCATGAGATCCATGAGTCGGCGGACCACGTGATCCATGTGCCCGCGGCTCCGGAACTGCTCCTGCCGCTGCTTGAGGTTGTTCCTCTGCAGCTTCTGGCTTATCACATAGCTCTGCTGCGCGGGTGCGATGTGGATCAGCCCAGGAACCTGGCAAAGTCAGTAACTGTTGAGTAGCCAATAGATGTCGTAGTTAGATCACGCCGTGCTGGAGGAAAGTACATGCCGTTGAATCCTGTGGAACGTCGCAAGATGCCGCGGCTGCCTATGGAAGTCCTGGTGCGCGTCAAGCTGCCAAATACCTCTTTTGAGGTCTTTGGCGAAACTCGCAACGTTAGCGCCGGCGGGATTTATTTTGTTACCCGCAGTGAACGTCTGGAAACCGGGCAGGAACTGGATTGCCTGTTGATTCTCCCGGAGAAACTCACCATGGCTCCCGCTCCTATATTGGTGACAGCGCACGGCACAGTGCTTCGAATTGATAGGGAGCTTTCACAGGAAAGGTTCGGCGTTGCTTTGGAAGTCTCTGGATATGACTTCTCCGGAAAGAGTGAAAATTCTTCTTACGCTCTGGGCATGTAAGAATCGATTGCTTGTTTGCGCAACAATTCCCCAGTCTTTAAACCAATAAATTCAGCCGGCCATGCCTGTGTGGTTCCACAACATGACCGGCATTCTTGCCGGGCCGCAGTTTCTCAGCCCATCCAGCTTCAGCAGCGCACGATGTTCTCGCCTTCGAGCCCCTTCGTTGCGTTGCGAGTGTCAATCACCAGACTGGATTCCTTCACGATCCTCTCGTAGTCGTAATCTGAATGGTCGGTCACGACTACGACTGCGTCATACTGTTGAAGGTCAGTTAACGGCGTATTCGTCATCTGCAGGTCGTATTTGCGTCCCCGGCCTACATATTCGAAATAAGGATCGTTGTAAAAGACCTGTGCACCGCGCTGCTGGAACAGCTCGATCACGGTCAGCGAGGGTGATTCCCGCAAGTCGTCAATATCTTTCTTATAAGAGACGCCCAGTACCAGCACTTTGGCGCCGTTGAGGGTCTTCTTCTGTCTGTTGAGTGCCTCCGCCGTGTAGTTGATCACGTGGTAAGGCATGCTCAGGTTAATTTCACCGGCCAGTTCGATGAAACGTGTATGGAAGTCGTACTCCTTGGCCTTCCACGAAAGGTAGAACGGGTCAAGAGGAATGCAATGGCCGCCAATGCCCGGGCCAGGATAAAACGCATGGAAACCGAACGGCTTGGTGGAGGCCGCCTGGATCACTTCCCAGATGTTGATGCCCATACGGATGCAAAGCAGCTTGAGTTCATTCACAAGGGCGATATTCACGCACCGGTAAATGTTTTCGAGCAGCTTCGTCATTTCCGCTACTTCCGGCGCGGAAACCGGCACTGTGCGATTGAAAATGGTTCCATATACGGCGCTGGCCAACTCGGTTGACGTCTTGCCCACGCCGCCAATCACCTTCGGAATGTCGCGTCGCGCCACGGTGTCATTGCCCGGATCTTCGCGCTCAGGAGAAAAAGCAACATAGAATTCGTTGGTTCCGGCGTGGCCGTTGCGGGAGGCCTTCAGCCCGCGCGAATTCTTTTCGAGGATCGGGATCATCAACTCCTGCGTGGTACCGGGATAGGTTGTGCTTTCCAGGATAATGAGCTGCGCCGGCCGTAAATGGGGCGCTATGGTTTCAGCTGTCTTTACAATGAAGCTCAGATCCGGCTCATGGTGTTCATTGAGCGGCGTGGGAACGCAGATCATGACCACGTCCATCTCTGAGATGATGGAAAAATCTGCCGTTGCTTTGAAGCCGTTCTTCTGCGCTGCCTGTATCTCCGTGGCCGGGATGCGCACAATGTAGGACCCGCCGCTATTCAGAGAGTCAACTTTCGCAATGTCGATATCGAATCCGGTAACCCGAAACTTCTGTTCGCTGAACAACAGGGCCAAAGGAAGCCCTACATAACCCATTCCAATGATGCCGATTTTTGCGAAGCGTGTATCAATATTAGTTTTGAGCAGGTCGGCGCTGCTCATGTTTTGTGTAGGAGCAAGAGTGTTCATAGCGGCTTTACTAGTGCATTTTTGCTGCCACAGGGCTGAGTTAGCCCCCTCTGTTCCAAAAAACCAGCTATTGGCCGGGTATCCGGTAGTACCTTTGCTGGGTCGGTGGCAACGCTAATGTTCAACCAGCATCTGGGACCGTCTAACGGTGTGAAATGCTTTGCATTTCCAGTATGACCTCTGTGCCCTTTGATGTGCTTCATTCCCAAGTTGTCCCAGTATGTGAAAGCGTTTTCATCGGCCTGCTGCTCACAGCAGCATGATTGCAGTCTCCCCCTCGTTTACAAGCACTTGCTGACGTCTGGCATTTGGAGACCGGAGTGCAGTTAACGGGGACGAGAAGCAATCTTCTGAAGCGAGGTCTTCCCGCAATCATGGCTACAGCCACAGCGATTCAAGGTGAAATGAAGGTGCCAGTACTGGATCTGAAGGCGCAGTATCAGACCATCAAGGATGAGATCCAGGCTGCAATCAATTCAGTCCTGGAGAACCAGCACTTTATCCTTGGCCCTGAGGTAAAGGCTCTGGAAGCTGAGATCGCCGCCTATTGCGGCACCAAATACGCTGTGGGCGTGGCTTCCGGCACAGATGCCCTGATTCTCGGCCTTAAAGCCTGCGGTATCGGCTCCGGAGATGAAGTCATTGTTCCTTCGTTCACTTTCATTGCCACTGCGGACGCAGTGAGTATTCTTGGGGCAAAACCTGTTTTTGCGGATATTCAGCCGGGCACTTTCAACATCGACCCTAAATCAGTTGAGCGCCAGATCACGTCGCTGACGCGGGCGATTATTCCGGTCCACCTTTACGGCCAGGCTGCCGACATGGACCCGATCATGTCCCTGGCCCGCAAACACAATTTGCAAGTCCTGGAAGATACGGCGCAGGCAATCGGCGCCACTTACAAAGGGCTCCGGGTTGCTTCCATTGGCGATGTGGGCTGCATCAGCTTTTTCCCCAGTAAAAACCTTGGTGGTTATGGCGACGGCGGAATGGTTGTCACCAACTCTGAGCAGCTCTATCGACACCTGGTCTCATTGCGAGCCCACGGCAGCATCAAGAAATATTTCAGCGAAGAACAGGGCTGGAACAGCCGTTTGGACGAACTGCAGGCTGCCATTTTGCGTGTAAAGCTGCGCCATCTTGACACCTGGAGCAACCAAAGACGTGAGGTGGCATCGCGCTACGATGCGTTGCTGGGAGATTTCAAAGGTGTGATTACACCGGCCCGCAATGGCTTCGGCGATCATGTCTTCCACCAGTACACCATTCGGGTGCCGCATCGTGATCAAGTCCAGAAGCGGCTTGGCGAGCTCGGGGTAACTACCATGGTCTACTACCCGACTCCCATTCACTTGCAGCCCATTTATACCGGCTTGAACCTGCATGAAGGTGACTTCCCCGTCACAGAACAGGCCTCAAAAGAAGCTCTTTCCTTGCCCATCTTCCCCGAACTCACTCAGGAACAGAGTCTTTACGTAAGCGAGGCGCTGGCGCAGGTTCTGGCGGAAATAACCTAATCAGCTCAGGGAAACCGATGCTTGCACAGGAAAAAATCACGGCGGAGCGGGCTCCAACATATCCAGCTCCTGAGCGGTTCAAGCTGCTCCATCGCAACGGATATGGGCGCACACTGATCAAAATTGGTGCACACTACGTGCCCCGGCGGAGTCTAATTCTGGCGCTCAGTGAAAGCGCGCTGCTCATGCTTTCACTAGTGCTGGCCACAGTGGCAAGGTTTCATCATCTTTTCACTGTACAGGATTATCTTTCTCACCCGGGGAATTGGCTCCGATTCATGCTGATGACCCTCACCTGCCAGCTTTCGCTCTATTACAGCGAAGTTTATGAAGTTCGGGTGGTAAGCAATCGTGGATTGCAACTGGTGCGCGCACTGGCTGCAATGGGCATCTCGCTGGTCGCCCTTTCAATCTTGTATTACTTTGTTCCGGCCATTCGCCTGGAGCGCGGCATCGCGGTGAGCGGGGCGTTCCTGGCCGTGGTGGCCATTGTTTCCTGGAGACTTTTGCTGGAAAAGACCCGGATTTTTGCCCGCCCTCTGGAGCGCTTGCTGGTAATGGGTACCGGATGCCATGGCATTAAGCTGGCAGAAGAGATCCTGCGCCGGCCACAGCTGCAATATAAAGTTGTGGGCTTTCTTGATGAGAGTAACTACAGCCCGGGCAAGCCCCTGGTCACGCCTGGGATCATCGGCGGCGTTTCTGAGGTGGAAGAGTTGGTCGCCCGCGAAGATATTGACCGTCTGGTGATCGCATTGGCTGAGCGACGCGGTGTGATGCCCATCCGCGAACTCGCAAACCTGCGCCTGCAGGGCCTTCCCATTGAAGACGCACGTTCGGCTTATGAGCGCCTTACCGGCCGCGTCTCACTCGATGAATTGCGCCCGAGTTCCCTGTTCATGTCTGACGGTTTTCACAAATCTCATATGATGGTAGCCATGAAGAGGCTTACCGACATCGCGGTTTCTGCGCTGCTCATCACGCTCACGCTGCCGTTGATGGCGCTGGTCGCCATCGCTATTTGGCTCGAGGACGGAAGCCCAGTGCTGTTCAAGCAAGACCGAGTTGGACTCGGGGGACGCATATTTAAAATCCTGAAGTTTCGCTCCATGCGCGTGGCAATCGGCAGCGAAAAGCCGAGTTGGACCACAGACGGCGATCCCCGCATTACGCGTACTGGAGCCATCATCCGCAAGTTCCGGCTGGATGAGCTGCCACAGCTCATCAACATTCTCCGCGGAGAGATGAGTCTGGTAGGTCCCCGCCCTGAGGTTCCATACTTCTGTGAGATGCTCGATCGCGAAATACCTTTCTTTAACCAACGTCACAGCGTTCGTCCCGGTCTCACCGGCTGGGCGCAAATCCGCTACATTTACGGCGCCAGCATGGAGCAAGCCAAGACAAAGTTTGAATATGACCTTTTCTACATCAAGCACCTTTCAGTGCTGTTCGATCTCACCATCATCATAGAAACGGCCAAAGTTGTTCTGATTGGCAAAGGCGCCAAGTAGAAGAAACCGCCGAGTGAAATTCAAATGAGCAATCGATCATTTGCCTTCAAAGTGCCAGGAGAAACCTTGAAGACACGAGGCACTAGCGCGAATTCATACTCATAGCACTATTAACCGAGGATTAGACCATCCCAGCTCAGTTGGTCATGCCTATGAAACAGCCTCGCTACGGCTTCAGAGGCGCGTTGCCGTATCCGTAGTAATAGGAATTGCCGCGATGGTCGGGCTCAGCGGAGTTCACCACCACTCCCACCACCTTGCTGAAATCAAGTTGGTTTCTGAGACGTATGAGGGATTCCTTGTTGGTTGTGCGGGCCCGCACAATCACCAGCACGCTCTCACAAGCTGCGGTAATCAGCTCAAAGTCGGTCAAATCGAGCACGGGCGGGGTATCCACAATGACCAGCCGCACTGCCTCACTGCACCAGCCAATGAACTCCTTCCAGCGCGACCCGGAAAATAGCTCCGGTGGGGGACAAGCTGATTCGCCGGCCGGAAGCATGTAAAGATTGGGAATATCGGTGGCAAGAACGGCCGAATCATATGAGCAACCGGTCTCAAGAATCTGCGCCAGGCCTGGAGAGTCAGGATCTCCCATAAGCCTTGATAGCCCACGGGTGCGCAAATCAGCGTCAACCAGCAAAACGGGCCAGTTCTGGATATTGGCATAGCACAAAGCAAGATTCATGCTGGTCAGGGATTTGCCTTCTCCCTGGGCTGCACTGCTGATCACCAGTGACCGAGTACCCTTTTCGGTCTGTCTCTTTACCAGGCGCGTGCGCAGCGTCCGATAGCCTTCTACAGCAGCCTGCATTGATCGATTGTATTGCGCGGTGGAGAAGAGCCTTTCATCGCCGCGGGGCAGGCGGATTCGCCGGCACAGTTCCAGGCGGGCAGCCGCAATCTGCGTGCTGACTTCCGTCGTCCGTTCCAGGGCGCTTAAGATGGGAATTACCTGTGACGGAGTTGGGCCCGCGGCAGGGTGGACTTCGTTTTCTATGCCGCTCTTCAGTTCGTTAATCGCCTCCTGCAGATCTACACTAAATGTGCCCGACCCATTGGATGCCTTGCGCTCCTGCTGCAATGCCTTGCGCGTCTCATTGAAGAATCTACTCATAAAATGATTGCCGTTTTTCTCTTTCTCACCAGTTCGTTATCCAAATGCTGGAGCGGCAGGATCTGCTGCATTTGCCAGCGGATCAGCAGCCAGCGTTAACCCATCCACCGCCTCCACAACAAGGTCCGGGGAGATCCTCCTAAGCTGCCTCTTGCAGCCGGCCGTAAGAACACGGTCGCAGAGCAGGTTGATCAGCCGGGGAGTTCCGCTTGTCTTCTGAAAGATTTCTTCAACTGCAGCCGTCGTGAATGGAATGTCACCGCGGTAGCCAGCAACATGGAGACGTTCCGCAATGTAAGCGCGCGTCTCTGCAAGCGTGAGCGTGCGCAGTTTGGAAACTACCGCCACGCGTCCCCGCAACGCGGCAAAGGTTGGCTTCATCAGCAGCGGCACCAGTTCCGGTTGGCCGCAGAGAATCAATTGCAGAACGTTCACCGGATAATTATCCAGGTTAAGCAGCAAGCGGACTTCCTCCAGCAACTCCGGAGAAAGAAGATGGGCTTCATCAAGGATGATCAACACAATTCCATTGCGCCGGTGAGAATCAAGCAAAAGTTCATGCAATGCTCGCAGGCGCGCGGGCTTTGTAGCAGCCGTGTGCGTAATTTCCAGCTCATCGAACAGCATTTCGAAGAGTTCACTCGGCGTGAGCGTGGGGTTCACGATAAACGCCGAACGGATGGGGCGCTCTGGCGTCGATTCATGCTGCAGGATATGTTGAAGACAGTAGAGCAGCGTGGTTTTTCCCGTCCCGATTGGTCCTACTGCCACCTGCAGCCCCTTACGGTAAGTGACCCCCTCGAGCATGGCCCGAAGCGTTTCCCGATGCGCTTCTGCCAGATGCAAAAAACGAGGGTCTGGCGTGAGCCGGAAAGGTTCTTGTCGTAGACCGAAGAAAGCTGAATACATTTAATTCCGCCTGGAACCCACAGTTGAGTTGCGGCTCACATTAGCAATTTCTTGCACCATGCCTAAATAGCAACTTCCCTTCCAAACAAGAGCCATCTATCCGTTTGAATTCAACTACTTACGTTCGTTTGCGATGCGAATCTTTGGCCCTGCAGCTAAGAGGTGAAAATCATTTCACAATGACGGATTCCAGTTTCATCCCTGGCTCAGAGCTTTCGAGCGCACATCAACCCACCCTTGCGAGCTGTCGCAATGCCAACGGCTTCCGCCCAACGCTCACATAAATAAACCCGTACTGCTGCATGGTCTCCGTCGAATATAGATTTCTGCCGTCAAGGATGATGGGATAACGAAGCAGTTCGCGAACGTGTTTGAGATCGAGTTTGGCGAACTCCTCCCAATCAGTAAGGATCAACAGGGCGTCGGCGCCCGCAGCCACGTCGTATAGGCTCTCTGCGTAGCAGATTTTGTCCTGCAATACCTCCTTTGTCCGGGCCATCGCCGCTGGATCATACGCGGTCACGCGCGCTCCTTCGGTCAGAAGCTGTTGGATCAGCGCAATAGCGGGCGATTCCCGGATGTCATCCGTTTTCCCTTTAAATGCCAGTCCCAAAACGCCAAGCTTTTTGCCTTTCAATGTCCACAGGGCAGTCCTGATTTTCTTGAGAAACCGTGTGCGCTGGTCTTCGTTAATGCGCATGACTTCGTCGAGCAGGTCAAATTCATAACCGCATTCGCGCGCTACGGCGCGAAATGCTGAAACATCTTTAGGAAAGCACGATCCGCCATATCCAAGACCCGCGCGCAGGAACTGCGGACCTATGCGCGAATCACTGCCCATGCCTTTCGCTACCTGCTGAACATCTGCTCCCACTTCTTCGCAGATGTTTGCCACAGCATTGATGAATGAAATTTTCAGGGCCAGAAATGCATTCGATGCATGCTTGATCAGTTCCGCGCTCTTGGCTGTGGTGAGAATCAGCGGTGGAGGAATCAGAGCTGAGTCCGGTTCCGGAATTCGATCAGTTTTCTCGTAGTAAGAGCCATTCGTGATGGGGGCATAAACGGATTTGAGCAACGTGGCAGCCCTCTCAGAGTCAGCCCCAACCACAATACGATCGGGATAAAGAAAATCTGTAACTGCGGTGCCTTCACGCAGGAACTCAGGATTGGACACCACATCAAAGTCGGCATGCGGTCCGGCCGTGAGATTCAGCACTTGCCGGATCCACTCATTGGTGTAAACGGGTACGGTGCTCTTTTCGACAATGACTTTGTAACCGTTCAGGTTCTGGGCGATCTCGCGGGCAACCGATTCCACATACGACAAATCGGCTTCTCCGTTGTCTTTAGGTGGTGTTCCCACCGCGATAAAGATCACAGAGCTTGCAGCTACGGCGTCGGGGAGCGAACTTGAAAACTCCAGGCGTCTGCCGCGGTGGCGCTCCAATAATTCCGGCAGGAACTGCTCGTGAATAGGTACTTCGCCCGCTTGGAGGGTGGTGACTCGGTTCAAGTCATTGTCCACGCAGACAACCGAATGTCCAAGCTCTGCCAGACATGCGGCTGCCACCAATCCGACATATCCTGAACCAACGACCGCAATTGTCTCCATCACCTGCTCTCCCTTTCGGTCCGGCGTTAGCTCGAACCTTGCGCGCCAGCCCACAAGAATCACCCAATTGAGTGCACGTTTACGGCCAAGGTCCCGGGCTGGTGACATATGAAATGAAAGAACTTAGACTGACATGGCTGGCAGCAGCAAAAGTGAAATAAGGGGCCTCCACACCCTGTTGCAAACATTTGCATGTTATGGTCATAGCCTGTCCCCAGAGAGGTGGCCACACAAATGCAGCAACACCAGGGGTTGGGTTGTGGCAGGCCCACAGGACTAAACCGAGAACTTAAGCAGGGGGATTTAGCAGACTCATGCGCGCAATGGTGACAGGCGGTGCCGGCTTTCTTGGCTCTCATTTATGCGAAGCACTCGTAGCTGATGGCTGGTCAGTGGTTTGCGTTGATAACCTGCTGACCGGACGCAAGGCCAATCTG
>DATEJX010000025.1:0-25667 GCA_035277785.1 Candidatus Angelobacter sp. | reverse complement strand
TGTGAAGCGTGCGTGCCACCCAGATGGTGAGCACCACACTGATGAAGATGTAAATCAGGTAGCTGATAACGATGATGTCCTTCATAAAAGCTCCTTGTTTTCGGGCGTTCGACATTGAACACGTTCAAAATAATGCTCACGCGCTCGCTTGTCAAGATAAAAATGAACTTGTTCAAAATCAGCAAGGACAATTCGTTGTCGTTTGTGAGAGCTGTGCTATGTCAATGAAAAAGCGAGGCTTGCTGACCGTCTAAATGCGGAGAAATTTGCCAACCAGAGAACAGACGACACCCAGGGCAAGGATGGCCACCGGCCCATGATTTTGCTGCAACGCGGCAACGAGATCGCGGTTCTGCGTGTAGAGATAAGCTCCCCAGCAGAGTCCGCCGAAAATGCAGATTCCCCCGATGGTACGCAGCAACGGACTGCCGCGATCTTTTTGCGCCACGCGCGGAGGACGGAACGTGCCCCGGTCTTCATAGCCTTCGCGGGCGGTTGTTCCCCAGTCATCTTTATATTCTTTAAATTTAGGCGGATTAGCCATCGCGCTATTCAATATCAGCAACTCTGCCTTATTTTTACCCTAAAATTCAATCATCAAAATGCCTTAGATCGTTCAGACATGCACTTTGGGGAGTCGGCGTGTGTCGGCAAGGCTCCATTTACAATCAACGATCCACTTATGGCCCATTTATTCGAACCTCTTCATCTGCGTGAGATCGAGTTGCAACACCGCATTCTGGTCTCTCCTATGTGCCAGTACTCTTCCGAGAATGGCTTTGCCAACGAATGGCACTTTGTACATCTTGGGAGCCGCGCGGTGGGCCGGGCCGCCGCAGTATTAACAGAAGCAACGGCCGTTACCGCGGATGGCCGCATTAGCCCGGACGATCTCGGCATCTGGGACGACTCGCATATTGAGCCCTTGCAGCGGATTTTTTCCTTTATCTCGCAACAGGGCTCGATTCCCGGCATGCAGTTGGCACACGCGGGAAGAAAAGCCAGCACCAGCGCTCCATGGAAGGGTGGGAAACCGCTCTCTCCGGAGCAGGGAGGGTGGTCGCCCATTTTTGGGCCGAGCGCATTGGCATTTGCCGAGGGCTATCAAGTCCCGCGCGAGCTGAGCAAAGGTGAAATTCGCGGCATTGTCGAGGCATTCGCGGCCGCGGCCAGGAGAGCAGAAGCTGCTGGCGTAAAAATCATTGAACTTCATGCCGCCCACGGTTACCTGTTGCACTCTTTCCTTTCACCGCTCAGCAATCACAGGAAGGATGAGTATGGCGGCTCGTTTGAAAACCGGGTTCGTCTTGCCTGCGAAGTAGTGGATGCGGTGCGCCAGGTCTGGCCGGAACGGTATCCATTGTTTCTTCGCATCTCGTCGACTGACTGGACCGATGGTGGCTGGACGGTGGAAGAGTCGGTGGCGCTGGCGCGTATCTTGAAACGGCATGGCGTTGATCTGTTTGACTGTTCTTCGGGTGGAAACATAGCCACTGCGAGAATCCCTTTGGGCGCCGGTTATCAGGTGGAATTTGCGGAGCGAGTGCGGCAGCAAGCAGGAGTGTTGACTGGCGCTGTAGGCATGATTACAGAGCCGGCTCAAGCCGATCAGATTGTGCGTACATCGCAGGCTGATGTGGTGTTTCTGGCGCGCCAATTTCTGCGTGACCCGTACTGGCCGTTGCTGGCGGCGCGTGCGTTAGGCCATACCATAACGTGGCCTTCGCAATACGAGCGTGCCCGATTGAAATGAGCCTCCGAATTTCTTGCGCTGCTCAACTTCATCAGGGGGCAGGAGCTTCTTATTTCTTCTGTGTTGCCTGCGCAGCCTGGGCCTGTTCTTCCGACCTCTGAATTTCCCTGCGCTGTACTGGAGAGGACAGCACGATGGAAGTTGACGTGGTGCCATACGGCGTGAGGCGATCGATGAGCGACTCCAAATGCTCGACCGATCTTACGTGCGCCCGCATGATGAAGGAGTCAGCACCGGTCCCGCGGTGGCACTCCACTACCTCAGGACAAGCCCTGATCACAGCAGTGATTTTGGCGAAGACGTCACCAACCACAGACATCCTGATGAAGGCCGAGATCGGCATGCCGACTTTCATCGGGTCCAAATCCGCGTGGTATCCCACAATGATCCCGGCTTCTTCCATTCGTTTAACGCGTTCCACTACAGCCGGCGTGGTCAAACCGACTCGACGACCTAACTCAGCATAGGAAAGACGCCCATTGACCTGCAATTCGTGCAGCAGCCTCCAGCCGATTGGATCGAGAAGCTTCTCGTTTTTTACAAGTGAATCCATGATTTAGCCTGTCATTGTAAGACAGTTCTGCACCCGCCGCTCATATCGCAAAGCGAGATTCCTAAGTAAACTCTAACTTTTCCCCGTGGAACATACATTAAATCACTGGAACCGAATTCTGCCTAGGGGAATTTCGTGAAGCAGCACAGCCCGAAGCTGTCGGCCTTGAGGAGGATTGAAAAGAGCCAATTGGGTCCGAGATTATGGAATTTCTGAGGTGAATCTCTCAGGAAGAGCGACAGTATTTGAACCAAAGTCTGCCCTGTTATGTAGATTCTCTTGCTTTCATTGGGAAGCCGTTATAAAAAATACATTCCCAAAGCACTTGAACGCCTTACTGCCTTGGTCACCCCCCTTGTGAACTAAATGGACAGAATTGTCATTACAGAGCAGGAGTTGGAGCAATCTCAAGCACCTGCGCCGCCGGTTTCACCTGATCCGCAAGGAATGCAGCCGCGCCTTCCCAATCCGGTTCCGCTTTGGGGACGATTTCTTCTGGCGCCGCTGGTCCTGTTCCTGCCTTTGCTGTGCCTGGTGGCTCTCATTGTGCGCCTGTCAACGCGGAAGCAGACACCTCGAGAGCTGAAGGCCTGGTGGTCGTATCTCCTGACGTTGCTGATTATCAGCGGCTTTCTTTCAACACTTCTGGCGATAGTGGGGTTTTCATCATCCTCAATGCCGGCTCCTGATGCGGTGGGAGTCGCATTGTCAGGACTGGATGAGCGCGGTAACTTTCCATCCCTGCCTGCGCCCACAGCCATGTCCGGCGTGCAATTGAGTTCCACGTTGAAGCCAATGGTTTTGTTGGCATCGCCTGCGGCAAAGCGCTGGTTCAGCCACTCGGAAACAATGTCAGGAATCCTTGGCGCAGCGCTGATTTTGCAAGCCGATTCGCACGGATACCTGCTGGCCACGGCACGCCACGTGGCCGACGGGGAAGACTGGCGCTCCCGCCACGGCCAGCAGAAGGTCATGGTTTCCGATGGAATGAATGGCTGGGCTGCGGCGCAAGTGATTGCGCGCCATCGTGACCTCGATGTGGCCCTGCTGTGGCTGCAGCGGCGCGAGGGTGACGCCGACTTCCGCCAGCCGATAGCCGCTTATAAAAGCGTACAAACCGGAGAGAAAATTTTCGTGATCGGCCATCCTGAAGGTTTGAATTTCAGCGTGAGCAACGGGATCATTTCCCGCATGCCCGGGAGCGAGGTGCTGCAGATATCCGCGCCCGTGAGCCCGGGCAACAGCGGCGGGCCGGTCTATGACGAATACGGGAACCTTCTCGGCGTGGTTACTTCCAAGGTGGCGCGCTCTGTGGATCCGGAAGAAGAGAATTTGAACTTTGCCGTCAGTACGGATGCTCTGCTGCATGAGTCTGACTGGGAAGTAGTGAAAAGCACGTCTGCGCCAAAGGATGAATTTACTGAGTTCATCCAGCACGCAGCCGTGCGTAAGACCACGGTGGATCCCGGCGCATCGCAATAGGTCCCAAAACAAAATGGCAAACATTACAGTTACTGTCTACGATTCAACAGAAAACAAGCGCGTGCCGGTTGAGCTGCCGGACGATGCACCGGCAAACCGCATTATTGCCGTGCTGGTGGAGAAACTTCAGCTTCCCCGCAACGGCCCGGACGGAGCTCCTCTCAGCTACAAGTTTCATCACAAGAACTCCGGGCGGCAGATTCAGGACGCGCAAACATTGGCTGACGCCGCTGTAAAGGAAGGCGATATTCT
Organism: Candidatus Angelobacter sp.; assembly: GCA_035277785.1. Taxonomy (GTDB): domain Bacteria; phylum Acidobacteriota; class Terriglobia; order Terriglobales; family Acidobacteriaceae; genus Angelobacter. Next base: position 21,627 of record DATEJX010000025.1, on the reverse strand, counting down.
TCGTTTGCAGCCGGAAATAACAGCAGGAGCACGATGAGCCAGTCCAGCGCATCCCTGGTGGAAGACCGCTTCAGCCGCTTTCGACTCATTGGCTGGTGGGACCAGGAAAAAATCCGGTCTGCCCGCGTGCTGGTGATTGGCGCGGGTGCGCTGGGAAATGAGATCCTCAAAAACCTTGCCTTGCTGGGATTTGAGAACATGGTGGTGGTGGACATGGATTTGATTGATGCCACCAATCTTTCCCGCAGCATTCTTTATCGCTCAACTGACGTGGGCAAGCGCAAGGTTGACGTTGCGGCAGAAGCAACCAGGAACATATTCCCTGAAGCCAGAGTCCATCCCATCAACGCAAACGTGGTTCATGGCCTTGGTCTGGGTCTTTTTGGCTGGGCCGATGTTGTGCTGGCGGGACTGGATAACCGCGAAGCGCGCCTCTGGATCAATCGCGCCTGCTGGAAAATGAACCGGCCATGGATCGATGGCGCGATCGAAGGAATCAATGGCGTGGCACGCGCTTTTTTGCCAGGAACACCACCGTGTTACGAGTGCACTCTGGGCGAAACCGATTGGGAAATCCTTAACCGGCGAATGTCCTGCAATCTGCTGCTGCTGGAAAACGATACAGAAGGAAAAGTGGCAACCACGCCAACGATTTCGTCTGTTATCGCCGGCCTGCAGGTGCAGGAGGCGGTAAAGCTACTGCATGGCCTGCCGGTGCTTGCCGGGAAAGGCTTTATCTTTGAAGGGCTCAACCATACTTCCTACCGCGTAGAGTACACAGAAAATGCTGATTGCATGAGCCACTACAGCTTCGCGGAAATAGTCAGCTTGCCCAGTGCGTCCCACCAGATGACGCTGGTTCAACTCCATGAGCGAGCACAACATGACCTGAATTCTAAAGACGTAATCCTGGAATTCAGCCGCGACGTAATTCACAAACTCTCATGCCCGGCCTGTGGCGCGGAGGAAGAACTGTTCTCAGCCGTCGGCAAGGTGACTTACGCGCAAGGGCGATGCTCGAATGACGGGCAGATGCGGGCGGTGATTACCATGCACAGCTACTCCGGCACGGAGAGCTATGGCAATCGCACGCTTGACCAGCTCGGTTTGCCATTGTTTGACGTATTCGCTGCGCGCTCTGATGAGCGCGAGATCGCATACCTGATCGCGGGCGACCAGAAAGCGGTGCTGGGCCAACTGGCAGCGGGGGCGGCACACTGATGGCAAAGTCCAAAGCAGCTGTGAAAATGCAGCCCGCGGTAGTGATGGAATCAGAGGTGGCGCGGAAGATTCGCCAGCACTCGCGCACGTCTATGAAGGCAGAAGTCTGCGGCGTGCTGATCGGAAAAAACGATGATGACCGCACGGTGGTGGAGGCGTGCATTGCTGGCGTAAACGCCGCCCAGGGTGGCACTCACGTTACCTTCACGCAGGACACCTGGGAACATATCTACAAGATCAAAGACCGAGAATACCCGGACGACAAGATTGTTGGCTGGTACCATTCACATCCCGGATTCGGTGTGTTTCTCTCTGAGCACGACCTTTTCATCCAGGAGAATTTCTTTTCCGGTCCACACCAGATTGCCTGGGTATATGACCCACACACGGATGAAGAAGGATGTTTTGGCTGGGTCAATGCGAAAGTTGAAAAGCTGTCTGGGATCCGCTTTGGATATCTGCAAAGTGTGGATCAGGGGGCGACTGTCGCTCGAGACGAAGAGGCTGACGATGCGGATGAAAGACCAATGCCGGATTCAAACTTCGGCGGCACAGGGGCGGGCGAACGCCAGACGCCTGCGTGGATCAGGTGGACCGGCCCCGCGCTGATCGGTTTTGCCATCGCGCTGCTCAGCGCTGCTGGGGGATACGTCTTTGGCGGCCGGCAGGTGGCGGGACAGATGGAGCGCGAGCTCTCGCCAACGCTTGAGGCGTGCCAGCAAATTGCACAGCATCCGGTTGAAGCCTGCCGGGACATCCTGCAGCATTTTGCTCCGCCTGTATCCGGTTCAGCAACTCCGGGCAATGCAGCGAATGATTTCAAAGCTGAAAATGAGCCAGCCCAGAAACAAGGCCCGGCTGGAGAAAAAGGCAGCAATGGCAAACACAAATGATAAGCCGGCCCTGAAAATCACGCTGGAAGATCTGGAAAAGGTTGCGAGCACCATCAGCCACCCGTCGGCAACGGTCATGGCGGTTGCGCCGGGAGCTGCGCGGCAATACGGCAACATTGCTTCGCCGGGGTCGGAGCCGATTATTGAAGACCAGGGCAAAGCTAATTTCTTCCTGAAAGGATGGTTCTATCTGGGAGTTGCCGGCTTTACGGGTGCATTAGTTGGCTGGGCGTTCTGCGAGCCCTGGTTTGTCGACGGCGGCGTAGGACGACGTTGGGGCAATTTCATGATGCTCCCGTTTGTGGTGATGTTCATGTGCTTTGGGTTTGGAGCCGCAGAGAGCATTGTGGAGCGCTCAGCAAGGAAGGCAGTGTGGCGTGGTTTGCTTTCTCTGGTGCTTGGCTTCGTAGGCGGATTCATATTTGATTGGGTGGCCAATCTGATTTTCGTAATCACGCTGGGGATCGTGGCCCAACTGGGCGTTCAGACCTTTAGAAATCCTGCATTCTGGGTGGCCCGCGGGATTGCCTGGATGATCTTCGGCATCGCTGGCGGCATTATCTACGGGCTGGTTGACCAGTCCGGCAAGAAAGTGCAGTACGGGATCCTGGGAGGGGTGATTGGAGCAGGGCTGGGTGGGATGGTCTTTGATCCGATATCGCTGGCAACCAGGGCTGGCGCACCCAGCCGCGCAGTTGGCTTTGCCCTGTTTGGCCTGGCCACAGGCGTGGCGATGGGCATTGTGGAAAGCGCGCTCAAAGACCGCTGGCTTTATGTCGCCTCAGGGCCCCTCGCCGGCAAGCAGTTCATCCTTTACAAGCAGTTGACCGTCATTGGCAGCAGTCAGCAATCCGATATTTATTTGTTCAAGGACCCCGCCGTTCTTCCGCGGCACGGCAGTATTGAACTTCGCGGCGTGCAGACATTCCTGCATGCCGACGGGCCGGTGTATGTCTCAGGACAGCCGACAAAAAATCGTGCGTTGCAGAGCGGAGACCTGGTTCAGATTGGGCGTTATGCATTTCACTTCCGCGAGAGGCACCGGAAATAGATGAGTGACGCCACTACATGTCCTTATTGCAGGATGTCGTTTGACCAGGAAGGCCTGGTAAAGATTTATTGCCCGGGTTGTGGCATGCCGCACCACGAAGATTGCTACCAGGAGAACGGAGGCTGCACTGTTTTCGGCTGCCCGCGCGCTCCTGCAGATGATCCCAAGTTGCAAGTCTCGCAGGCTGAGCTAAGCGCGGCAGCTCCTGTAACGTTGCAGTACGTTGCGACGCAGCCGGCGCTCTATGCTCAACCACAGTTCGGAACGGTGATGAGTCCGCAGCCTGCTGCTTTGGCGATGCATCCTCCCAAGAGCCGTACGGCATTCATTGTGCTGGGAATTTTTCTGGGAGCGTTCGGCGCTCACAACTTTTATGCAGGCTACACGGGCAAGGCGGTGGGACAGTTGTGCCTCACGGTGTTGAGTTTCTTCTATCTGGCCGTGGCATCGTGGATCTGGGCGGTGATTGAGATTTGCATAGTTGAAAAGGACAGCGCTGGAATCAAGTTCAGCTGAAAAATAGAAAATGAAATATTACATTCGCAGAGATCTCAATGAATACGGCCCTTATACCCTGGCCGACCTGCAACGCTATGTTATGCAGGGAAACATCTCTCCCAGTGATCTTACGCGCAGCGAGGGAATGCCCGACTGGGTGCCGGTTGGTAACGTAATCGGGAATATTCCTGCTCCTCCCATGGCGTTTGCGCAAACCGTCCCAGCCGCGATGAACGCTGGCTATAGCGGGCAGGGTGAGACGGTTTATTCAGGCGGAACCGTCTATGGAGGGCCCGGCACATCGAATGTATACGCTGGAGGCCACGCAGCCGGAATTGGTAATCCACAGGGCCATGTCCCGCCTGATTTCCATTGGGCCCTTGTTTTGCTGATTTCCTTTTTCTGCGGCATCTTCCAGGTAGTTTGGCTTTTTATTGAAATCTCATTCGTGCGAAAAATCCGGCCTGAAAACAGCTCGCTGGCTCTGATACTTTCCGGAATGGGCATTCAGGTTGCCGCTATGGTCATGCTGTTTGCGGTTGCCTTTCAGGGCGGCCATGACGCTGCGGGCTTTACGATCTTCTTTTGGCTGATCATGCTGGCGGGAAGCGCGTTGTACTTTATGGGGTACTTCAAAATGCGGGAAGCGCTTCTTGAGTACTACAACACGGAGGAACCAATCAATCTGCGCCTCAGCGGTGTAATGACTTTCTTCTTTTCAGTTTTCTACTTTCAATATCACTTTAGCCGGATCGCACACTGGAAAAAGACTGGCTATCTCACGCCGCAATGAAAATGACACTGAAACAACGCGCAAATCTGTATGCCGCAACGATCGCATCGGTTTGCGGAATCGTATTCATTTTTTCACCCAGTGAATATCACTTCTACCCCATTTGCCCGTTCTACGCTGCAACCCATCTCCTTTGTCCGGGCTGCGGCGGCACGAGAGCCCTCTATTACTTACTTCATCTCAACCTTGCCGCAGCATGGCATTTGAATGCTCTGGTCACGATTTGCGCACCGCTGTCGCTCCTCTGTTTTGCCGGCTGGTATTACTCGGTAATGCGCTACGGTCAGGCTCCCGCAGTCGTGCCGCCGCGGTGGGTGATCGCTTCCGCTTATGTGATAACCATTTTGTTTGCGGTAGTCAGGAATATGAATCCCATCTTCAGGATCTGAGCCGTGCTTTCACCCAGAATTCGGCGTTTGAAACTCGATTACGAATCTTTGCAGCAGCGCTTTCGCGACTGGCCGGTGGTCCGAATGGTGGGCACGGCGGGCATGCCTCCCGAACTATATCGGTTTCAGTATTCCCTGCGCGGGCTCTATGTCGCGCCGGACGGCTCCATCCTGGAGCGGAACGAACATCTTCTGGAGGTCAATCTCACTCTGGGCTATCCGCGTCGCGCGCCGCAATGCCGCATGCTGACGCCGGTTTTTCATCCTAACTTTGATGACAGCTCTGTTTGCATCGGCGATTTCTGGGCGGCAGCGGAATCACTGGATGATTTGATCATCCGCATCGGCCGCATGATTGCCTATCAGGAATACAACACCAAGAGCCCGCTCAACGGGCTCGCTGCGAAATGGGCGGCACAAAATCCGCACTTGTTGCCGGTGGATCCACAGCCGGTTGCGCCGCCTCTGGCGCAGGCAGCCGCGGCTGAAATCGCTGTAACTCCGCGTGAAAGCCAAACTATGACAACTGTTGAGTCACATGCACCTGCAACGCCTGCTGAAAGTGATCCCTGGGACAAAAAGATCGTCATCTCCTAGTTCCAATTTGGAACTGCTGAAAGCTCGCGCATAGTCCTTTAGAAAATCAAATGAGAACTTCTTCATTGCCAAACTCCAGCCAGAGTTGCTCTTGAAGCTAGTATCTTTTTTTTCTGATTCCCAAATTGGTACGCCTCATCTTCGCCCCTTTGAGGTAGACTACTGCACATCGTAAGTGCTTCCGGGTACAAGGACGAAGGCTTATATACCAACAGGTCAGGAAAAACCATGACAGTCCTTACCCGGCTTCTTCTGTTTATTTCTTGACAACAGATGCAGCAAATCTCAAAGAACAGTGAGGTTGTTCGAATGGCATCTCCCATTGGAAAGATGAGAGTCGTATTTGCGTTTTTCTTCGTGATCCTGGCTGTGAACTTCATGGCCGCGCAGAAACCTCTGGTAACCCCCGGCGGCGATAACGCACCGAATGGTAAGCACGGCACATCCGGCCAAACGCTCGCTCCTGTACAGGGCCCAACCGGCCAGGCGGTTGTCACCGGTAACGGCATCAGCTATCACGGCGGCCCGGTACTGAAATCCAACCCCGTTCCGATTTACCTGATCTTCTACGGCAATTGGAACAGCACAGGATCCAACACCCAAGCCAGCGTGAGCCTGATTGAGCACTTTGTCAGCACCCTGGGCAACACGCCATACGAGAAAATCGCGACAACGTACGGCGATACTACCGGCAACGTGAGCGGCAACGTGAGTCTGGGCGGGGTGGCGTTTGTGAACTCGAGCACAAACCTCACTGATTCCAGTCTGCAAACAACTGTGGCCAACACCATCAACAGCGGAGCGTTGCCGCGCAACGGTAATGGCGTCTACATGGTGCTCAGTTCCTCCAACATCAATGAGACCTCGGGTTTCTGCACCCAGTACTGCGGATTCCACACGCATGCGACGCTGGGCGGTGTGGATATTAAGTACGGCTTTGTCGGCAATCCGGACCGCTGTCCCACAGGCTGCGAGATACAGCGTACAGGCCCCAACAGCCCAGCCACGAACGTGGGCGGAGCGGACGGCCTGATCAACGTGCTGGCGCACGAACAGTTTGAAGCCATCACGGACCCTGACCTTAACGCCTGGTTTGACTCAAGCGGCCAGGAAGACTCCGATAAGTGCAACTTCAACTTCGGTACCACTTCAACCTGTACCTCCACCAGTATTTGCTCCGCGGCGGGCAAGAGCGCAGGAGCAAGATTCAATGTGACGTTTGGCAACAATGACTGGATGATCCAGCAGCAGTGGGAGAACGCTGCCGGCGGAAAGTGCGTGCTGCACTTGTAATCTTCATCCCTGGAGAATCAGGCCGTCGGAAATCCGGCGGCCTTCTTCTCGATGGTTCGTAACGACTTCCTATACGCGGGCGCAACTGTCAAATTTTGCAGCGTTCCTGAAAACGGAAATTTTTCTGAACCTCTGAACAACGTAAAACACCGCGATGATAGACTCCCGCCACTCTTAGGTCTGTGGCCAAGCTCGCTTCGGCCACACTTAGTTCGGGTTCTGCCGATTGTGCGGTTACCTCTGTTATCCGCTAGCGACAGAATCAGCACGATTTGTAAGCAAAACTCCAAAATGTGAGGTCTTCAATGTCATTCCCCCGTGAAAAGATGAGATTGGCGCTAGCTTTTCTTTTTGTAATTCTTTCAGTCAACTTCCTGGTGGCGCAGAAGATTCGCGACAACAATGCCGGCCCCGGCCAGCAAATGGTCCCGAACGGTGATGGGACCGCAGCGGCGAAACCGACCGGACAAACGGTGGTCACCGGCAACGGTATCAACTACAACGGCGGCCCGGTTTTGAAGGGCAATCCGGTCCCCATCTATATCCTCTGGTACGGTACCTGGACGAATACCACGGGATCCAACACTGCGGCTACACAGACCTTAATCAGAACTTTCCTGTCGAGCGCGGCCCTGGGCGGTTCCAGCTATGAAGCCATCAACACCACGTACGGCGATACCACCGGCAACGTGAGCGGTCATCTCAATTTTGTTCAGGACGCCACGGACACCGGTTCACAGGGAACGCGCCTGCGTAACAGCAAGATTTCAGCGGCTATCTCCTCCGCCCTTACCACGGGGAAGCTGCCCACAGACCCGAACGGCGTGTATCTGTTCCTGTCGTCGTCGGACGTTAAAGAGAGCGGATTTTGCACGCAGTTCTGCGGGTTCCACACCCACCAGACGCTTAACGGCGCGGACATCAAGTGGGCGTTCGTCGGCAACGTGGATCAGTGCCCCAATGGTTGTGAGATTCAGTCCACCGGCCCGAACAGCCCGTCAGCGGGTGTAGGCGGCGCGGACGGCATGATCAATGTGATCACGCACGAAAGTGAAGAGTCTATTACTGATCCGGACTTAAATGCATGGTTTGACGCCAGCGGTCAGGAAGACGCCGACAAATGCAACTTCAAGTTCGGACCGACGCAGACCGCTCCCAACGGAGCACGCTTCAACCAGACCTTTGGCGGCCTCAACTGGATGATCCAGATGGAATGGGAAAACAGCCGCGGCGGCGGATGCGACCAGACCCTGGGTGGCCCGTTCTTCACCAATTAGCGTTTTTTTACTTGTTTTGCAAGCCGTCCGGTTCACCGGGCGGCTTTTTTATCACGCCAAACCTGCAGTGGACTGAAAGATTAAAGAGTTTTAATTTGATTGCTCTCCTGAGACTCCGGTAGTAAACTCGTTGCGCCGTAGCGGTAAACAAGGGCCCGCTGCGATTTGTCATCAGGTCAAATGACCAGCCTACCGAGACCGGCTTCATCCGTTCGCTCCGTCCAGGAGAATTCTGTAAATTCCACTCTAGTGAGGTCCGTATGAACTTTGCCCTTGGAAGGATCAGGTACGCTCTGGCTTTTCTGTTCGTGATCTTGGTAGTCAATTCGTTGGTCGCCCAGCGCATTCGCTCGGGTGAAGACCAGGCGCCGGATGGGAAGCATGGCCAGTCTGGCCAGACCCTGCCCGCTGCCAGCCCGGTCGGCCAAACGGTGGTGCAAGGCAATGGCATCAACTATCACGGTGGCCCCGTGCTGAAAGGCAATCCAGTTCCTATTTACATCATCTGGTACGGCAACTGGAACAACGGGCCCAAACCGTCGGACAGCCAGACAACTGTCAATCTCATTCAGGGATTCCTGGGGAGCAATTCTCTCGGTGGCTCGTCGTACGAGGCGATCAATACCACTTATGGCGACAACACAGGGAACGTCAGCGGCCACCTGAACTTCTCCGGCGCGGTGTTTGACAATTATTCCCAGGGAACCAGATTTGGCGATAAGAACCTGAAAACTATCGTCAGCACCCACGTGGGCCACGATCTTCCTTCTGACGCCAACGCCGTCTACCTGGTTTTGACTTCGTCTGACGTTAAGGAGAGCTCAGGTTTCTGCAGAACCTATTGCGGATTCCATACTCACGCGACCATCGGCAACGCAGATATCAAGTATGCCTTCATCGGCAACGTGGATCAGTGCCCCAATGGTTGCGAGATTCAGTCCACCGGTCCAAACAGCCCGTCAGCAGGCGTGGGCGGAGCGGACGGCATGAGCAACGTGATTACGCACGAAAGCGAAGAGGCCATCACCGATCCCGACCTGAACGCATGGTTTGATGGCTCCGGCAACGAAGATGCCGACAAGTGCAATTTCAAATTTGGACCGACGCAAACCGCGTCCAACGGCGCACGCTTCAACCAGACCTTTGGCGGGCACAACTGGATGATCCAGATGGAATGGGAAAACAGCCGGGGTGGAGGATGCGACCAGACCCTTGGCGGACCGTTCTTCACCAATTAATGGATTCGTAACTCAATCAGAGCCGTCCGGTCTGCCGGGCGGCTTTTTATTACAATCGAAAACATGATCAGAGAGAGAGCATCGTTTATCGGCTTGTTTGCGTTCTACTGTGTAGCTTTTATCGGGATTTCGATGTTATCGGCCGCGCAGGAACCGGAGAAGCCCACGCTGACGCCGCGAATCGTCACGGCGACCAAGCAGGTCACGACGTTCACCGGCATTGAAAGGCAGATGCTCCAGGCCGTACAGAAAAAAGACAAAGCGGCACTGGAGGCCATGCTGACTGAGGATTGCAACCTCCATTTACCGGATGCGGATTTACTTGCGGGTGAGGACTGGCTGGCTTCGGTCATGAGTAAGGATTTTGTCCTGAAAAGCTTTATGATTCGTCAATTGGATGTCGCTGATCTCGGTAATGCAGCCGTTGTCAGCTATGACCGGGTTCAGGAATCGACGCACAAGGGACAAAATGACGGCGGCGAGTTTTACGTCGTGGATTTGTGGAAAAAGGACGGGGATAATTGGAAACTGTCAGACCGCTATGTCTCGAAGGTAAGTTCCACGCCCTACATGCCTAAAGGACCAATCAAGCCAACTGGCAAACAGTAGAAGCTCTCAAGAGCGGTTGGCATCTTTCCAGAGTGAAATAAGCTGCGTGGTTTCAGCGTCGCTGGCGTCCGTCACCAGGTAGTATTGCAGGCCATTTTCTGTCCAGCTCTTCACGTTGAAAGTTGAGCTGCCACCTGGAATCTGCTTTGCGCCGCGCTCCTGAAAAATGAAAAGAGAAACTTTGTGCTGGCCGGCTGTGTACAACAGCTCTGCTGCGGGGGTGTGTTGCACGAAAGCCAGTTTGCCACCCACAAGCTTGTAATTTGTGCCGGCAACTTCAGGCGGGGTGAAGGTAAACGGCAGTTTGCCCTGAAACCACGGCTTAACCGTATGGCGGTCCTCGCTCACCACATCGACCGGGTTAGGACTGGATAGCGCGATCACGTGCTGGTCTACCAACTCAGCCACCATCGGATCTTTGCCAGTCGAACGCGGCCAGAGAGCGTATCCCAGCGTAAAGAGAAGCAAAGTGCAAACCGCTGACATTCCCCACTTCCACCATGGACTCACGCGAGCATGAGGATGAAGTTGCCGGTAGACCGCGGCATGAAGGTCAGGAGGCGCACTGTATTGATTTGCCGCCACGCGCACGGCTTTCTTAAGCGCGAGTTGCTCGGCTACGGCGGCGGTGCATTCGGCGCAACCAGACAGATGGGTTGAGATCTCCTGCTGGTCTTGCGGTTGCAGTTCGTCATCCACGAACAATTCGACTTTTTCGCGCCAGTTACAGCTCATGATTTGGCCCCGACAATCTTCTTTTTTCCTGCGTCGCGCATAGTTTTTCCCTGCAACATCTCCACAATTTTCTGTCGGAGGAGCCCTCTGGCCCGGGCCAGCCGTGACATCACAGTCCCAATGGGAATATCGAGGGCATCGGCGATCTCCTGATACTTCAACTCCTCCAGATCAGCCAGGATCAGCACCTCCTGAAAGCCAGCTGGCAGCGTGGCAATCGCCTGTTGCACGAGTTCAGTATCCGCGCGGCGGACCAGCGCCAGCTCCGGAGTATCTTGAGTCACAACCGATTCGTCGAATCCCTCTTCGCTCTCCTGCACGGTATTCCGGCGCTCCAGGCCCGTGCGGCTGGTAAGGAAAGTGTTGCGCAGGATCCTGAACATCCAGGCGCGAAAGTTTGTGCCCTCGCGAAAACTGGAGAGCGCCTTCAGCGCCTTGGCGAATGTCTCCTGCACCAGGTCCCTCGCTTCATCCGCATCGTTGCACATCCAGCGGGCGAAGTTATAAAGAGGATCCAGCAGGGGCAGCGCCAGCTGTTCAAAATCCTTTTGGTTCAGTCCGCTCACTTGACTCCGGATCGTTTCGTTTAAGGCTACGATTGTAGTCCTATCGCAGCCACTCGTGCTGCCGGTACGAATGGCTGCCGGCGTAGCCACCTACTTTACGACCACGGTGGCCGTCATTTTCGGGTGGATCGAGCAAAAGTACTTGTAAGTTCCCGGTTTGCTGAACGTGTAACTGAACTGGTCATCGGTGTCCAGTGCTTTCGATTTGAAGGAGTTGTCTTCACTGACTACGGTGTGCGGAATATCGTCACCGTTAGTCCAGTGCACCTGGGTCCCAGCCGCAACGGTAATCGTGGACGGCGTGAAGCTGAAGTTATCGATTTTGATGTCTACTGGTTTGTCGGCGAAAACGGCACGCAGAAGAGGAGTGCCGGCAGCGATTGCCAGTGCAGCCGCAATTACGATGAGCAAAATTATCTTTTTCATAATAAGTTCTCCAAGTTCTTTGATATTCCATTTGCAGACTATCCAAGCGATGAATCCACAACAGCCAGCGCGTGTTCTCCTCGCTTGTAATTCACGTCCGTGATGCCCAACAAACTGCGGAGCTGCTCATCCGGAACCTTCATGGGCCCGGCGGACGGAGCCGTTCCTGGCTTGGGCTGAACAAATGCCGTCGACGCAGCTGTGTGGAAGGTGATGTTTCCTTCCACTTTCTGCATGGTCTGGTGGATGTGTCCATTCAAGACCGTGACCGAGCCGAAGCGCTTGAGATAGGAGAGCGCCTGCGCGCTGTCATCCGTGCCCCAGCCCCATTCCGGGTAGATACTCCACAAAGGAATGTGGGCGAAGACAACGATGGGAGTGCTTTTGGAAAGATGCTTAACGTCTTTCTCCATCCACTCAAGCTGCTCCTGACCTATATTTCCCAGACCGCCGGCCTTCAGGTTCATCACGTTGACCAGCCCAATGAAGTGCACGCCTTTCTTGTCAAAGCTGTACCAGCCTTCGCCCTGGCTACCTTTGCCGAAGCGATCGCGAAACTGCTTGCCGTCGTCATCGATTACATCGTGCTCGCCGGGGACATAGAAAACATCTTTCGCCGAGGCTGACTTCAGCATCTGCTGCACCGTGTCAAACTCCTCCGGTCGGGAGAGATGGCTCACATCGCCGGTGTGCAGCATAAAAGCGGGTGTGACCGGCAGCGCGTTGATCTTGTCGATAGCCGCTTTGAAAGTGCCGACCACGTCGGTGTTGGCGGGTTTGTTGAAGCCCATGTGACTGTCACTGATCTGGACAAAGCTCAGCTCGGCCTGGACATCCTTCTCCTTGAGCTCAGGGAGACGACTGAGGCTGTAGGACTGAAGGACTCCGCCTTTGATCAGACAGAGGGCTCCGGTTCCTGCCCAGGCCATGCACTTTAAAAAACCTCTGCGGTCGATTCCGTCGTGATTGTGGTCATGCAGGATCTCATCTTTGTTGTTGCGCTCCATCGTGTCCTCCCGAATCTTGTTGCTGAAGGCTGCTGTCAGCCGGCTTCTCAAAGGAGATAACCGGGAGCTGGGAGTTTTATTCCGGCGCGAGGTAAAGAAATGTGGAGTTGCCGGTTTGGGCGGAAAGAGAGAACGCACACAACTTTCCCGGCAGGAATGCGTTCTGATCATTAAGCGAAACTGTTAAGATGCTGCGGCAGAATTCCTGGTGGGAAAGAGACACTTGAGAGCAAAAGATAAGCCCCGGAAAAATCTATTTCCAATCCTCTTGATGCTGGCCGTGGCAGGCCTGGCTGGCCGCGATGCAACAGCCCAGGCCGTTTTCCAGGCTCCTGCTTCGGATTCTCTTCTCGACCAGTCTTATCGGGAAATGTACAACCTGAACTTTGATCAGGCGTTCCGCATTGCAGAGCAAGCCAAAGTGGCAGACAAAGATAATCCGCTGCCATGGGTGGCTGAGGCCTGTGCCGGACTTTTCCGGGAACTGGACAGGTTCCACATCTTGCGCAGCGAGCTTTTCGCCTCAGACGATACTTTTGACAAGCGAGAGGCCCATAGCTGGGACCCTGCGCACAAGCAGCAGTTCGAGGCCGCACTCGACGGCGCACAAAATATCGCCAAACAACGGCTGGTGAGAGACAAGAACGATCCCAAGGGCCTTTTCGCGATGGCGCTGGTGAACGGCTTGCAGGCTGACGACGCTGCGCTGCTGGCCAAAAAAAATATGGCAGCGCTCAGCTTTACCAAGGCGGCCAATGGATATGCGGAGCGCCTTCTGACCGAGCGCCCGGATTACTATGACGCCTATGTTGCCACCGGGATGGGGAAGTACATTATCGGCGGCAAGGCTGCTCCGGTGCGATGGCTGTTGCGGCTCGGCGGGTTTAAAGGTGATCAGGCAGAAGGGGTTCATGACCTTACTCTGGCAGCCGCACACGGGCATTATTTGAAGCCGTTCGCAAAAATCCTGCTTGCGTTTGACGATTTGCGCCACAAGAACAAAGCCGCGGCCCGGGCAAGGCTGGCGGAATTGCATTCCCAGTTTCCCAACAACCCCCTCTTTACCCAGGAACTGGCTAAACTGGAGCGTCCCGGCGCCGGCCCAGGGCAATGATCCCAAAGCAGTGCTTATGAACTGAACATTTTCTGGTGCACTGCCGGGACATTCCCTTTGGTGTCGCCAGCGTGAAGGTGGAAGCTGATAATATCGAAGCATCCTGCAGGAGAATCTGACCCACTTGCGACCCGGCCATTTCACACCAGCTTTGTTAAGTTTTATTGCTGTCTTCGCCTGCCTCTGTTTGCCAGCGAAGGCGCAGAATGGCGTGGAAGACCGCCTGATCCAGTCCTATCACGATGTGTACAACGTCCGCTTCCAGGAAGCCCTGCAACAAGCGGAACAGGCCAAAACACTGTCCCCTGGCGATCCCATGCCGTGGATTGCGCAGGCCAATGCCGTGCTGTTCCGGGAGTTTGACCGCTTGCATGTACTGCGGAGTGAGACCTTTGCCAGCGACGATAATTACACCAGCCGGCAGAGTTTCCGCTGGGACCCGGGTTCATACCAGGCATTTCAAAACGCGTTGAACGGGGCGGAGCAGCTTGCTCAGAAACGCCTTGACCGCAACCAGAATGATGATCGTGCTCTGCTGGCGCTTGCCCTGAGCAACAGCATGCGCGCAGAAGACGCGGCGCTCTTTGCCAAGAAGGACATGGCCACGCTTTCTTATTTCCATTCGTCCACCAGCTACGCTGAACGCCTGCTGGCAGTTGCACCGCAGAGTTACGACGCGTACCTTGCCAGCGGCCTGGGGAAGTATGTGATCGGCTGCAAGTCGGCGCCTGTCCGGTGGGTGCTGCGCGCTGGTGGGATGAAGGGCGACCGTGACCAGGGGGTGCGAGAGCTATCACTGGCAGCCGCGCACGCCGTGTATATGGCGCCGTTTGCACGGTTGCTGCTGGCTTACGACGATCTGCGTCGAAACAATCGAATTGAAGCCCGCAAGAAGTTTGCAGCCCTGCACGATGACTTTCCCAATAATCCCATGTTTCTGCAGGAGACCGCCAAGCTCGACAGCCCGTCAACGTCCATTCGTCCGGGACAGTGAATCCACCTTGAGGGAAGAAGCTCCGAGTATCTTGCCGTTGTCCGGATCTTGAACGAAGACCACCGCGCGAAGGTCCTGAGGCTTCCAGTCTTTGAGCAGCGCTAGCTGCACCGTTGATGAAAATTTGCCTTCGTGTACTTCACCGACGCGGCGTAGTTCCCGCACTACGGCCATGTGATGGAGAGTGCGGCCGCCATTTTCACCGCCTCCCACTCGAGTCGTAAGATTGTCTTCCGTGATGGCCAGCATCACGTCAGCCGATTGAGAGCTGCTTACCTGCAGCAACAAATTGGCGTTGCTTTCGGATGAGATGGTCACAGTTGCGTCTGGGGCTTGTGCTTCGGCTTCCGCAATGGCCTGGTGAGCGCGTCCCGCCAGGCTGCCCACAAATTCAGAGTTGCCGTTGACTACCATCTGGGGGGTGTATGGCCCCTCGAGATGCAACTTGCGGACGTAGTCTTCCTGCCGGCGACTGAACGCACTCGAATCGAAACGATCATGCCATCCGGGTGAATCCCAGTAATCCACGTGGAAGCCGAGAGGAATCACCTCAGCTCCGTTGGAGTTACGCTCCTGGCGCAGCTGGCCAAGCAACTCATCGGCCGGTGGACAGCTGGAGCAGCCCTCAGAAGTAAAGAGTTCCACTACTACGGAGTTTTTCGCTGCAGATGGTGTTGCGACGGGACCAGCAGCCACAGTCTTGGTGCTGCGAAGTACGGCAAGAAGCAGGATCGCTGCAGCAACAGCGACAAAGATAGCTGCCCAGCGGTGTGTTGCAATTGTCATCTGTAATCCCATTCTGCTGTTCCGGTGATGCACTTCATCGTGCCGCTTGACGCGGCACTTGCGGATAAACATTGAATTCCAGTTCGATCTCGTCTTTTACCTTAACAGTGCCGCCACCAACGGAAACGGGCTGAATTCCAAAATCTGTCTGCTTGAGTTTTGTCTTTCCAGTGTAATGCTCCGGAGTACCGGTTACAGAGAGCTCGAGCTGTTTGGTTACGCCGTGAAGTTCAAGATTGCCATTGACCGTGAAGTTCCCGGCGGAAGTCTGCTCTACGTGCGTGGAGGCGAAGTGAATCTCAGGAAATTTCTGCGCGTCCAGCACTTTAGGCCCCAGCATGGTGGACTGGATTTCCTGACGGTCTTTTTCAGAAGCTTCGGGATCAAGTACCTTCATCTCTTTTGTAAGTACGGTGATGGACGCGGTTTTGGATTGGGGATCGATTATGGTTCGCGATATAGGCGCGGAAATTGTGTGGTTGTGGCCCAGACCAGAGAACAGTCCGGTCTTGCCCACGTGAATGGTAATGGCGGAATTCCGAGGCGCGGCTTGCGCAGGACCACCGAGCGGTGCTGCGACTGTGAAAGTCGCCAGGAACATGAAGCAGTAGACCAGTCGCTGAACCAAGTGGATCTCCTTCCCATACTCCAATGGATGCAGCCTGCACCATTCATTTTACGAGGTTCGGGCGAGAAATCGGGTGCAGCCAACAGTGCCATGGCAGAAACATCGGGCAACAAAAACTGGCGACCCAAGTCGCCAGTTGGATTGCACCCCTGAATCTGTTTCTCTCTATAGCAGCTTGACGATCTGAAGCGTCGAATTGTGATTCACACCCGCCTGGCCTGAAGCCGAAATCGTGGCGCCGAGGAAGGAGCCCGTCACCAGCGCAGAAGCCGTGTCCGCGACTGTGTGTTGCTGTGACATGAATTGCGCGAAGGTCTGCTGCACATTGGAGACGGTATGCGTGCTGGAAAAATTATCCTGTTTCCAGTCAAGCTGTATCAGTCCCACCGTACCGGGACCGCAAATAACGCTGAAGTCGATATCGGAGAGGGTACACGAGGAACTGGAAAAGTCAGTGAGCTGGCTTGTATCGATATTGAGGGAAAGATGCGCCGGATCACCCCCCTGAAAAGCGCTATCTGGGATGACGCCGCTGGCGAAGGTATCGACAAAACCATCGGGCACGGGGCCAAACGTGTCATACGTGAGGAAAGTGGATGGATTGCCGGAGGAGTCGGTTCCCCGTTGCACCTGAATAACGATCTCGAGGCCGTCCGGGGTAACCGTGAGAAGTTGCGCAAACGCGCCGTTAGAGTGGAAAACAGTTGCCGGGGTGGTTGTTTGGGCGAACAACACAATAGGGCACAACAACAGGACTGCTATGACTACCTGATATCTCATAGGCATCTCCTTACAAACGCATTGGGCCGCTGATTCAGTAAAGAGTGCTGCTGGATTGCAAAACGTTACACAAAGAACCCAAAAATCATGAGATATACGGTCTCAGGAGCCGGTGAATGCCCTGCACAAATAGATGATCTGTCCCGTGTGATGTGCAAGGTGGGCGGCGCAGGTGAGAAACATATAAAAGCGGTCCCCCGCGTGTTCCATTCCTTTGGCCGTGTAAGGCGCGGACCAGTCTGTTTCAGACTGAAGGGCCAGCGTTGCCTGAACCAGGGCAATGGCATCAGTGAAATTCTTGAGGAGCTCTTCCCGTGGGTGGCGTACCGGATCACTGAATTCGAGCGGGCGATTACGCACGTAGCCTGTGCCGGCAATCTCAGCTCCAACGTAATAATTCAAGTTTCCCGTGAGATGCAGGAGCAGGTGGCCGATGCTGTTGCCGTATTGGTAAGGACGATCCCAAATCTGATCCAGCGAGAGCGGCTGCACGAGTTCAACGATCTTGTCAGCCCGTTCCTGGTAATAGCGGCTGAGGTCGCGTGAGATGGTGGCAGATGTGTTTGTCATGAGATTGCCTCAGAATCGTTAGCTCAATCGGCAAATACAACATAAATGCGATGCGAACGTCGCGTCAGTTCAAGACCCAATTTGACCCAAGAGGTGGGTTGAAGCGGTCCGAAACCACCCTCTGCAGGTGTTCTTTTTCCGTCTTGCATAGCCCTAAATTGTTGGATATATTGAGCGAAAGCTAGATCACACGGCCCCGCCGTGGCACGGTTTGTCCCCCATACCGGGTGTCGAGCGGAATGTGCGGGCATTGTGGGCCTGAAGTGATCAGATTTAGGGCAATAGCAAACGTATTCCCCGCTGCACAAGCAGCGGGGTTTTTATTTTATCCGGGGATAAAATCAGGCATGACCAGACAGGCAGTTCCAGCGGCCCCCGACCGGGAGATGCTCCTGAGAGGCGCGCGCCGCGTGGTGGTGAAAGTGGGCACGGGAGTGTTGTGTGACGAAAATGCTGTGTTTGATCAGCAGCGTGTGCGCTCTCTGGCGGATGGAATAGCCGTGCTGGTCAAAGGCGGGCGGCAGGTGGTGCTGGTGAGTTCCGGGGCTGTGACTCTGGGAGCCACTGAGCTTGAGGTCCACCGCAGCCGGCTCCGTGACGCGAGCGTTACCCGAGCCTGCGCAGCGGTGGGACAATGCAAGCTGATGCAGGCGTGGGCGGAGGCATTTCGCCCACATGAGCTGACACCTGCGCAGGTGCTGGTGACGGAAGATGATTTTACTGACCTCAATCGCTACAAAATTCTGCGCCAGACATTTGAAAAGCTGCTGAAGCTTGGCGCCGTGCCGGTGGTGAACGAGAACGATACTGTGACGAATATCTGGACGGAGCAGCCTGCAGTGTTTCGCGATAATGACCGGCTGGCGGCGCTGGTGCTCAGCAAGCTGGATGCAGATGCGCTGGTATTGCTGTCAAATGTGGATGGGCTGCTGCGCGATCCAGAGAACGGAAGTGCGGCAGGCAACGTGGTTCCGCTGGTAACTTCTATGTCGCGCGAGATTCGCGACAGTGCTCAGGGAAAATCTGCCGTCGGCAGAGGTGGCATGACGGCCAAGCTGGACGCGGCTGAAATTGCCATGCTCGCGGGGGGAATGGTGATCATCGCCAACGGCCAAAAGCACGGCATTCTTGAGCATGTATTTGCGGGGGAGAAGGTGGGAACACTGTTCCTGCCGGGTTCGCGCATGGCGGGCAAGAAACGCTGGCTCGCCTTTGCCAGTACGGAGCGCGGGCGTGTCTTTATCAATGAGAATGCAGGAAAAGCGCTGATGCATGGGCATGCCAGCTTATTGATTTCCGGGGTGACCGGTTGCAAAGGGGAATTCTCCAGCGGCCAGGTCATTTCAATAGTAGATGGAGAGGGCAAAGTGATTGGGCGGGGCGTGACTGAGTGCGGCAGTCAGGAGCTCTTGCGGATGTTGTCTTCACAAAATGGCCCGGCCCGAGGAGTGCTGGTGCGCAGGGAGAATTTTCTTATCCTGGGTGAAAAGGAGCACGCGCATGGCGACCAGGACTGAGGTTTCTCCCGCTTCTCTCAAACAACGAGTGCAGCAGACACGGCGGTCAGCTCGCGCCTTAGCTCGGCTCTCAAATGATGAGCGCAATCACATACTGTTGACCGCGGCGGACCTGATTGAAGTAAGAAGCAAGGAAATTCTTGCTGCCAACCAGAAAGATTGTGAAGTCTTCAACGGAGCGACAGGTAGAGAGCTTGCCTCCCAGGTGCTGCTCAAGCGGTTAAAGACCAACGCTGCCGGTGTGCGCGAGATGGCGATGCGCGTCCGCGACGTGGCCGGCCTTGAAGACCCGCTCGGCGAGACGCTGGCGACCACCGAACTGGATGACGGCCTGACGTTGTACAAAGTGCCGTGCCCTCTGGGAGTGATTGCTGTGATCTTTGAGTCGCGGCCGGATGTTGTGCCGCAAGTTGGGTCATTGGCCGTCAAGACCGGAAACGGGCTGGTCCTGAAAGGCGGCGCGGAGGCAAAGCATACCAACCGCGTGCTGGTTGATGTCTGGCGACAGGCGCTTTCATCTTATAGTGCGGATTTGGCAAAGGCGGTTTGCCTGCTGGAAGAGCGCGCTGAAGTAATACAGATACTCGAGATGGAACGAGAAATTGATTTGGTGGTCCCGCGAGGCTCGAGTGAATTCGTGAACTTTGTTTTTGAACATAGCCGGATTCCGGTGCTGGGCCACGGCAGTGGGATCTGCCATATCTATGTGGACCGCGCGGCAGATCTGAAGATGGCGAAAGACGTGGTGATTGACGCCAAAGTGCAGTATCCGGCTGCGTGTAATTCCGTGGAGAAAGTTCTGGTGCATGAGGCAATTGCAGAGAAGTTTCTACCTGAACTGGCGAACGGGCTGCAGGCGGCGGGTGTGGAGGTGCGCGGCTGCAAACGCACAGAGCAAGTTTGTGCCGGGTTAAACATTATTGCGGCAACAGAAGAGGACTGGAGCACGGAATACTCTGACCTGAAGATCACGATCAAAGTGGTTGAAGATTTGCAGCAGGCGATAGATCACATTGACAAGTACGGCTCGCGGCACACGGAATCCATCATCACTCAAGATCGAACTACAGCAGACCAGTTTCTGGACGAAGTGGATGCAGCCAGCGTGTTTCACAATGCGTCAACGCGATTTGCCGATGGCTTTCGTTATGGCCTCGGTGCGGAGATCGGCATCAGCAACAGCAAGCTGCACGCGCGCGGTCCGGTGGGACTGGAAGGGCTGCTGACGTATAAGTACAAGCTGAAGGGAAGCGGGCAAATTGTGGCTGATTACGCCGAGGGACGAAAGAAGTTCAGACACCTGCGACTTCGCTAATCCTGCCTTGTTCTCCTTTATTGATACGCATTGGGCAGAAGCTCTTTGCGGACAAGCCTCAGCCCTTCTCCGTCTTGCATAACATAATCGTATAATCCGCAGTTCTGCTCTCCGGGACATCCATTGAACTTGATCAGACGGCTTTCAGGATGGAACTCCATCGAGCTAATTCCTCGTGCTTCTCCATCCAGGACTGTGGGAGATCGACCACAGTAAAGCCGTCGTAGACTTTCCCTGTAATCGAATCCACAATGACGAACGCAGTGCATCCCGCTCCGCACCCCCAACGGGGAACTGTGTAATGCCCGGCAAACTCCACTCGCGATTTAGCGCCTTTACGAATCACCGTACGAAAGGTTCTCCAGCTCTTATTCAGCTTTGGCTGCGCAGGAGTACCTGCGTACAACGCTTTCACTCTGAAATCTCTGAACTGAGGACGGACCCGCTTGTCCTGTGACGAACCGAGGACTCCAAAAATCATAAGAAGACCAATGGCCACGCGCATGCAGGCATGATAAGCGACGGCAGCCATCGATTTCGAGATCACTTCAGCAGCGCGTGTGATGGAACACCAATTTTGCACAGCCGAGGCGTCTGTGCCATCAATACTTTGCATTCGGAAAATTAAAAGGCAGGCTTTGCAGCCTGCCTTTTTGTGATTTGAGACAAATGGTTAGCTGGCGCGCATCGCACCTTCCGACATACGCAGTGCCTGAGCGTCACGATTAGGCCGTCTTGCAACCAGCGGCAAGACCAGCGAACACACCATCACGCCGGCGATGATATACACCGCGGTGGAGAAAGTGCCGGTGGATTGATGCAGTCGGGCGATCATGATGGGCGAGGGGATGGCTGCAGCGCCCCAGGCCAGCAGGATCCAGCCGTAAATGCCTCCCATGAACTTGGGCCCGAAGAAATCAGCGGTAAAGGAAGGCATAGTACCGAACCCGCCACCATAGCAGAGGCCGATAATGGCGAATGCGATGCTGAACAGCGTGGCTTCATGAATCCTGGGCAGCATGAAGAACACCACTGCCTGTATGGCAAAGAGCAGGAAATAGACGCGAGCGCGGCCAATAAAATCAGAAACCCAGGCCCAGAAGACGCGCCCCAGACCGTTGAAGATCGAGATCAAACTGACCATGCCGGCCGCCTGCAAAGCGGTCATGCCAACAAACTCTTTGGACTGTGCCATCGGAGAAGCCTGACTGATGATCATGATGCCGGCGGAAACGTTCAGGAACAGCATGCCCCAGAGGAGATAGAACTGCCAGGTGCCGGCAGCTTCACGCACAGTGAAGTTATATGCACTCGCAGACTTTGCAACAGC
>DATEJX010000024.1:0-3066 GCA_035277785.1 Candidatus Angelobacter sp. | reverse complement strand
CGCCAGCGCGGACGCTACTATTGTCGCTAACGTGCCGTAGAGCCGCTGCTCAGGCGGCGCGTCCTTTCCCTCATGCGAGAGCGTGCGGCCAATGAAAGATTTGCGCGACGTCCCGGACAACACTGGAAATCCCAGGTCGTGGAACTCGGCCAGGCGCGACAGCAGTGGAATATTTTCATCAAAGCGTTTGCCAAAGCCGAATCCCGGATCAAGCATCAGCCGCTCGCGAGCAATTCCCGCCTCAACTGCGGACAACGCCCACGTGCGCAGCTCGTCTTTTACTTCCTTCACAATGTCCGGCGAAGGCGGTTGCGTCTTCCATTCTTCCGGAAGCCCGCGGCTGTGCATCAGGATCACGCCGCACGTTGATTGACGCAATGCATCCCTCATCTGCAGATCCCACCTGAGCGCGCTGACATCATTAATGATTTCAGCACCCGCCTTCAGTGCTGCGCGCGCAACCTCAGCCTTATACGTATCCACGGAAACTATGGTGCCGGGCCGTCCCCGCAGAACATCTTGCAATACCGGCAACACGCGGCAGATCTCTTCCTGCGCAGAAAGTCCGCTTTCTCCTACCCTGGCCCCCGGTCGCGTAGACTCGCCACCCATGTCAAGGATGTCCGCGCCTTCGTCCAGCATTTGCAAGGCGTGAGCAACGGCGCGATCTCGATCAAGGAACTTTCCGCCGTCAGAAAAAGAATCTGGCGTAACGTTCAGGATTCCCATCACCAGCGTCCGCTTGCCCAGCGCAAGTTCGCGTGAACGGAGACGCCAGATGTGAAGAGGCCTAGACATGGAAAGCATTCTAAATCGCCAGTGATTGACGTACTTCCATCAGCAACGCGTCACGCGGCGCGTCGGCGACAAGCGGGTGTTTATCCGAGCAAAAAAGCTATTTGGTTGGCGGAACCGCGGCCGCGTTATCGTCTGAGATTACCTGGCTGGCAATGCGCCATTTTCCGCTGTCCTTCGTCAAAAGCCAGGTCGAATGCGTGCTTCTTTGCGGCATTTCCGTGCCATTGAACGTTTTGTGACCAATGGTTCGGTAGTCGCGGGTGGCCAGAGCCACATCCGGCCGCACGAAACGGATCACCGGCTCCTCCCAGGTGGTCTTGCGTCCTTGCACGTTTGGCCGCTTCACTACTTTGCTCACAAACTGGACGATCTTGGCGCCCCCCTTGATCCGGACACCAAAAGCGTTGAGCCAGTCGGCATCGTCGGCATAGTCTCCCTGCAGTACCGCAGCGTCAAAACTCTCCCAGCTCTGCTGCCAATGAAGGACAATGGCCCGGACCGCTGCTTCGTCTTCGGCAGAGCCAACTGATTTCGGCTGTTGCGATGCCGGTTGTGCTGATGCCAAGCTCATTAGAGCTGCCATTAAACCTAATATGGTCAGTTTCATGGCCGTCGAGTATAGCGGTCGTTCACCACTAATCACAATGGCATCGCATCGGCTACCATCGTCTGCCCACCACCGGGATCGCGCGACATTGCTGACATCCAACTCAATCGTGAGCGTTCATGGAGCAATCCATAGCACCGCTATAATCACAGCTACTCCTTATGCAAACAAATCAGCCGGCTCTTCGAACACGTGCCCTCATAGCGGTGTTCTTTTTGGTCCTGCAACTCCCGCCGTTTGTGCTTGCTGCGCAAAGCGCGACAAAAAAGGGCCCATCCAGGAAGCCTTTAGGCCAGCAAATCAGCGCCATCCTCTCGCAGCCTGAGCTTGCCCGCGCTCACTGGGGAATTGAAGTAGCTGATCTCGCTACCGGAAAAGTCATCTATGAACTGAATCAGGACCAGCTGTTTCTTCCTGCATCCAACGCCAAGCTCTTCACCACCGCCGCTGTACTCGCTGTCGCCGGTCCTGACTATCGCTTTCACACCACAATTGAAACCAATGGCAAGATTGACGAAAGCGGTCGCCTGCTCGGTGATCTGGTAATTGTTGGCCGCGGCGATCCGAATATTTCCGGACGCGTAATGCCTTACCAGCTCAAGACGGAACGCATCGCGCCACATACCCAGGTACTGGAGGAACTGGCCACCCAGCTTGTGCAGAAAGGAATCAAGGCTGTCGAAGGCGACGTGATCGGCGATGACACCTACTATTCACCGGAGCGTTATGGCGAAAGCTGGGGCCAGGACGACCTGCAATGGATTGATGGTGCTCCGGTTTCAGCTCTTTCATTCAATGACAATGTGATCTTCCTTGATATTCAGCCGGGCCAGAATCCCGGAGACAAAGCGCTGCTCACTCAGGAAACAAATGTTGATTACTACGAGTTTGATAACCGTATCGTTACCAGCGCTGCGGGGATTGTGCGCAAAGTGGGCATCCATCGTGACCCCGGCTCAAACAAAGTAATGCTCTGGGGATCCATTCCCATCGGCGACAAGGGAATGAAGGAAGCTCTGGCCATTGACGATCCCGCGCAATATACAGCTCAGCTCTTCCGCCAGATCCTGCAGGAACATGGCATCACTGTTACCGGTAAACCGCAGGCGCGGCGCGGCGACATGGCGCAGTTTTTTGACCAGCCTGTGCCTCCAGTGCAGGCGGCTGCAGTGCCAGGCCAGCCTGCCGCCGAAACTCCCGCTCCCACCGTTTTAGCAGAACACATTTCTCTTCCTTTAATAGAAGATGTGCGGGTGACCAACAAGACCAGCCAGAACCTGCACGCAGAAATGGATCTCCGCCTGGTGGGCAAATTGGATGGGATGACACCCTCATTTGAAGGTGGTGCGTCAGGCGTTAGACAGTTCCTTCTTCAGGCCGGGTTGACTGCTGACGAGTTCACTTTTCTTGATGGCTCAGGCCTTTCACGGCGCGATCTGGTTACCCCAACGGCCGTGGTGCAACTGCTGCTCTATGCTTCCCGCCAGCCGTGGGGCGCTGCCTATAAGGAAAGTTTGCCGGTCAGCGGCGTCGACGGATCATTGGCAGAGCGTTTCCTCAACACGCCCGCCGGTGGATTGATCCACGCCAAGACTGGCTCGCTCAGTCACGTCAACGCGCTATCCGGCTATGGTGAAACCAGAACAGGCAGCCAGTTTGTC
>DATEJX010000023.1:0-3760 GCA_035277785.1 Candidatus Angelobacter sp. | reverse complement strand
CAACCATGTTTCCCGGCTGATTGACAGCGAAATACGGCTCCGCGGTCACAATCAGTCCGAATGTCTGCATGTCGGTTATGGCTTTCACGTGGCTGTGATTGTGGTCGAACACCAGCTCGCCCAGGTTCACGGCACGCCCCTCCGGCGAGACGGCCCACAGCACCAGGCTCAGGTACTCGAGCCCGAATTTTGTTGGGTCATCCAGATTGTCAAAATGCGCGTCGATTTCCACGCTGCTCTTCTTGCCTTCAACGCGCGCCTCGCCTGTGGCGCCGGCCATCAGGTCAGTGCCATGAAACTCAACTTTCACGCCATCTCCGCGCAAGCGGTAGTTCACCGCTTTGGTCGTGCGCGAAACGCTGGCGGGTTGGGAAGATGCAGGCTGGCTCTGGCCAAAAGCCAATCCTCCAATACAAAGTAGTCCAAAAATAGCCAGGGATCTTTTCATTGCTAACGCCTCTGTTCTAAAACTTGTGGGTTATGCATAACTTTAAGGTGAGCAGGAGCGGTTGGAAAGGAACGCTTGGTGCAGGAGGGTTATAGTACTTTCGTGTGCACGGAGGTCAGAAAGAAGTAAGAATGCTGCTTCGGCGGCTGCTTTGTAAGCAATTTGCTCTCGCGAGATAATGGTTGAGTTCCACTCAAGGAGATTCGCGAACTATGACGCCAAAGAAGGTCACGCTTGCTGTTTCTCTGTTGTTAATTTTCGTCACGCTCAGTCCGGCCCAAAACCAGAAGGAAGACAAGAGCAAACGCCCCAGCCCTCCGGGGACTGCCGAGGTAACGCTCAAAGGAAAGACGGTCACCGTTGATTACAGCCGTCCTTCCATGAAAGGTCGCAAGATCATGGGCGAACTTGTACCTTATGGCAAGGTCTGGCGCACCGGAGCCAATGAAGCAACCACGCTTACCACGGCGGTGGACTTGAATATCGGAGGGACGAAAGTACCGGCGGGAAAATATACGCTGTGGACGCTACCCTCGGCGGACACGTGGAAGCTGGTCATCAACAAGCAGACCGGGCAGTGGGGAACCAACTACGATGAGACGCAGGATTTGGCCCGGATTGACATGCAGAAGAAAGATTTAAGCGCACCGGTAGAGCAGTTCACCATTTCGTTCGACAAAAAGGGCCAGGACACGGCCGATCTGGTGATGCAATGGGAGAAAACCAGCGTCTCAGTTCCAATCAAGGCAGAATAGCTTTCGGGATTGATACCGGCCGAAGTGCGAGGGGCCTGCTGAACTTGGCAATATAGGAATTAGCGGTCGCAGGTTCCGCTGCTTCCCATTGAGAACGTGGAGGATCCTGTGCTGCCGCTGGCGATGATCTTGATTTCGCCGCTCTGGGTGCTACCGAAGGCGCAACGGCCGGAGATCCCGCCCATTTCCGGGGAACCGGTCAAGCTGTATCCAAGCGAGGGCCGTTGACCGTCGCCATTTAACTGAAATACATATCCGCTTTTGAAGCCGTTGGCCAGAGAGTCGTCCATGATCAGGCAGGCATGGGTCGAACTGGGGGACGTACAGTCGGTTCCACGCGCCCCCATATCCTGAAGCGTCCTGGCAAAGCCCACGTCCGGGTAGGTCTGCGAGTACATAACCTCGGCCATATCTATGGTGTGCATGGAGTTCACTGCTGAGGCTTCATTGGCCTTCATGCGGGCCTGTACAAAGCTGGGAATGGCAATGGCGGCGATCACCAGGATCACCATCACCACCACCAGCGCTTCTACAAGCGAAAAACCAGAAACCCGGCTGCGGCCGCTGGGCAATTCAGGATATCTTCCTGTCTGGGTCATAGAGTTAGGCACTAGCTGGTTACTATGGTAACCAGCATACCTCAGAATTCAGTGATTTAACCTAATTAATTTTTGCTACGAACCGCGTTTTATGCGGGTTCTCGCCCCATTTTGGCACCCTTCATTAGCGCAGGAATTTAACAAACTTCAATCGGCAAAATCCCTGGAATCAAAAGAGAACTTACGCAGATCCCAGGATCCACAGTTAAATCGGATTCCGATGTAATCCCTTTAGATTGTTAGAGAAAGATCTCTACGCTGCTGAAAGATCATTGCCTGAGGCCGCTGCCTGGCGCGTGCTGCCAGCTTCTGCTGCCCGGAGGGATACGGAAGCTGCTGCAGATACAGCCTGCGCTGCCATGGGAAGAAAGATCACAAAACATGTCCCATGGTGCTCAGGATGCCGGCTGCTGCGGACGCGAATTCTGCCTCCGTGCTTTTGCACAATTCCCTGGCTCACCCAAAGACCCAGGCCGGTACCTTTGGAGTCTTTGGTGGTGAAGAACGGTTCGAAAATGTGAGGCATGTTCTCCGGCGCGATACCTGCTCCGTTGTCCGCGATAGTGATTCTTATGCCCAAAGAGTTCTCACGATCGCGCGCATAACGGGTCCGCACGGAAACATCTCCGTTTTCGCCCACAGCCTCGAGCGCATTCATGGTCAAATTGGAAAAGACCTGACGCAGCTCAGCAGGAAATGCGGACAAAGGACCAACGTTTCCATAACGCCGGTGGACCGTAACCTGATTGGTCTCAATTTTGCTATCGAAGGCGGCCAGAGCCTCATCCAGCAATTTGGGAACATGGACCAGGACCGGTGAAGAGATCTCGCGATAAAACCCAAGCGTCTGGCGGGTGATGTGGACCACGCGGGAGAGCTCAAGTTCAGCGGTACGAACATAATCCACTGCGCTGGCCGGCATGCCGGTGGTGGTGCGCAGGATGTAAAGGGCATTGGTGACTGCGGCCAACGGATTATTGATCTCATGCGCGATACTGGCGGCCAGATGACCCGTGGCTGCCAATTTTTCTGACGTTCGCAATGCTTCTTCCGCAGCCTTGCGGGAACTGATGTCCATGGCTACGCCCAGCATGCGTACTGCTGTGCCGGCAATCACAATGGTGCGGCCACGTGCTTCCAGCCAGTGGACGCTCTTATCCGGGAAGACAACGCGGTACTGGACTTCATACTCGCCATTGTGGGCCATGGCATCAGTAATGGCGTGGTGAACCTGTTGCCGGTCTTCCGCGTGGATGCTCTCCATCCAGCTCTCATACTTGCCGTCAAATCCGTCTCCACTGAAGCCGTGAAGCCGGCGAAGCTGTTCTGACCAAACCAGCGCTCCAGTCTGCAGGTCCCACTCCCAGATGCCGATGCCGACATACTGCTGCGCCAGCTGCATGTTTTCCTTGCTGCGCTCCAGTGCCTCTTGCGTGCGCTTGTTTTCTCCGATCTGCTCCTGCGCTTCACGATACAGTCGCACGTTGTCAATGGCCACGGAAGCCATATGGGCCAATTGCACCAGGATGGCTTCATCGTCGGAGGAAAACTCACCGTTGATCTTGCGCGAAAGCTGAATGAGCCCCAGATTTCTGCCATCGCGCGTCAGCAACGGAGCTGCCAGCCAGCCGCTGCTGGTGGCTTCACTGGCCTTCACCATTAATGAGCGCCAGGGGCGATCCTCTTTTGCGCTGGAACCAAGACGCAACGGAGTGTTCAGATTGCACGCGAGCATGAAGATTTCAGAGGTCTCGCGGGGAAAGTCCATGGCGGGCTGACCTTCCGCTGTAGAAACACAGGTAAGGCTGTTATGCCATGCGCCCCGCGGAAGAAGAGTGGTAAAGGCCTGGCGCGCACCAATGATGCTGCGGGCCTGGTCCGTGATGGCCTGCAACAGCGAATCAAGCGCTAGCGTGGAGTTGATTTGCACGGCGGCTTCCGCCAATGAGCGTAGAAGC
>DATEJX010000022.1:0-10074 GCA_035277785.1 Candidatus Angelobacter sp. | reverse complement strand
GTCGTTCTCTGTGACTGAGCGACAAAGCCTGGAATTTCGTATCGATGCTTCCAACGTTTTCAATACGCCGATCTTCAACTTTGGCGATGAATTCGGTGGCCAGCACACGCAGGGAGCTGCAAACTTTGGGCAGATCACCAGCTCACAGGGAGCACGTAATATGCAGCTCGGTTTGAAGTATCGTTTCTAGCAAGCTTCTTGACGACGCCTCGCTCACTCTGGCGGAGCTGCTGGTAAAACAGCAGCTCCGCCACTAGCTCTCCGCGAACCTGAGGCCAACCCCTGGTCGGGCCGGAAAAACGGCAAATACTTTGTGCTCTGCCAGGCAAGTTCGGGAAGGAATAAAGCAAGGTGGCGACTGTGTCTATCAACTCTACAAAAACAGGCAGAAGATTTCCGCATTACATGCTGAAGGAAATCTACGAACAGCCAGATGCTGTTCGGCGGGTACTAAGAGACCATGTGGACGACTCTGGGCAGGTAAGAATGCCCGAACTTAATTTCACTACGGAGGAGATCCGCTCATTTTCCAAAATTACGATCGCCGCCAGTGGCTCCAGCCGTCATGCGGGTATCGCTGGCGAATTCATGTTTGAGCGCATGGCTGGGCTCCAGGCAGAAGTCGATTTTGCCAGCCAATATTGTTATCGGGATCCACTTGTCGGGCAGCAGGAATTGACGGTGTTTCTTTCGCAGTCAGGGACGACGATCGACACGGTCACAGCGTTGCAGGTTGCGCGGCGAAAGGGAGCAACTTCGCTGGCCATCTGCAACGTTCCAGAAACTCCCTTGACCCAACTGGCGGACGCTACGCTCCTGACCCATGCAGGAGAAGAAGTCTCCATTGCTGCCACCAAGAGCTTCACTGCCCAGTTGACTGCGATGTTTTTGCTGGCAGCCTACTTTGGACAGTTTCGAGGAACGCTTAGCCGTGCTGGAGAGCAAGCGCTCGCACAATTGCACAAGGTCCCTGCATGGATTGAGGAGGCCCTGGCGACGGATGAAATGTGCCGCACCTATGCAGACCAGCTTTACAACTCAAAGGACTTCATCTTCGTCGGGAGGGATATTGACTATCCCATTGCACTGGAAGGTGCATTGAAACTCAAAGAAGTGTCCTACATCCACGCGGAGGGATATCCAACGGGCGAGCTCAAGCACGGCCCAACGGCTCTGGTGAGCGACCAAATGCCGATCGTAGTTCTTGCGGCACAGGACGAGGGCGATATGGATTCAACCGTACGATATGAGCGTACGGTCTCCAACATCCGCGAATTCGTGGAGCGTGAGATACCGGTTGTCTCGATTGTGACGAATTCTGATACAGAGGTGGAGAAGATTGCTCCTTCTGTGCTGCGCATACCCGAGATTCCGGTACTGTTGCAGCCCATTGTGGAGGTTATTCCGCTGCAATTGCTGGCGTACCACATTGCCGTCCTCTGCGGACGCGATGTTGACCGGCCACGCCATTTGTCCAAGTCAGTGGTTGTGGAGTGACCGAGGGTTTTTATTTTGCAGTCCAAGAGTGATGCCGGTGCAGGAAACGGGTTCCAGCATCGTCATGCTGAGCACCTTCTATAACAAAATTTCTTCCGGGCAAATCCATCTACACCAGCGAGGCCTGCCTGCCTCGTTTGAATCCATCATCCTGGCAATCCTTTGCTGTATCTAGGAAAAAGCCAGCCTTACAGGAACTTTTCTGGACGAAAGGAGTCCCGCTATGAAGAGTGTTTTACCTGTCCTTACGATCAAGTGGTTTTCGCTACTATTGGCATTACTTCTCATCAACACTGTGGCAGCCGCCACGCCCATTCAGATTTATGGGGCCTGGCATTGCAGCAATGATGCCTGCACCTGGGGCACCGTCCGCAACATCACTGATTTCGACGCCAAGAATCACTGGCTGATTGACCGTGGCGATGGCGTACCCTCAGTCAATCTGGTGGTGCTGTCATTTGTTGACCCACTGAAACTGCTGAATCAAACAAATGACGCTCAAACCGTGAATGGCGTGCCGATAGGGATGAATGCACAAATCGTCAGCTACTTCACCAGCCACAATGTGCGAGTGATGTTGGCCATTGGCGGGATCACTTTTGTGACCAACTGGGACACGGCACTATCGACCAACCCGACGCAATTGGGCTTGAATGCTGCTGCCGTGGCCAAAAGCCTGGGGGTGGGCATCGAAATCGATTACGAAGAAAACACCAGTCCCAACCTGACGGGATTGCAATCATTCATCAATGCCTATCGCTCGCAGTTGCCTTACGATGCGACCGGAGCGAACGCCGCAGCGCGTTTGACCATAGATGTGGGAGCGGGCGATCGTTTCCTGATTGACCTGGACCGCAAAGCCACCAGCGACTGGCTAACTACAACGACCCCGGTGCTGGACTATGCCAATGCTCTGGTGCCGAGCAAACAGCCGACCAATGCGTCTTCCGCCGAGGGTAATTGGCAGGAACATGTGGATGGCAAATCGAATTTTGCTCCACCCATTTTGCCGTTAGCGCCCGCCAAGTTTACCGGCAGCCTGTTCATCACAAGCGGGCATAATCCGCTGCCTGAATGTACAAACTTCAGTTCGTCGCTTGAAGATTCAACCGGAAGCTTCGTGCAAACGGTTGCGCCGAACGGTGCGGGTACAACCTCCGGCATGCTCGGTTACATGTTCTGGGCGGCCGAGTGCCCATCCACGAGAAATGTTTGCACCACCCCGCCCAATACGTGTCAGGGAGGGGTAGGCGTCGGCGCGAAAACCTACAATATTCCTTTGCCGATGCCGGCACTAAGGCAACAATAAGCAGTACTTAAACCTGAGAGGCGGTTCAGCCGATCCAGTGGCTGAAAAGATTCAGGATCTGGTGAAAGAGCGCGCTGTCCGTCGGATTGTGAGAGGAATGCGATACGGGCCGGAAAATTGTCCTTGTTTTTACGGCTGTTCAATGCGCGAAACCCGCACAAATGCCGAAAACGAGGATGGTGGACCTGGTCGGGATCGAACCGACGACCTCTTCCATGCCATGGAAGCGCGCTCCCAACTGCGCCACAGGCCCACAGGAGGATTGACAGGTCTATTCTCTCCGACTGGTCAGAAATCGTCAAACGAAAGAAGCGCCGGACCGTCCATTAGAAGGGGTTTCCTCCCGAAATGAAACAATTTGGGTGGGGCATGCGTATCCTGAAGAGAAAGACGGTAAACTGAAACTACTTTTTCAGGGGATGAAGCCCGTTTCAGATAAGGCCGTTGCGGCCTTGAGTAATCATGCCCTGATGCCTATTTCGCTATAGCGGAGAGGATTGGAAGAGATTCAGGCCAGCGGGGTCCTCACTGGTACTGGAAATATCTGTAAATTGCATGTCAGCTAGAAAAGGTAATGTCGGAGTTTCAATCAAAGAGCCGGCGTTGATTGCGCTGGAGACGCTGCGCACACATAAATTGCGGTCGTTCCTTACGCTGCTGGGCGTGATTCTTTCTGTTTCGACGCTGATCGTAGTGGTCTCCATGATCAATGGGACGAACCGTTACATATCAGAAAAAGTGGCAAATTTTGGCGCAAATGTATTCCAAGTGAGCCGGTTCCCGCTGATCACCAGCTTTGACGAATTCCTGCGCCTGCAGAAGCGAAACAAGATCATCGTCTGGGATGACTACCTTTTTCTGCACGATAACATGCGGCTGGCCAAGACGGTTGCAGCTTCTATTGATGGGCGGCTGGCCAAGCTGAAGTACAAGGGCGACACGCTGGAAGACGTCACATTGAACGGCGTCACTGCCAATATGGCGGAGATGGACACGAAAGAGCCGGAGCTGGGGCGCTACATTGTTGATGCCGACAACACCCATCGCTCGAATGTAGTGATGATCGGCGCGGACGTGACTAAGCGCTTCTTCAAGAGTGAAGACCCGATCGGCAAAACACTCTATATCGATGGCGAATCGTTCGAAGTTGTGGGTGCGGGCAAAGAGCTGGGAACCACGTTTGGCCAGTCTCAGGACAATTATGTAGTGATGCCGATTGAAACCTACCAGAAGATTTACGGCACACAAGACAGTATCGACGTCAACGTGCAGGCTTTGGGACCGGGCGTGATGGACCTGGCTAAAGATGAAGCGCGAATGCTGATGCGCGCCCGTCATCACCTGCCGCCGAAAGAAGAAGACAACTTCGGCATCATTGAAGCGTCTTCCATTATGGACTTGTGGAAGCAGCTTACCGGCACACTGGCTACGAGTTCTATCCTGATTGTCTCCGTTTTCATGGTGATCGGCGGAATTGTGATCATGAACATTATGCTGGCCAGCGTGACTGAGCGGACGAGGGAAATCGGCGTACGCAAGTCTGTGGGAGCTACGCGGCGAGATGTTCTGATGCAATTCGTCATTGAATCGGCAGTCATGTCGACAATTGGCGGGCTGCTGGGTGTGCTGCTGGCGACAGGTATTGCCCTGATAGTGCGAGCGGTTACACCTGTTCCCACCAGCGTTCCCATTGCATGGGTGGTGGTTGCTGTGGGTATTGCAACCATTGTGGGCCTGTTCTTCGGAGCATACCCAGCATACAAAGCATCCAAGCTCGACCCAATTGAAGCCTTGAGGTTTGAAGTATGAAGCCGGCGCACAGCACGCTGCTCCGCGAAGACGTGAAGATGGCGCTGGAGACAATCCGGGCCCACAAGGTCCGTTCGTTTTTGACGGTACTGGGCGTTGTGATTGGCGTAACGGTGGCGATCACGGTGGCATCAGTTCTGATTGGATTCGAAGCCAGCGTACAAGCCTCGTTCAACGAGTTCGGCGTCAACAATCTTTTTGTGTTCAAGTTTCAGCAGGGCTTCCGGGGAAGGCTGACACCGGAAGAGCGTTCGCGCAAGCCGCTTACTTATGACGACGGAATGGCGATACGTAACGATCTGGCCGCAATCAAAGAGGTGAGCATCAGTGTTTTACCCCGCATCACCGGACAACCGCAACCGGTCCGCCAGGCCCGCTATAAAGGGAAAGAGCTGAGCAATATTCGTTTCCGTGGCCAGACAGCCAGTTACGTTGAAGTGCAGAGCGCACAAATGAAAGAAGGCCGGTTTTTTACCGACCTTGAAGACCAGCATCGTGTCGAAGTTGTTGTGATTGGCTATGATGTAGCCAATTCGCTTTTTCCCAAAGATGATCCCATCGGCAAGGCCCTGCAGGTGGATGGCTCAGTGTATGAAGTGGTGGGCGTGCTGGACAAGAAAAAGAACGCTTTCATCGGCGCATCTGATAATGAAGTCTTCGTTCCCTACCACACCTATACGAAGCATTATCCCAACGACGACGAGAATTTCATCAATGCCGAGGCTTACCCGGGAATGAAAGATGTGGCGGAAGATGAAATCCGCAGCCTGCTGCGTACGCGACGCCGCGTGCCTCCCGATAAGCCAGACAACTTCGGCATCAGCAGCGCCGAGCAGGTGGGCGACCAGTTCAGGTCGATCATGTCCGGCATTGTGCAACTCGTGGCGGTGATTGTGTCCATTGGACTCCTCGTGGGCGGAGTGGGCGTGATGAATATCATGCTGATGGGCGTGACGGAAAGAACGCGGGAGATTGGCGTGCGCAAAGCGATCGGCGCACGCAAGTGGGATATTACCCTGCAGTTTCTAACTGAGGCAGTGACGCTGACCGGCATCGGTGGGGTGATTGGAGTGGTGCTCTCACTGGGCTTAAGCCTGTTGATGCGTGCTCTCAACTTTCCGTCGCTGGTTCCGATCTGGGCAATTCTGCTGGGGCTTGCGGTAGCCAGCAGCGTGGGTCTGTTTTTCGGCATTTATCCAGCGGTGAAGGCGGCGCGGCTGGATCCAGTGATCGCGCTGAGATACGAATAGCGGAAATGCAGCCCATTAGCCTTTAGCTATTAGCCATTAGCTCGAACTTTGATCGGAATCCATTTCTTTGCCCGGTACGTAACCATATGGACAATGTCTGCAACCGGAGCGGCAGCAGTAACCGCGGCGCAGCAGGAACTTGGCGGTGAAGACCCAGTTCCCGTTTTCCAGGTAGTAGTCCTCGCCTTCTATCAGTTCGTCGGGGCTCATGAACGGCTCGCAAACGTGAGCGGCTGAGGCTCGGGATTTTCGACCAGTGCACCATCTTTAAAACTGACATTCTTGCCGGAAATGGCTGGAACGCGCTCTCCGGGCACAATGATGCCGGCGAGGTTGAGCGGATCGGCAGCGGAGATGGTGATGGTTTCACCGCTGGGCTGGATAGATTTCATGGCACGCAACGATTCAACGGCGACGGGCAAAGCGAACTGCTCGCCGATAAAGCCGTTAATGAAGCGGCCTCCGCGAATTTCTCCACGGTCTTCAAGGCGACGGAAGGTGATGAGCATGTCACGCCAGCGAGGCAAAATGCTCTCTCGAGCAAGCAATTCACGGAACACGACGCCGTAGCGTTCGAGAAGCATGCGGCAGACGGATTCGAGAGCGCGTTGCGGATCTTCACCCTGTAGCGGCGAGAGCAATGACCACCGGCCGGCGCTGTGCCTGGGGCGGCTGGTTTTGCCTGAGCCCTGACCGGAGCGGCGCTTGGGATCGATGAGAGCGCGAAGGTTGTCAAAGCCGTCCGCGGTCACCAGTCCTGCGGCTACTAGTTCCCACAGACCGGTTTCGACTTCTGCTTTGAGCTTGCCGGTGCCGCGCACGATATCGACAAAGAAGGAAGCTCCGCGCGAGCGTAGAAATTCCATGACTTCATGCGCGCCGGGGCTCAGGCCCTTGATTTCATGCTTCGCCTGTTCATGGGCAGAGTGAACACTGGGCAGCGCCATCCATTCAGCTTCTTCACGGACGAAGAACGTAATAGGCGCCACGCTGGTGGGAACCACACGGCGAGTTCCACCGGAAGAGTCCTCCAACATTGCCGGATGAGGAGAAAGCCTGCCCCAACCGACGGCTCCGGTGAGGCAAAGCTGGTCGAGCAGAGTGGGCTCGTAGTTGCTGATGCGGCGTGCAAGGACTTGCCGTTCCCAGGCGCTGGCGGGAACTTCAAAACCCTGAAGCTGCTTGAGGACATGGAGGACGCCGCGCTCATCGCGCAACTGTGAGCCGGGTGCCACGTGCTGCCAGCGCAAGAGCCAGCGCATAAAGGTTGCCGCTGTGACGGGTTCTATCTGTTTGCGCAGGGAGCCCAGCGTGAGCCGGTGAATGCGCGCCAGCAACCGGCGCTCACACCATTCAAGTCCTTCGAGCGAAGCTCCATTCGTAGGAGCGGCAGGCTGACCGACTGGCTTGGAGGTGAATTGTCCGCGCAGGATGAGTCCGGTCGATTCGATTCGCAGTAGTATTTTTTCAACATCGCTCAGCGAAAGCCGCAGAAAATTGGCAAGTCCGGAGGCTGCTGTGGGACCGGTGTGAGCAAGCCATCCGGTAATCATGGCTTTGAGCGCGTCGTCACGCGAGGGCACCTCGCCTGCTACTTCAGGAAGCTGTTCTGCAAAGACCGCTTCAGGATAGATGAGGCGGAAGGCAGCGGCTTTCTCAGCGGAAACCCAGAACCAGACGTCGTGTACGTTGGCACGGGCAGCACGGCGAGAGAGTTGGAGCCGCTCAAAAAAGGGAAGCCAAACTTCCGCGGAGGGCCGGCCGTCCGGGGCGCAAAAATCTTCCGGCAGAGCAATCAGCGAGTGCAGCGCGTCAGCGAGTTCGTCAGCATCGCGCACATCCGGCCAGGCGTCTGCGGAAACTTCAGCAATGGCCGCAGGATCCAGGCCGCCAACCTCTTTAAGCACGGCTTCAGGAAGCGTGCGGCGCATCTCCACGGCGCGGGCGCGGCGCTCTTCCAGCGGTGCATCATCGAGGTAAGCATATGGATTGCTATTGAGAATCTCATGCGAGAAGACGGACGGCACCGGCGTATCCACGGCGATGCACTTGATATCGCCGGCTTGGATCCTGCGAAGGAGATGCTTGAGTCCTTCAAGGTCCAGCGCCTCATGGAAGATGTCCTTCATCACTTCGCGGATAAGCGGGTGGTCCGGGACCTGAATGGGACCGTCGACGTTTTCCTGGCATGCGGCAGCATCAGGAAAGACGGAGGCCAGCAGGTCTGCCGAGCGAGTGCGCTGCACCTGGAGAGGAATCTTTTTGCCGTTCCAGTAACGAAGTAGAGCCAGAGAGCGGTTCGCATCCCAGCGCCAGCGCGTTTCGAGCAAAGGTGACAGCAGTGCCGCCTGCTGCAGGACGTCTTTGACAGTATTTTCGTGCAGGAAATTGAAAACGTCAGCCAGCGGAAAGCTGTGCTGCTCCGCTAGGGCTATGTTGACGCCGTTATCCGTGGCTGCGGCTTGAAGTTCAAAATTGAATGACACGCAGAATCGCTTGCGCAGAGAAAGGCCCCAGGCTTTATTGATGCGAGCGCCGAATGGAGCATGGACCACCAACTGCATGCCGCCACCTTCATCAAAGAAACGTTCAGCGATGATGGTGTCCTGCGTGGGAACCGCGCCCAGAACCGTGCGGCCGGTCACAATGTATTCGATGGCCTGTTCTGCGCCTGACTCATCCAGCCCGCACTCGTTTTTGAGCCAGTTGACCGTTGCAAGCACTTCCTCCGACTTCTGATTGACGAAGCCAGGAACGGTATGCGGCGTCATGTCACTGATCTTCTGCCGCAAGTCACCAATCTGGTGGGAGAGTTCCATGGTGCGGCCGGGGGCTTCACCCAGCCAGAATGGGATGGAGGGTGGCGCGCCGTGGGCGTCTTCCACCAGGATGCGACCGGCATTTTCAATGCGACGGATGCGCCAGCTCATGTTTCCAAGCAGGACGATGTCACCCTTCAGGCTTTCTACGGCGAAATCTTCATGCAGTGTGCCGACCATGGTGCCATCGGGTTCGGCAACGACGGTGTAGAGATTGGTCTCCGGGATGGCGCCGCCGTTCATGATGGCGATCATGCGCGAGCCTCGACGAGCCTTCAGGCGTTTGTTCACGCGGTCGCGATAGAGATATGCGCCGTAGCGGCCACGCTGGGCGGCAATGCCATCACTCAGCATGGTGAGGAGATCATCATAGTCACTGCGCTGCAACTGACGATACGGATAGGCGCGAATCAGCAGGTTGAACAGCTCATCTTCATCCCATTCATCGGTGGAGCAGGTGGCGACGATCTGCTGTGCCAGTACATCGAGCGGCGCGTCCGGGATCATGAGGCGGTCAAGATCGCCATGATGGATGGCGCGAACCAGAGCCGCGCATTCAATGAGCTCGTCACGCGTGGTAGGGAAGAAGCGGCCTTTGGGTACGGCGCCGCGCCAGTGACCGGCACGGCCAAAGCGTTGCAAGGCGACAGCAATGGATCGCGGCGAGCCGATATGTATGGCCAAATCGACGTGGCCAATATCAATCCCAAGTTCAAGTGATGCCGTGGCGACCAGGACTTTGACTTCGCCATTCTTGAGCTTGTTTTCCGCTTCCAGACGAAGCTTACGCGCCAGGCTTCCGTGGTGCGCGGCTACACCGTCTTCGCCCAGACGATCCGCGAGATTAAACGCAACACGCTCAGCCAGCCGGCGAGTGTTGACGAAGACAAGCGTGGAGCGGTGCTCCTGCGCGAGCTGGGCAATGCGGTCGTACGTCTCATCCCAGAGTTCATTGCTGGCAACGGGGCCAAGCTCCTGTCCGGGGACCTCAATGGCGAGATCGAGCGTGCGCTTGTGGCCGATATTGACCACTACCGGATCAGGCTGGCTCCCGGTAAGAAAATGGGCCACAGTTTCTATGGGCTTTTGTGTGGCCGAGAGGCCAATGCGAACTGCGCGCGTTCCAGTAAGCGCGTCCAGACGCTCCAGCGAGAGCATGAGGTGAGCTCCGCGCTTGTCGTCGGCTACGGCGTGGATTTCATCTACGATGACGGTTTTAACATCGCGCAGGATCTCGCGGCTTCTCTGAGCTGTGAGCAGAATGTAAAGCGATTCAGGCGTGGTGACCAGGATGTGCGGAGGACGCCGCAGCATGGCCTGACGTTCATGCGCCAGCGTGTCACCGGTGCGGACTGCCACGCGAATCTGGGGCATGAGCAAACCTTTTTGT
>DATEJX010000021.1:0-3638 GCA_035277785.1 Candidatus Angelobacter sp. | reverse complement strand
GCTGTGACCATCCAGGCGACAAGAGCAATCAGCCAGCCGCCAATCACGCCCTTGGCAAAGATCAGGGTAAAGTGACCTTCGGCGGCATGAATTCCGAGGCCGGCCAGCGCGTCAGCAAAGTTCGTTGGCAGCGCTCCGGTCTTCATCAGAAGCCATCCCACAAAGATTGCGCCCACCACGTTGGAGGCGAACACAATTCCCCATAGTCGCAACGTGTTCAGCACATGCTTATGCTCATCGAGCACCAGCACGACCGGATACAGCGTGTTTTCCGTGAACAACTGCGCTCTACCGATGACCACAACGATGAAGCCGACAGGGTAGAACACAAAAGAGATGAACTGCTGCACCGGACCATCGCCCAGATAGCTGAGCGCAAGAGCCACGCCGAGTCCCGTCAGTCCCATACTGATGCCGCCGGCCAGCCCGGAGAACATCAGGGCCGTGCTGCTGCGGGCGAGCTCCTCGCGAGCATTCTCCACTACCTGCTCGAAAATTTCATGCGCGCTGCGGCGTTTACTGTCCTGTTGCATAAGGTGCAGTATGAGATGCGGGCGGGTTGTCCAGTTTTGGCCTGCCATTATCTTCAGAAATTAACCACCCTTTAACCACGCTTCCGGGGCGCGGGATTATAAAGGGTCCATACCTTTGAATGCCTCACTGGAAGGGCTCCTCACCTCATCGATCCGGAGCCCTTCAACCTGTTCCGGCTTCCTGACCGTTTCGGGAAAAGTAGAGCCATTAAGTACAGGAACGCGTTCTCAAGACAACTCAAATCGCTGCCTTGAACTCTGTCTAGTAGTGCATTTGTGGGCCACGCGGGGAAGATGACCGATAACGCTAGAATTCTGTGGATTGGGAACAGACACGAGTCAGGGAAAGTTGCTGGGACGATTGAGAAAGCCGGCTATGAAGTTTTAGTTGCCGCTGATCTCACTGCGGCGCTGGAGATCTTGCGTAACCAGCGTATAGATCTCATTGTGTTGGAGAATGAGACATCGTGTGTTCAGGGGGAACTGGTGGCCGTACGACTGAAGAGCATAGCCCACAAGGTTCCGATACTTCTATTATGCGAGCCGCTGGATTCAGGAGCGCCGCAGGCATTTTTTGTGAACCTGATCCTCAGCCTTAAGGCGGGTCCGGAACTGTTGCTGCGGGCCATTCACACGCTGGTTCCTCAAGAAAGCAGCAGCAGGAAGACCGGAACTTAGACTCTTTCATGCGTAAGCTGCGGCCGGCGAACACGCTGCCACGTGTGCCACAAGATTCTGAGGGTTGCCATGACCGGAATGGAAAGAAACACTCCGATCACACCTGCCACCTCGCCTCCGGCAAACACTCCGAACAGGACCAGAAGAGGATGAAGTTCCAGCGTGCTCCCCATGATGCGCGGTGAAGTGACGTAATCCTGGATTCCCCGCCAAATCAGCAGAACCAGCACCAGCCACAGAACATGGCCATAGCCCGCGGTAAAGGCCACTCCAATCACGGCCAGGCCGCCAATCACCGGACCAACCACCGGAATAAACTCCAAAGCTCCTGCTGAAGGACCCAGCGCAAAAGGATAAGGGACACCCATGAGCCAAAAGACGAATGTGAGCACCACCATCGCCAGCGCGGCCAGCGTCATCTGAGCGCGGATGAAGTGACCGAGCATGGTGTTCATTTCTTCTACCGTGGAAGCGACAATCTCGCGATTTCTGTGGTTTTCCACCGAACTCACAATGCCTTCAGCAAACCGGCGGCCGTCCTTCAGAAAGAACACCGCAAGAATGGGAACCAGCAAAAGCCACCACGTATTCTGGATACTCCTGGCGGCCCGGAAAACGAAGTTCTGAATGGTCGTGATGATTTCATTGCGGTGCTGGCTGATGAATTCCTGGATTCGTTCCGCCGTGGCTTTGCTCCAGCCGTGCTGTAACGCAAGTTGGTTTACAAGGTCACCGCTGCCAATCCGGTCCATCAACTCTGGCGCATGGCGGCGAAGTTTGTTGGCTTCGTCCATCACGGTTGGCCCCACGGCTACGAACAGGACCACAAGCCCGGCCAGGAAGACGACGTAAACGGCGGCAATGGCCGCACCCCGCGAGCCACGAAACCATTTTTCCAGTCGTGACACCGGCGCTTCCAGCAGATAGGCAAAGAAAATGGCAAAAAGGAAAGCGATAATCGCCCGCCAGGCTGAGTACAGGAAAAGCAGCACCAGCATGAACATCAGTGCTGTGAACAGCGCCTGCGCGGTCCTTTTGTCGAAGAGTTTATTCATGCCAGGAAACTGCGCATACCCCAGCGGCAAGGCTGACCCGATTGTACCGTAGTCAAGCCTCTCGCCTTTCATACTCAAGCGGATACCAAACAAACGCCTGCCGTCCGCTCGTTACCGAAGTGCGATTTAAGACAAGAATCCAGCTCTGGATGGGCTACAATAACGACTCGATGCCGCGCAGGAAAAAGCCGATTAAACCGGCTCCGCAGGAAGACCTTTCCAAAGACCTGTGGATCTCACCCCGCTTTTCCCTTAAAGGCCAAAATGGCGACCGCGCATGGGACCACCGTCAGATTGGCAATCCCGGCAGCGCGCGTTTCCTGGAACTTGCGGATATCGCGCTTGGCATGCGCAAACCGGAACCACGGAAAAAAGCACCCCCTGGCGCAGCACACGTAACCTCCAAGCCTGAGCCTTATACCCGCTAGCGTACGCCGGCACTCTTCCTGGAACTGCTGTTCACTGAACTGAGATAATCAGTACAACGCTCCCATGCCCGAATTACCTGAAGTGGAGACAATTGCGCGCGGATTACATCGCCGAGTTGCCGGCGACAGCATTGAAACTGTCTGGGTGGGCAGCAAACCGGAGCCTCTCAAGTCTCCTGCCGGCGAGATTGCCCGGACACTCGAAGGCGCTCGTATAGAACGCGTCCAGCGTGTGGGCAAGCACATTGTGTTTAATTTGAAAGGACGCAACGGGGCTGCGGACAGCGAATGGATCGTGCATCTCGGCATGACCGGACGCATGCTGGTCACAAACGCCGGTGTTGAACCCGCACGGCACACACATTTGGTGGCCCATCTCGAGTCAGGAAGGGAACTTCATTTTGTTGATCCTCGCCGCTTTGGCCGGCTGGAGGTACGAAAAGCCGGCTTTCTGGGCCCTGGCACAGAACCGTTGCGCGTAAGCCGCCAGGATTTCGCCGCTCTCTTCCATAAGAGCAAGGCCCCCATCAAGGCGGCTTTGTTGAACCAGAAGCTGCTGCACGGCGTTGGCAATATCTATGCTGATGAAAGCCTGTTTCGTGCGGGCGTACGGCCGCGGCGCCGGGCCAATACGCTGACGCGAGCAGAGCTCGAACGGCTGCACGCTGCGCTGCAGGAGGTGCTCAAAGAGGCCATTGCCGCTGGAGGTTCTTCAGTTTCCGATTACGTTGATGCGGATGGTGAAGCCGGGTTCTTTCAGTTGCAGCACCGTGCTTACGGCCGTACCGGCGAACCATGTTTAGTTTGCAAAACACCCATCAAGAAGATCGTGGTCGGAGGCCGGGGGACACATTATTGTCCGAAATGCCAGAAGTAGCTTTCGGCCGCAATCCTTCCTGAAATCCGCAGGCAGAAGAAACTATAATGTCCGTCATGCCCAAGAA
>DATEJX010000020.1:0-6383 GCA_035277785.1 Candidatus Angelobacter sp. | reverse complement strand
CGGGCTGCCCCGGCGCGCCGTTGATCACTCAACAGCGTCATTATCTAAATACAACAGCATTTTTGAACTGTCAAGAAGAAAAAGCAAAATAGTACAAATTTATTTTGATGTCGAACTAGATTTGGACGTACCTACGGCGCGAACCTGCCAAGATTCGATGGCGAAGGTTTTGCCCTAGACTCGAGTTTCCTTTTCCTCATTGCGCCCAAGGCGTTGGAATCGCGCCACCCGGCTTTCTGCCGAGTGCTTCGGCTTGCAGGCGATAATATTCGGCGATGCCATTGGCGACACGCGTGCGCATATATGTGAGCGCCTGGCTGGTAGCATCCACATCGTCATCATGCGCGGCCCGGGGGAAGGTACACATGTTGTGAATGTACGTTTCCATCCATGGAAGGCTGAAAACCTGTGGGTCCGGTAACTGAACGCTTCCCGCCTCCCAGAGGGGCGCCATGGCCTGCGCCCGTGACAACTTGCCGCCATTGGGAGACACGGGCACAATGCCGGCAATCTCTTTCCGCAATTCATCGATTACGGCGGGGCCGTTTGCCTTGTCCTCAATCAGGATGGCATTGGTTTTGGGAAAGAGCGTGTGGCAACTCTTGATGGCGGCACGCGTGGGAGCAAAATCAAGCCGCTCATAAATGCGGTACGGCAGCATGTAATAGGTTGCGCCGGAGCGTCCCCAGACCTGGCCAGCGACATAATCACTGCGATCGCCACCGGTAAAGGTGCAATCCCAGGACTGCACGAGGCAATCGAAGCTTGCCGGCAACTCGCGATAAAAACGCACCCAGGCGCGCTTGATAATGCCTCCATCGAGCGGCGCCGGGTTTTGCTGATACTGTCCGGCGAAAGCCCAACTGCCCATGCCGATCTTCTGCGCATCAAGAAATGTTTGCGGCAAACGCGCTGGCCAGAGGAGATGGCCTGGATTTCGAGCATGAGACCCAGGACTGATCGGATACGGAACCTGGTCTTGCGTTTCAGCAATTGCGGGAAGAGACACGTGCTTCCAGCGGTCTCTCTCTTTGCTGAGGACATGGCCCGTGAGATCAAGCTCATGCAGGCGCTGCATGACGATGACTTTGACGCCGGTATTCGGATCGTTAATGCGGCTGCGGAAAGTGGTATCAAAGCGCAGATTGACTGCTTCCCTTTCCGCGTCGCTCAGGGCCTGCTCCGGGTTGAGCGGATCATCAAAGATAAGTATGTCGCCGCCGAGCCCGGTGGCGGTGGATTGCATCCCGGTGGCGAACATGGCTCCGCGATGAGAATTTTCATAATGGTGCTTGAGGTTCTGATCTTTGGAAAAGCGAAAGACACTTCCCCATCTTTCCTGGTACCAATCTGATTCCATAACGGCACGCCGGTAAATGCTGTGCTGCGTGCTGAGCTTTTCCGAATACGAAACGAACATGAAGCGCCGTTCCGGTCTGATCGTCCAGAGCCAGGCGGGAAAGAATACTGAGATCAGCAGGCTCTTCATGGTGCGCGGCGGCACATTGAAGATGATGCCTTCACACGCTTGCCCAAAAACGTCTTTGAAAGTCTGGTTCTGGATGAGCGTGAGGTATTCACAGATGACGTCGAGATGCCAGTTCCATTGGAGTTCAGTGGCAGGCTCAAGGATGTGCCAGGCTCGGGTGACGAACTCCATCAACGCATAAGGCGGCGTGGGCTGGACAATGGCAGTAGATGTCGGTTCCGCTTGGGCTTGATGAGCTTTCTGTGAGCCAGATTCCTGGATAGCTTGAGCATCGAGTTGCTCCGCTCCGGCTGCCGCTGGTTCCTGAGCTTCTTGAACCGCTTCAGCGCAGGATGGCTGAGGTTGCGAGCTGTCGGCGCGCTTGCTGCGCTTATCGCGCGCTGAAGAGGTCTTCGGCTTGTCCGATCGTGCTGTCATTGATGTAGCACACCTCGCAAATAAGCGTCAGAAATCACGCGAATGGATAAATTGGCACCGGCCGCGACAGATCGGCAGAAATGAATGGAGGCGGAGAGCTCCATGCCTGTTCAATGGCGATTCGCGCACGATAAGATCCGGCAAGATAAGCCATGACAAGGTGCTCGTCGGCCTTGCTGCTTGCGTCGCGCATATTGGTG
The DNA here is from genome assembly GCA_035277785.1 of Candidatus Angelobacter sp. Taxonomy (GTDB): domain Bacteria; phylum Acidobacteriota; class Terriglobia; order Terriglobales; family Acidobacteriaceae; genus Angelobacter. Next base: position 4,277 of record DATEJX010000020.1, on the reverse strand, counting down.
ACGACGGAGAATGTCAGCTCCAGGGCCCAGCCATCATGAATGAGGACGGCCAATTGATTGAACAGCAGAGACAAAGCCTGTCTTCTGGTTACATAAAAGGCGGGCGTCGCAGGCACAGCTCGCTCACACACGTATTTTGCGCCACGAAAGTAGTAGCGTTGTGTCTTACTGAGGATTTCTTCCGCGTAGCGCGCGCAAGTGGCGCATGGAGTGCCGAGCAAGCACGGCGAATTGCGGGTGAACTGATACATGCGATAAACACTGATGCGCTTTGATGTTCGGCCTTGGCTCATATGAATGTGGCGGCATTTGCACAAAAACCAGTACCGCAGCTGGGTTAATGCGATTCACAGCATCAAGAACAAATCAGCAGCGCTGGCTAAGTCCCGTTGGGAGTTGGTGGACGCGAGTTCCTCACGCCATCGACTACTTGGTTCCGCAAATGAGTGATATTGAAGGCGGATTGCCGGCATCGGGCGTCCGCAGATGAGAGCGTGCTTCGAGATTTGATGTTTGAACGTCAAAAGGTAGCCTCCACTGCATGAGGCTCACGACTGCTCCTTCTCTCGCGAGGTGCGATGACGGCTGTGTTTATTGGCTTGCGGCTGGTCACAGATGGGTCAGTGCGGCTGGATGAGGACTGGGTGCCGGAGAGATATCCATCAAACAATCGAACAGCACAGGCCTGTCCGCAAACTGGTTGCTCGAAGCGGCGGAGCGGACGCGACGGGGCAAATCGCCGGCAGGTAAACACATCTCGCGCGATCACCGTAACGAACCAAGGATCAGCAGCGGCCCTTGTTTTTTGACATCCTGGGCCGGCGCATTTGATGGTGCTTACTATGTTGCTATTGCGGAATGTGTATGACATGAATGCTCCTCAGTGAAGAGACAGCCTTGGGAATCGCGTTAACAGCTTGCCGAAAAAGCGGAGATATCTGAGTTCCCGGAGATCAAGCAGAGTCGTGGTACGCGGATTTTTTGCGAAACCGAAGTATCGATGGCGTTTCGGTGATGGCATATGCCAAGCTTGCTGAGCTCGGGAATCTCTCGCGAGCGCTGGAGGAATCGCGCCAGTGCGGCTCCGTCTGATGTGCGTCATGGCAAGAAGAGCAGAGTGTCAGATTGCAGTCGCGGCAGGAGTAAAGATGGGCTGAACAGAATGTTTCTACACACAGAGGACACGCGGCGGTCCCAGGCAATCCACACTCAAAACAAGGATCGCAACCAAGTTGGTGATGAGGGGGGACGTCGCGAAGAAGCCAGCCGATGAGTGTTGAAGAATCTACACAACGCGAGCGCAGTGGCTGATGGGCCAGAGATGAAACGATACCTTGTATATGGTTGCCACTGGGGAGAAGCGCTTGATCTTGGGGAAAAGACGAGTTTCGCGAGCCCGGCAGGACTCGAACCTGCGACCCTCTGCTTAGAAGGCAGATGCTCTATCCAGCTGAGCTACGGGCTCCGTTTTGATTTTATCAAGGATGCCAATATACAGATAATGAGCTAATGGAGTGGTGGAAATGCGTGGCGAAAATGAGGGGGTGGAACGTTGAGGTTGCGAATTGCCGCTTTGCTGCGGGGTAGTATGGAAATAGAACTGTGGCATCCGTAGCGAGTGCCCATAATATGGCAATTACCAGCTTACGATGCCGAGTGCGCAATTAGGCCGTAAAACTCCGCAAGAATACCTCAATCCTTCGCAAGAATATCCCGCCACGAGATGAGCCTTCGGCCTACGAAGGGAATGAAAACCCGGCTGAGTTCCTGCGTCATCCTTCGGTATCGAAACCTAGAGCCTGAGATCCCTACCGCAGCGGAGATGTCGAGACCGGGTTCGCCGCCAATGATTGGCGGGTTTCTACGCCGGTGGACGACCAATAGAAAGAACCAGGGCAGGATTTTCTCAAGCCGGAAGCGTGGTGATTAGAGTACGTAGGACGAGGAGAGAAATGACACGTCAGCTACAGTCCGGCATTCTTGTACACGACTCTTGCCACCGCAGCCCAATCATCATCTGACATTCCCTGAGCCATGGCGGCAAGGAACTGATCGCGCACCAGGCTTGCCATAGGCATGGGGACACCGGCCTCCTCCGCGGCCGAGAGCACCAGCCGGTTGTCTTTTGCGCCCAGCCGCATTTTGAAGCCAACAGGTTCAAATTTTTCATGCGCCACCATGGCGCCATAGTTTTTATAGAGCGGCGCGGGAAAGAGTGATCCGGTCAGGATCTCGAGCATCTGTCCAGGATCCACTTTTGACTTTCGCGCTAAAGCGAATGACTCCGCCAAGCCTTCAATCACTGTAGTAATCAAGAAATTTCCTGCCAGCTTCACCACATTTGCCATCGAGGGTTCGGCGCCGGCAACAAACGTCTTTTGTCCTATGGCATCAAACAACGGCTGGCATTGCTCGATCAAGGACTGCGAACCAGCTACCACGACAAAAAGCTTTGCAGCGGCGGCGGCTTCAGGCCGGCCGAAGACCGGTGCTGCAAGGTAATGCTGCCCTTTTTTGCGGTGTACCTCCGCTAAGCGGCGCGACAGCTGTACGCTAATGGTGCTGGCGCTGATGTGGATGGCTCCCGGAGGCAGTGACTCAAGCAGGTTCCCAGGGCCAAAGACTATCTCCTCCAGCGCACGATCATCGGCCACCATGGTGAAGACAGCTTCTGCGCCAGCGGCTGCCTGTCCAGCAGTTTCTGCCACCGTGGCCCCTTCTGGGCGCAAGACTTCAGCACGGCTGCGAGTGCGGTTGTAAACCGTCAGAGTGTGGCCGCTCTTAATAAGGTTACGAGCCATGCCTGTCCCCATAGCGCCCAGCCCAATAAAACCTGCCTTCATCGTTTCTCTCCCTCTAGTGTTCCCCGTCGACCATCACGCCGAAGGTGTTGACGTTCTTCCTCCATCAAATGATTCCTGATCTAAGTAACTTCTGATTTAAATGTTCACAGTGAGAAAGGTTTGCTAAGGCCATAACCGAAATACTAGCCTGCGCTCTTACTGCAACACATATTCTTCACATGTTTTTGCAATCTATCCAACCAACAAAGAACAATCAGCTTCCTAGTGAACAATACTGCAAGAAGAGCGTTATCGTGCTGCTCCGCGCTGGCTTCGTTTAAGCGGCGTGCGCAAGCCTCCTTGCTCTGAGGTTCCGGATGTCGCCGCTTCGTCGTTTGTGCCCGTTGTGTCTTCTATTCGTGTTTCTGCTGGGTCTCTCCCAAGTCCTTAAAGCGCAAGATTTTTCCATCATTGTCTTGCCTGACACGCAGAATGAAGCCCAGTTTTTTCCCCAGGTGATGAACAGCCAGACGAACTGGATTGCTCAGAACAAAGATGCGCTCAACATTCAGATGGTGCTCGGAGTCGGCGATATCGTCAATGATGGCGCGCAAACGGCCCAGCAACAGAATGCGGATGCAGCCATTCGCGTTCTGGATAACGCCGGTGTTCCTTATATGCTTGCCATCGGGAACCATGACTACGACGGCGCCAATCCCAAGGTAAGCCGCAGTGTAACCGGATTCAACCAGTGGTTTGGGCCGGCGCGTTATGCCGGTAAAGCCTATTACAAAGGCAACTTCCCTTCCGGCAGCAATGAAAATTTTTACGGCATCTTGACAATTGACGGCAAACAATATCTCTTTCTCGCTTTGGAATACAGGCCGCGCAACGCAGCGCTCGACTGGGCGGACTCCATTCTTTCAGCCAATCCGGACAAGGAAGCCATCGTCGTCACACACTCTTATTTAAGGACGACAGGATTGCGCGAAGACACCTGCGACACGCAGGACATGCCGGCAGGAAACGCCAACGGACAGCAGCTCTGGCAGCGATTGAGAGAGCACCCCAACGTGATCATGATGCTGAACGGGCATTTCACCGGCGGTTCCGTCTCGCATCGCCAGGACGTAGGCGATAACGGAAATCTGGTGAATCAGATTTTCGCCGATTTCCAGAGCTTTCCTAATGGGGGAGACGGGTGGCTGGAAATTCTTACCTTTCATTCAGATTCAAACACCATTTCCGTTCAAACGTATTCTCCATTCCTTGACCAGTACATGACTGGGGCGTCCCAGCAGTTCACAGTTCCATACCATAACCCTAACCCGAACACGGGCAGTTCGACGATCAGCGGCAAAGTAAGAAATCAATCCACATGTGGGGCGGCCGCAGGCGTGACCGTAACAGCCGGAAGCGCTTCTACTGTAACCGCTTCTGACGGCACCTACACACTCTCTGTGCCTCCAGGCGGCTATAGCGTCAGCGCTTCAG
>DATEJX010000019.1:0-6339 GCA_035277785.1 Candidatus Angelobacter sp. | reverse complement strand
CGCGCGGGCTGCACGCTGGAAGACATCCGCCGGTTGCGCGATGTGGGCGCGCCTGACTTCATCGAATTCTGTCTTAACGCGGTGGACTGGAGCCGCTTTGGCCTGATCGGGTTCACTGTGGTCTTCCAGCAATTGGTGGCCAGTCTGGCTCTTGCGCGGGCGCTCAAGCAGCGCTACCCAGACATTCCCATCATCATGGGCGGAGCCAGCCTGGAAGATGACATTGCGGACGAAATCATGAAGAACTGTCCGCAGATTGATTACGTCCACTGCGGTGATGCCGAAATTTCCTTTCCTGAGATGGTCCGGCGTCTCTACAGCGGTCGCAGCATGGAAGGCCTGCAGGGCCTGATGTGGCGCGACGAGCAGGGCTCAGTCCGGTATGCGGGCCGTGCGCCTAATTTCATGGACATGAACCGCACGCCACTGCCCGACTTCGATGAATATTTCTATGCGCGCCAGGCCAGCGGTTATGAAAAATCTGACGCCGTTCAGGAATTACTCGTGCCTTTTGAAGCAGCGCGCGGCTGCTGGTGGGGAGAAAAAAACCACTGCACCTTCTGCGGCCTGAACCGCTCCGGCATGGAGTTTCGCGCCAAGGACCCGGACAAAGTGCTGGAGCAGTTGGAAGCTCTGTCACGGCGCTACGGTCAGTTCTACTTCAATGCCATTGATAACATCATGGCGCCGGAATATGTGGAAAAGCTGTTTGGCAGACTGGCGGCAGCCAACAGTGATCTTTGCATTCACTATGAGATCCGGCCGAACTTCTCCCGCTCACAATTGGGCCGTCTGCGACGCAGCGGCTTGTTCTCCGTGCAACCAGGGATTGAGAGCCTTTCCACCAACATCTTGAAAATCATGCGCAAGCATTCCACCGGAATGCGCAATGTGGAGCTTATCAAGTGGTGTACCTATTACGGCATCAACGCCCTTTACAACATCCTGTGCCGTTTTCCCGGAGAGACTGAAGAAGACTATCGCGTGCAGAGCGAGATCGCATCCAAAATCACGCACTTGCAACCACCTTATGCAATCGTAAAAGCGCGGGCTGACCGCGGATCACCCATGTATACCGAACCGGAGACGCAGTCCATCTCCGGGCTGGTGCCGGCCAGATGCTATCAATACATCTTCCCCAAAGCTTTTGATCTTCGCCGCATTTCGTACTACTTCGACCACAAGATGGCGAACACCGTGGATGATGATATTTACGAAGAACTTTTTGGCCGCGTGGGAGCGTGGCAGGCAGGATGGAACAGCGCGAACCGTCCTTTCCTCAAGTACCGGAAGGCCTGGCATAGCATTGCCATCTTTGATGGACGCCAGTCTGAGGTTGTTACCTACAGCTACCATGACGATGCGGCCGCTCTGTATGAATACTGTGCGGAAGCGCGCACACCCAGAGATATTGAAGCGAACCTCGGGAACGACGCCTGGATCCAGGAATCACTCAATGACTTTGTGAGCAAAGACCTCATGCTTGCTGTGGACGGGCGCTATCTGAGTCTTGCTCTTCCGGAGAACCGCAATTTTGATTTGAAAGAAATGCCGGAACGCCAAAGCAGGCAGCCTGCTACACAGCCGGCAGAATTGATTGCAAGGTGAGCAATTTGCGCATGAAAGAAGACATGAAATCAGTGCTGGCTTCCCTGCCGCCCAACTATCAGGCGGACCGCGCTGAACTGCTCAAGCTGATGCTGAACAAAGGAATTCTGCGCAGCTCACCCGACCAGCCCATCTATTCCCCTGACGGCAAGTCCGGCCGCTGGATGATCCATTCCCTGGGCGTGACTCTTGAATCCAAGGGCGCAGAACTGGCTGCACGTTGTCTGCTCCCACTGCTGGAAAGATTTGATGGCCATCAGCTTGCGACGTATGGATTGATTGGCGTTCCTCTTGTTCAATCCTGCATATTGCAGTCAAAAGGTCGGTACCGCGGCCTGCTGATCCGGAAAGAAGCCAAGCCACACGGCTCCATGCGTGTGATTGAAGGTGACATTGATCCGCACGAGCCGGTGATTGTAGTGGATGATTCCATTGTTTCCGGGCGCACTTTCTGGGAGGCAGTCAAGCGGTTGCAGGAAGCCGGATTACGCGTGGAAGGCGGCGTGTTCATGGTCCGATTTGGCTGGCCGTTTGGAGTTTCTGACGCGCAGGAGCGTGGCTTCCACATTGAAACAGTTTTTGACCTGCATGAAGATTTCATGGCAAACATGGAGGGAGAGGAAAAGCCGGTCTATAACCCTTCCAAGGCCTTTCCGGAAATCCGCTGGAGTGAAAAACGCGCGCCGGAGGGGATGCATCCCGCGCACCTTGCACGGCTTGGCCTGAATGAATATCTCACCACGGGCACGCTGCCGCTCCCGCCGGAGTGTCTTGATCAAAACTACGATTCGAGCGGCGGCGCGTGGGTGAGCGTCCGTTCCAAAGCGAATGTGTATCAGCGCCACTCTCGCGATGGCTTCTGGAATTTCCCCGGCGAGAAGCAGTACCCCGCACCTGAAGCTGTGCTTCGTGCTGCGCTGCTTACCGCCCAAAAACTTCCTGAGGGCAATGCCGCTCGCGCTCTCGTGGATAACAGCCATATCGCTGTGACCTTTTTCTCTGAACTCGAAGAGTGCATCGTGGGTGAACTGGACAATGACCGGCACGGAATCGTTGTCGGCAGCCGGGAGCGCCCAGGTGTGATGGGTGGCGCTTTGCCAAGGATGCCGGGTATCGGGCGCGAGTTCCGGCTGTTTCGCCATGCGCGATTCACCAACGGAAAGCTCCTGCCCTGGGAACCGTACGTAATTCATCGCCACGGAGTCATGAAATACGTTGAACCCGGTGCGCCGTGGCAGCCTACAGGCGTTCCTGCGCCTGCGGCTCCTCCAGCATGGCAGGATCGCGACGTATGTGAGCCGATCGCGCTGAGAGCGCGAGATATTGCGCTGAATGAAGTCCTGGGTCTGCCCGAAACCACTCAAGCTGTGCGGAAAGAACAGCTACCGCAGAGCATGAATCTGCTGTTTATCACGGTCTATGTCTGGGGCCAACTGCGCGGCTGTGCCGGTCTAGCGGTTGCAGACATGAATGAACCGGACGATGAGTTGCGGCGTCTGGTAAAGACTGCACTCACAGATGAGAGGTTTAGCGGGACTAAGACAGATTCTGGAGATGCAATCGCAGTGACCGTCAGCTTCCTTTACAATCGCGCAACCCTGGAAGATGCGCCGCCTGAAGAAATCGTGAAGTATGTCGTCCATGGGCAACAGGCGCTGGAGGTCAGCCAGGGAAATCGTTCAGGCCTGGTATTGCCTTTCTGGGCAGCGATGCACAGCCTTACGCCGGAAGAGTACGCGTTGGAGGTGATCGATAAGGCCGGGATCACGCGGCCTCCATATCACTGGCACAGATTTGATTGCGGCACATGGCTGGCTGAAGCAAACGGCGTCGCGCAGCTTGAGGGTGCATTCAAGCCGCTTTCCGTCCCCGAAGATGACGATAAGTTACTGCAGGAATTGGCGACGCTCTACTCCAATTACCTGCTGCGCCATCATCGAGCAGACGGGACTTTTTACGAGAGCTATGAACCCTTTCGCAACCGTCTGCTCGCAGGCGGCCACTTGCCCCGCCTGGCTCACGGTGGCTGGGTGTTGGCACGCTCAGCACGCGCTTTTTCTGATCCACTCCTGCGCACCGCCGCGGATCGCACTCTAAATTTGCTGCTGCGCTGCGTAAAGCTCAGTGAAGAGGGCATCTGGCTGAAGATGGGCGAGAACAAGCCTTCAGTGGCTGAAATCGCGTTCCTGGTGCTGGCAATCTGCGAACTACCAAAGGGTGACTACCGGCGTCCACAGGCGCGCGGGCTGGCTGATGTGCTGTGGTCGGCAATTGATGGTCACGGTCGAATCGCCACGCACTTTACGTCTGAGAAAGTAGATGACATTTTCCAGGACTACTTCCCCGGCCAGGTGCTGCTGGCTTTGGCGGCTGCGGTACGGGAAGGACTGACGGAGACTGATGAGATCCGCCTGGAAAAAGCCTTTCGCTACTATCGCCACCGGTTCCGGTACCAGCGCAATTTTGGCCAGGTGAGCTGGATCATGCAGGCATTCAGCGCGTGGTGGCATCTGCGACACGAAGAGCAGTTTGCCGCGATGCTCTTTGAAATCGGCGACTGGATCCTTGAGCATCAACAGGAAACGACAGGCGGCTTCTTGAGTGACGATCAGCCCGACGCGCCAGGCTACACTTCTGCGCTTTATCTGGAAGGAATTGGCGCTGCATTGGCCGTGGCAAGGAAGATTGATGCAGAACGGCACGATCGTTACTGGGCTGCATATCTGCAGGGATTGAGATTTTTACATCGGATCACCATTCAGACCGGGCAGGCCGCGTTGCTGCCAAACACTGACTACGCCATCGGTGGCCTGCGCATGTGCCTGGATAGCAGTTTTGTTCGCATTGATTTTGTTCAGCACGGTCTGTCTTGCGTGCTTGAACGCTTTACATCTTTCTCAGACTCCGGGGTGGCCCGGAGATCAACCGTGGACGCTATCGAGTCCACCGCCGTATAAAACAAACTTCCGCAAGGAGATTTCAATGAGCGATACAAAACGGCCGCAAGTGGCTCCGGAGATCGTGGAAACTGAAGCCAGGAATGCAACGGCGGTGGAAGCCCCCGACCGTCGAAGCGAAGAACAGGTTCGTCAGCCGCTACCCAAGCCGGTAGCGCGTCCCATTGTAGAAGTGGTTGCTGAAATCAGGCAGGATGCTGCGAGCACCGAGCCAGTCCGTCAGCCGTTGCCCAAACCGGTGGCCCGCCCGATTGTGGAAGTAGTGGCTGAAATCCGGCAGGATGCCGCAAGCAATGAGCAGGTTCGGCAGCCCTTACCGAAGCCGGTAGCGCGGCCCATTGTAGAGGTTGTGGCCGAGATTCGTCAGGACGCGGCAAGTGCGGAACCAGTCCGTCAACCGTTGCCGAAGCCAGTGGCACGGCCGATTGTGGAAGTGGTGGCTGAAATCCGCCAGGATGCAGCCAAAACAGAACCGATTCGTGAGCCGCTGCCCAAGCCGGTAGCACGGCCAATCGTGGAAGTCGTCGCGGAAATTCGCCAGGACGTTGCCAGCAAAGAACCAGTTCGCCAACCTCTGCCGAAGCCGGTAGCACGGCCGATTGTGGAAGTGGTGGCCGAGATTCGCCAGGACGCGGCCAGCAAGGAGCAAGTCCGCGAACCACTCCCGAAGCCGATGGCACGGCCCATTGTGGAAGTGGTGGCTGAGATCCGGCACGATGCAGTCAGCAGCAAGCCCAAGAAAGACAGTTAAAAAAACGAATTCTTGCATGCGGGTCGGAAGCTTCCATCCGGCCCGCAGGTGAGGATTCAATAACATGAACTGGAACGAAACTGATTGCAGCTTCGTTCGCTACAGTGTCCTCAATATGGCTGAGAAACGCGTCCTGCTCCTGATCATGCCTTTCCTTACGTTGCGCCGCCCTCATCTGGGTGTGGCGCTGCTGAAGGCGGAGCTGAATGCGTTGGGCATGCCTTGTGACGTTCATTACTTCAATTTCCGATTTGCCGAGATCATCGGAGCAGCAGTTTATGAACGCATCGCAGAAAACTCTCCGGCGCATCAGATGCCCGGTGAGTTCATCTTCACGCCCGCACTCTATGGCGAGCAGATCCGGCCTTTTTCTGACTTTACCGATTCCGTCGCCGGCTACATTCGTCCTTATCCTCCGGAACTTCTGCGCCAGATGGAGCGCGCGCGCAATCTGAGCCCGCTCTTCATACAGGAATGCGCCAATCAAATTGATCTCACGCAATACGACATTATTGGTCTCACCTCCACCTTCCAGCAGAATGTCGCCGCGCTGGCGATGGCGCAGGAACTGAAGCGCCGGTCGCCGGAAATTACCATCGTCTGCGGCGGCTCAAATTTTGAAGGTGAAATGGGGATTGAATTGCACCGGCAATTCCCTTTTCTTGACGTTGTCTGCTCCGGTGAAGCGGACCACGTATTCCCCGAACTGGTGCGCAGGATCCGGGCCAAAGAGCCTTTGCATGACCTCGGCGGTGTGACATTCCGCGAGGGCGGCAAGACGGTGGTGGCTTCTGCTCCGCAGAGCTTTGTGAGCAACTTGAATGAGCTGCCCTACCCGGATCACATTGATTTCTTCCGCGACTTTGAAGCATCCAGCATTCGTTCGCAGGTGGTGACTGAGGTCACCATGGAAACTTCCCGCGGCTGCTGGTGGGGACAAAAGCATCACTGCACGTTTTGCGGCTTGAACGGCATGGGAATGACCTATCGCAGCAAGACGCCGGAGCGCGCCTATCAGGAAAT
>DATEJX010000018.1:0-7219 GCA_035277785.1 Candidatus Angelobacter sp. | reverse complement strand
GTTCGTCTCCGTTCTGAGCGGACGCGAAACTGCCAACGCTCTTCATTTCGAGCGCCTGTGCGGGCAGAGCGGGTTGGGCTCTGCGAAAACGGGCAGCGAGTAAAACGAAGTTGGGTTACGAGAAAGCCCGCTGCGAGCGGGCTTTTTGTTTTGAAACCCAAAACCTTGAAACACAGAGGAACACCTAAATCCAAAGGCCTTTACCGCAACGGGCGCGACGGGCGCAAAGGAACCAAGGGCGGAGGAGCAAAACCTACCACGGAGACGCGGAGGCACGGAGAAGACAAACCTATGTCTGTTCAAAACCGTGGAAATTCTCGTGGAAACTCCCTGAAGTTGCATGGTGAAGGAAACAGTGTCGGGATCCCTCCACTTCTCCTTGGTCGCACCGCTCCCGCGGAGTCGGTCGGGATGACAGTGGTTAAGGGCATCGGTAATCGCCCGCGATTTGCGGCGCGTTATCGCGGTGATCGCTGTCATCGGAAAAGCAAACCCGGAGAAAAATCGGGTGATCTTGTGATCCGGTGATCGGGTGATCGGAAAATCCAAAGGCTTTTACCGCAACGGCCACGACGGGCGCAAAGGAAACCAAAGAATCAGAGGAAAGAAGCAATTGGCACCTAGCAATTAGCAGGCGCCGCGAATTTGCGCGGCACGACATTGCACCGATTCGTAATTGATTCGCTGCGAAGAACGTGCTACTCTAGTTCGATTTGAGCCAGCCTGGAGTTTTGCTGGTGGGTTCTTTGACAACTTTATAAGCACACAGCACCCACGGCTCGCCGGGGCAGGCTCAGCCGTCAGTACACAGGTCACCCCAGTCGGCCAAAAGCCGGGCCGCCCGGGGACCCCGATTCAGCCCCTGAGCAGCCTGTTAGCAAAAGAGTAACTTCTGGATGCAAGCAGGCTCGCGACTTCGGTAAAAAAGCAAAAAATCAACTCCGGGATGACTTCCGCTAAGTCCTTATTTTTCGGGGTTGACCGGGAGGGGGTGGGGGTACGCTATGGTTTACTTGCAGGTAAACCATAGCACTCAGGTCCGAGAGAGCCAGGCAATCGTCCCGCTTGTGTTCGCTTTAGCGTCCGCGAACCTGTCAGTTTCGTTCCTGTTTGCTACCATTATGGAGCACACTGCTCATGCCCCTGGGGAGGGCAAATAGCTCATGAACGGCAGTGCAATTCGGATGCACCCAAACGACAGAAGCTCACCGGATTTCCGCGCTCTATTCGAATCAGCTCCCGGCCTTTACCTGGTGCTGACGCCGGAGTTGCAGATTGTCGGCGCCAGCGACGCTTACCTGCGCGGGACGATGACCACGCGGGAGCAGGTGACCGGCCGTTACTTGTTCGATATCTTCCCCGACAATCCGGATGACAAATCGCCTACCGGGGTTAAGAACCTGAGTGCCTCTCTTCGTCGCGTGCTTGAAACCGGCTCTCCTGACGTGATGCCGATCCAGAAATATGACATCCGTCGTCCGGAAAATCAGGGTGGGGGGTTTGAAGAACGTCATTGGAGCGCTGTTAACTTGCCGGTGTTCGGCGGCGATGGAAAACTCTGCTACATCATTCATGCCGTGGAAGACATGACCGCAAAAACCCAGGTCGAATCCCGGTTTCGCAAATTACTGGAGGCAGCGCCGGATGCGATTTTCGAGGTTGATGGTCAGGGGCGCATTGTGCTGTTGAATGAGACAGCGGAAAAAATGTTTGGCTATAGCCGCGAAGAGTTGAAATCGCTCAGCATTGAGGTGCTGGTTCCGGAGGCTGCGCGGGGTGGCCATGTTCACCACCGGACCACATACACCGAACATCCTCAAACGCGGCCCATGGGAACCGGCCTGCAACTGAAGGCGCAAAGAAAGGACGGCAGCCTTTTCCCGGTTGAGATAAGTCTGAGCCCGAACCCGGGCGAAAGCGGCTTGCATGTGATCGCGGTGGTCCGTGATATTACGGAACGGAAGCAGATTGAAGAACGAATGCGTGCAGTTCGCGAACAGTATACGGCTGAACTGTCCGCGAAAAATGAGCAACTGCAGGCGCGCAACCAGGAGGTGGAAAGAGCAAACCGGCTGAAGAGCGAATTTCTGGCCAGCATGAGCCACGAGTTGCGAACTCCGCTGCATACCATCATAGGTTTCTCAGAACTCATGCTGGAAGAAGGCGACGGGCCTCTGGACCCAAAATACAAGCGATTCATCGGGCATATCGTCCAGGATTCGCGCCACCTGCTGGAACTCATCAACGAGATTCTTGACTTAAGCAAGATTGAGGCAGGAAAACTTGAGCTTCAGTGGGGGACCTTTGAATTTAGTGAATGCCTCACGGAAGTGCTCGCCGCAATCCGGCCGCAGGCTGAAGCGAAAGGAATTCGCCTCATAGACCAAAACAGCCAGCGTCCCCTGCTCCGTGCCGACCGAGTGAGGGTGAAAGAAGTTCTCTACAATCTGCTGAGCAATGCTCTCAAATTCACTCCCAGCGGCGGCCTGATCTGGGTTGAATCACTCATGGATGGTGACCTCCTGAAAGTGATCGTTGGCGATACCGGGATGGGGATTGCTCCTGAGGAACATCATGCTATCTTCGAGAATTTTTATCAGGCGAGTGACACAACTCAGGGCGTACGTGAAGGCACCGGACTTGGATTGGCAATCACAAGGAAGTTAGTTGAGCTGCACAGTGGAACCATCTGGGTTGAAAGCCAAAAGGGGCAGGGCAGCCGGTTTATTTTTACGCTACCTCTTATAGGTGAGGTTTCGCACAGCTGAGTTCAGATTAAACGAGAATTTCTGAGCAATAACCGATGAAGCAAATTCTAATCGTCGAGGACAAGGCCACAAGCCGCGAGCTACTGCGGACAGTGCTGGAAAGACAAGGCTACGGTGTGATTGAGGCCAAAGACGGGGAAGAAGCGCTGCAACAGCTCCGAGCTGCAACACTCGATTTGGTTTTGCTTGACCTGCAGATCCCGATTCGCAACGGCTACGATGTGCTCCAGACCATTCGGAGCGATGATCGCCTCGCGCACCTTCCGGTAGTAGCGTTAACAGCCAGCGCCATGCAGGGTGATCGCGAAAAAGCACTGGCGGCAGGATTCACCGGGTACATTGCCAAACCCGTAGGGCCGGCGCAGTTGCGGGAGTTGGTTACCCAGATGCTTGGCGTGGCCCCTTAAAGCAGTCCGTATTTCTTCATCTTGTATCTCAGAGCATCCCGGCCAATTCGCAAGTGGCGGGCTGCCTCGGACTGGTTTCCGTCGGCCTGGTCGAGCGCGTTTCTGAGCAGCTGTTTCTCATGCTCCTCAAGTGAAAGAGGCTCGCCATCACCAGTTACCTGTTGCTGCTCCCGGGCTAAAGTCTGCTCTCTTGAACTCCCCTGCATATCTTCGTCGCCAAGCCGCAGGTTTTCCGGCAGGTCAGCGATATCGATGTCCTCTCCCATTGCCATCATGCAGGCATGGCCTATCACGTTTTCGAGTTCACGCACATTGCCGGGCCAAGTGTGCCGGGAGAGCATGATCCGGGCCCGCCGGGTAAGTCCCCGGATGTCTTTTCCGTACTGTTTTGCAAATTTCTCCACAAAAAAATTTGTCAAAAGCCGAAGGTCCTCAGTTCTCTCAACCAGAGAAGGAGTATGGATCTCCACCATCGATAGCCGATAGTAGAGATCTTCCCGGAATTGCTTTTCGGCCATCGCCTTTTTAAGGTCTCTGTTGGTTGCGGCGACCACTCGAACGTTGACCTTTCTGGCACTCAGCGACCCTACGGGTTGCACTTCCTGGTTCTGCAAAACGCGCAGCAGCTTTGCCTGGGTCCCGATTGGCATGTCCCCTATCTCGTCAAGGAACAGGGTACCTTCATTGGCATATTCAACCAGGCCGGACTTGTCTTTGTCAGCGCCGGTAAATGCTCCACGCACATGCCCAAAAAGCTCACTTTCAAAAAGGGTTTCAACTACAGCGGAACAGTTGAGCACAACAAATTTTCCCTTCGCTGGACTCAGATGATGCAATGCGCGAGCAACCAGGTCCTTTCCCGTGCCGGTTGCTCCTGTAATGAGCACAGCGCGGAAATGCGGAGCGACCCTGCGAATGCGCGAAAAGACCTCCCACATTTGCGGGCTGCGTCCAACCATCCCTTCAAACCGGGCGGTACGCAGCAGTTCAGAATCAACGTGCATGATCCGCTGGCGTTGCAATGCCGTGTCAATGAGCGGTCCCACGCGCTCCCGAAGCACTGAGGGCGAAATCGGCTTGTTCAGATAATCGGCGGCCCCTTTACGTATGGCTTCCACGGCAGTATCAGTTGTGTAATGCGCGGTCATCAGCACAACGTCAATGGCAGGATCAAAGTCCATCACTCGCGCCAACACATCCAGGCCGCTCATTCCCGGCATGACCAGATCGGTCAATACGATTTGGGGCCGATGAGTGTAGATAAGGTCGAGCCCCTCATCCGGATGCGAAGCCGTAATGATATTTACGTTGTCGCGTTTGAGCGCTTCTGACAGGAATTCCAGGCTGTGAGTGTTGTCGTCAATGACAACGATCTGGACGGAATTTCCGGCAGTATTCATGGATTGCTTATCAATGTTACCGCCGCCGAACCAATAATCGGCCTCGTCTATCGCAGAATTTTCAGCCGCGCATTGGGAAAGTCACGGTGCTAATGCTGAAACACGAGTCAGGCACTTTGTTCCACGCGGGTGCGTGGTTTGGCCGCCATATGAGACACACTACCCCAAAGAATATAGTTGCAAGTTAATGTGCGGAATTGAGGTTCGGTCGCAGAAGCTCGACTAGTGCGGATGCGGCACTAACAATACCGGGCACGGTTGTGGACCCTTGCCAGAGATATATTGCGCTTGATCAGGACGTTGGGGTTTCCACGACATGAGTTTGAATGAGCTGCCTTACGCAGTTTCTGAGCACGGATAATGTAATGGGCTTTTTAAGGTAATCCGCGCTGCCCTGTTCCATCGCCTTTGCCATTGCATCGGCTGGATCATCAGAGCTCATGATGACCACGCTGATTTTCGGGTCGAACTCCTTCACCATCCGCAGCACCTCCAGCCCGCTCAGGGTTGGCATGATCAGATCACTTAAGACGATTTGGGGTCGATGCCTGTAGATGAGAGCAAGACCTTCTTCACCGCTTCGCGCCGTGAAGACTTTCAAGCCAGAGCCGGCCAGTGCGGTCGATAGATACTCAAGGCTGCCAGGGTTGTCATCCACGATGACGATCGACATTTTGCAGCCGTTCTCCAGTTCGGAGGGCGCCTTTTGGTCAGGACATCTCATGGCAACACTTTTCTTGCAAATCCGTTACCAATCGGGTTGGTCTGAATTATCAGATTGTTAACGTCCTCGGGCTGCGTCATTCGGCGCATGCCACACTGCTACCTGAGCCAAATCACGCAGACGTGTCGGGCTAACTGCGCCGAAAATGAGGGTTTTAGGTTTGGCACCGGGCTTGCATTATGGGATTGCGTCACAGATGAACTTCTCAGGCAAAGAGACCTGGAGGAAATTATGTACCCCTCAAATTCTTCCGCAAATCCTGGTGTCAGGAACATTACCAATCAAGTAGCCCTCGCAGAAGTTAAGAGTGAGCCCAAAACAGGCTTTGAGTCGCTGGGTACAGAGACGAGGCACCTTCGCGGAGAACGCATCTTCAGTGAAGGCGAGTCCGCCGAACAGATTTTTATCCTGCGTGAGGGAAGAATAAAGGTATCAGTCAGCTCACGTGAAGGTAGGACAGTTATTCTGCGAATTGCCGAGAGAGGCCAGATTCTGGGCCTGAGCGCCGCGCTGCTGGGTAGCGAGTATGAAGCGTCCGCGGAGGCGCTGGAGCCTTGCCGAGTAATCTCGATTCCAGTGCGGGAGTTCAAACGCTTCCTCGCGAAGCATCCGGAAGCATCCATGGAAGCCACGCGTTGGGCGTTGAAGGAATACCAAATCCTGTTCAATGATGTCTGCCGGCTTGCCCTTCCCAGCACAGTTGCCGGCCGGCTGGCGAGCCTTCTGCTCGATTGGCTGAAGGGACGCCACGAATCAGGTCGCACAAACCCCAGACTCGTAGTGGCGCTGACCCATGAGGAGATTGCCGATATGACAGGCACATCGCGAGAGACGGTGAGCCGGACTTTACAGCAATTTCAGCGCGAAAACGTTATCAGCATCAAGGGCGCATCTCTCACGGTTCTCAGGCCCGAAGCGCTTGAACAGTTAGCAGTTTAAAAACTTTCGAACCTGGAATTGGTAGACAATCTTATGCCGGATAAATTCTCAGTGAACGAACTAGCATCTCTGTGGCGAGATCTCCTGAAAAGCCATTTTGATTCATTTCAAATGGCCGAGGCAATCAAGACCTTCGTTGCGGGCTATGGTTACGGGATTTCCATTGAAGGAGCGTTAAACGTTGCCCGCTCTCTTCCGCCTCGGAGTGAAAGCGTGAAATGCCTGCGGAGTCAGCTTGAAACGCTCACTTTTGTGATGTGAACCCCGCCTCATTGCTCTAAGCCTCGAGCTGACGCCCGAGGCCCTTATTTTTTGTGAGACTTCCTCCGTCGGCATGAATCCCTGGCACATGTTTACCGACTACCGATCAGGTGGGTTTCCCGCGGAATTTCAGAGTTCCGGCCTCGTGGTGATGTCTTCGATACAAGAAATTGCGGGTCAAAACAAAAGCTGAAAGCCAGCCAGGCGGCGTAGAGGAAGCATTCGACCAAAGCCAGCAGAAAAGATCCGATTGACAGCCACTTGAAGCCCGGAAAAACAGTTTCCAGCATCCCTATGTAGACAGGATTTGGCTTCACAAGGTTCCAAATAACGCACGCCGTGAACGTCTGAATGAAGACGAGTCCCATTGTCCAAAACCAGACCTTAAACCTGGACATTGCCATCACCCCTCAATCTTGTGAGGCGACTCCGTGATGCCGAGAGCGGAACCACATCTGCCCCGTTGAAACCGTTGAGCTTCTGTATTGAATGGCCCGCGCTCAGCGCAGGGTAAAATTCAAGGTAGCAGTTGCACCGGTGCTGACATTCACGGTCTTGGTGACACTGGTATATCCAGACTTGCTGACTTGCACGCTGTAGCTTCCGATGGCGATCCAGGGTGAGGTGTAGACCCCGCTCGAATTGGTGGTTACGGTCACGTTTGTCGCGACGAGGCCACCGCTCATTTTTACCGTGGCTCCGGAGATTGCTGCTCCTGAA
>DATEJX010000017.1:0-5289 GCA_035277785.1 Candidatus Angelobacter sp. | reverse complement strand
GGAATGCCGTGTTAACGGCGAGACCCGCCAGTCATCAACTACAGCGGATTTCATCTTCAACACCCGCGAGATGGTCAGCTACATTTCCCGCTACATCACACTTCAGCCCGGCGACATCATCTTCACCGGCACTCCACAAGGCGTGATCCTGGGCAAACCTAAGGACCAACAGGTGTGGCTCAAAGCGGGAGATAAGATTGCCTGCAGTGTGGAGAAGCTTGGTGAATTAAAGTTCGAACTTGTTTAACTACAAAGGACACAAAGGAACATTAAGGCAGAGCCGAAAGCCAAGAGCCGCTCCTAAGTTCCAGTTGCCAGCGTCCTCTCCGTAGCAACAGCCAATCTCGCATCCACCACCAACCTCGCTATCCTCTCCCGATGAAATGCTGCGTCGCCCAGCATCGTCTCAGAAGCCTTGGCGCGACGGTAATAGAGGTGAATATCGTTCTCCCAGGTGAATCCCATGCCCCCGTGCACCTGAATGCCCCGATTACCTACCGTGCGGCTGGCATCGCTCGCGTACATTTTGGCAATGGAAACAGCGGTGTAGGCATCAAACGCAGTCTCCTGGAGGGCCCAGCCTGCATAATAAGCGGCTGAGCGTGCGCTCTCGGTTTCAAGATACATATCGGCGCACATGTGCTGCACCGCCTGAAAAATGCCGATGGGTTTGCCAAATTGTTTGCGCGTTTTGGCGTATGCAACGGCAGTCTCAAGCACGCGCTGCATTCCGCCGGTCATCTCCGCCGCCAGCGCAGCTGTGGCGATGCTCAGTGCTCGATCCACACCGGCGCCGTTGCTGAGTTTTTCGGCAGGAGTGTTACTGAATTGGACGGAGTAGATCTTGCGCGTGAGATCCATTCCTTTCATTGGTGTAATCTTCATTCCCGAGGCTTTTGCGTCAACCACGTAAACGTCTCCTGAGGCCACAACCAGTACAAAATCGGCGGCAGCAGCATCGGTGACGAAGAACTTTGTGCCGTTCAGTTTGCCTGCTGCTGAAGCAATTTCCAGCTCGGCGGAATTCCAGCTGCCGTTCTGTTCGAGAAAAGCTACCGTAGAGCGCGCCTGGCCGTTGCAGATCTTCGCCAGATATTTCTGCTGCTGTGCTTCGGATCCACATGCCTGCAGCACCGCGCCCGCCATGAGAGTGGAAAACAGCGGCCCGGGCAACAGAGCGTATCCGGCTTCTTCCATGAGCAGAACCATCTCCACAACCCCAAGTCCCATGCCACCGAAATCCTCGGGAAAGATGATCCCGGTGAATCCCTGCTCGGCCAGCTTCTGCCATAGAGCGGCATCGTAGGCCGTATCGGTTTCCATCAGTTGGCGCACGTGCGCCATGGGACATTCATTGGCAAAAAATTTCCGGGCTGTGTCTTTCAGAATCTGCTGGCTCTCGCTTAATCCAAATTGCATGGAAGGCTCCCTAACCCAACACCCTTGAAACACAGAGGAACAGAGGAAGCAGAGGAAATAAAATTACTGGTGCGGATCCCAGATTGAAAATGTCGGGGCTATTAGCAAACGCTGATTTCTGATTGAACGCCACAACCCCAATCGTCCTCCGTTTCCTCCTTTCCTCTGTGTTTCAAAGATTCTGGGTTTTGTTGACTGCTAGTAGCTTTTGGGCAATCCCAAAACAAAATGCCCAATGATGTTTCTCTGAATCTCTGACGTGCCCGCTTCAATGGTGTTTCCCCGCGTGCGCAGGTACCCATACGACCACGCGCCGTTATCGATGGCCAGCGGATCGCCCTGCTCAAGTTGCCCGAAAGGCCCAAGCATCTCCTGCGCAATCTGCTGGAAGCGCTGGTTCAGCTCACTCCAGAAAATCTTCTGAATGGACCCTTCCGGCCCGGGCACTCCAGTGGCGGAGATGCGGCTGAAGGCACGCATCTGGTTCCAGCGCATGATTTCAATTTCGGCATAGCACTGCGCCAGCTTCTGGCGGATCACCGGATCATCGGCGGCTTTGCCGCCGTTCCGGGGCGTGCTATGTGAAAGTTCAATTAACCGGTCCATGTTGCGGCGATATATCACTTGCAGCCCCGCGCCAAAGCTGCCTCGCTCGTGCATAAGCGTGCCAATTGCCACCGACCAGCCGTCATTCACTTTTCCCACAACGTTCTCCGTTGGAACGCGCACATCATGGAAGAAGATTTCGTTGAACTCGGTTTCGCCCGTCATCTGTCTTAGAGGGCGCACCTCAACTCCAGGCGCCTTCATGTCCACCAACAGAACAGTCAACCCTTTGTGCTTGGCCTGGCTCGGGTCCGTGCGGACGACCAGTTCGCACCAGTCTGCTGCCCACCCGTAGCTGTTCCAAACCTTCTGGCCGTTCACGATGTAATGGTCGCCCTGCAACTCGGCGGCGCAGGAGACGTTGGCGAGATCGGAGCCGGCGTTGGGCTCGGAGAATCCCTGGCACCAGATTTCTTCCGCGCTCAGAATCTTGCTCAGATAGCGTTTCTTTTGCGCTTCCGTGCCGAAGGCGATCAGCGTAGGCCCGATCAGGCCAAGACCAAGAACATTCGCCAGCGGCGGCGCTCCTGCCTGTGCCAGCTCCTGCCAGAAGATCACCTGCTCCATCAGACTGGCTCCGCGTCCGCCATAGTCCTTTGGCCAGGAAACGCCTGCCCAGCCTGCTTCATACATCTTGCGCTGCCACTTCTTGAGGAACTCAAAGCGCTCTTCCATTGACTGCGCTTTGGCTGGCTCACCACGGCGCGAGTCCCAGTCCTTGGGGACGTTCGCTGCTAGCCAGGCTCGCAGCTCATCGCGAAATTTGAATTCAGAGGGGCTGAGGTTGAGGTCCATAGATGGCTCCCGTATCCGAGACTGAATGGCCATTCAGTCGGGCGGAAACATATTACTGGGAACAGACTGACAAGACAAACGATCCAGCAGGTATTAGAAGGTGCTCAGGCGAAAGTGAACTTTGATGATCTGCGTTTATCCGCGTTCACGAGCGGTAACGTTTTCTTCTACTCCATCCAGACCTTTTCCGTCTCCGCACTCAATTCGCGCAACAGGCCATTGAGCTGATCAATGATCATTTCCGGCTGCGTGGCCTTGAGTGTGAACTTGAGCACCCCGCCGGGCGAGAACTGGGTTCCCCGGTTTTGCGAGACAAAACGCGCCAGCCGCGCCGGCTCGATTTGCGCCATCTCGGTGAACTTTACGGTGACCACGTCGCGCTTGCGGTCCACCGCCAGCACGCCAAGGCGCTCACACAGCAGCTTGAGCGCAGAGGCTGCCAACAGGTATCGCACCGGCGGCGGAGGCGGCCCATAGCGGTCCTCCAGCTCTTTTCTCACATCTTCGAGCGCAGTCTCGTTCTCCACGCCGGCGGCGCGCTTGTACATGCGCAGGCGCTGATTTTCTTCGGCAATGTAACTCGACGGAATACGGAGATCGATCCCCAGATTGAGCTGCGTGTGCACCTTCTCGGTCAGCTCTTCGCCTTTGAGTTCTCGAATTGCGCGATCCAGCATGCCGGTGTACATCTCGAAGCCCACGGCATCGATGTTGCCGCTCTGTTCTCCGCCCAGCAGGTTGCCTGCGCCGCGCAGCTCCAAGTCAAGCGCCGCGATCTTGAAGCCTGCGCCCAAATCGGAAAATTCCTTCAACGCTGCCAGCCGTCGACGAGCCACAGGCGTGAGCTCCTGTTCCGGCGGTACCAGAAGATAGGCATATGCACGCCGATTCGACCGCCCCACGCGTCCGCGCAACTGATAAAGCTCAGAAAGGCCGTGGCGGTCAGCGCGGTTGATGATGATGGTGTTGCAAAGCGGAATGTCGAGCCCGTTTTCGATGATGGTGGTGGCCACAAGGATATCGGCTTCATGCCGCACAAAAGCCATCATCACCTTTTCCAGCTCGCCTTCTGTCATCTGCCCGTGGCCTACCAGCACTTTCGCTCGTGGGACCAGTTCTTGAATCTTGGCCGCGATCTCGTAGATTGTATCCACGCGGTTGTGAACAAAGTACGCCTGGCCGCCACGCTCCAACTCATGCTCCAGGGCTGACTGCACCAGCGTGTGATCATAGCCGGCAACCACAGTCTGGATGGCCATCCGGTCTTTGGGCGGCGTCTCAATCAGGCTCATGTCACGCATACCCACCATGGACATGTGCAGAGTGCGTGGAATAGGCGTAGCGCTCATGGTGAGCACGTCCACTTCTTTACGAAGCTGCTTGAGCCGCTCTTTATGGCGCACACCAAAGCGCTGCTCTTCATCTACAATCAGCAGGCCAAGGTCCTGGAACTTCACGTCTTTGGAAAGAATGCGGTGTGTGCCGATCAGGATATCCACCTTGCCTTGCTCTACACGCTCGGCAATCTCTTTTAGCTGCTTGGCTGTGCGGAAGCGGCTCATCATCTCGATGTTGATTGGGAAGGCAGCAAACCGCCGTTTAAAGTTCTCAAAGTGCTGGAATGCCAGCACCGTCGTGGGTGCCAGCACAGCAACCTGTTTGTTGTCCTGCACAGCCTTGAACGCTGCCCGCATGGCGACTTCGGTCTTGCCATAGCCCACATCTCCGCAGAGCAGTCGGTCCATGGGCAGCGTGGATTCCATGTCACGCTTGATGTCTGCGATAGCGGTCACTTGATCGTCGGTTTCGTTGAACTCAAACGAATCCTCAAACTCTTTCTGCCATTGCGAGTCTGCAGCATATGCATAGCCTTGTGCGGCCTTACGCGTGGCGTAGAGTTTGAGCAACTCATCAGCCATGTCTTGCATGGCTCTCTTCACACGCGCTTTGGTCTTGGCCCACGCGGTCCCGCCAAGCCGGCTCAACGGCGGCTTCGCCCCCTCACTCGACCGGTATTTTTGTATCAGGTCCAGGCGCGTGAGCGGCACATACAGCTTGGCTGCTTCGGCGAATTCCAGCACCATGAATTCGCCGGTAGCATCGCCCTGCTGCAGCTCCTTCAGTCCCTGATACATGCCGATGCCGTGCTCCACGTGGACAACGTAGTCGCCCACGGCAAGATCCCGGAAATCAGACATGAAGGCCGCGGTCTTCGATTTGTGCCGCAGCGGGCTCTTGACCACCACATCTGAATCGTCAAATAAGTCCCGCGCTCCGAAGATCACCAGATGCGATTCCGGCAGCACGACACCGTCCGGCACCGGAGCGCGAACAATGGTTGTGGTGGTGAGATCGCCGGAGAAGTAGGCAGTTTCATCAAGATAGGTCTCGCTGCCCGGAGTAGGCGTGCGCGATCCCAGGCGAAAGGGAACCTGATACTCCGTGAAGATGTCGGCCAGACGTTCCATT
>DATEJX010000016.1:0-12684 GCA_035277785.1 Candidatus Angelobacter sp. | reverse complement strand
GTGCCGGAATCGACATTGAAGTAGGCATCCAGTTTGAAGAAGTCGGGCTTGGGATTTTCGGCGTCGCCAAAATGTTCTTTCACATAAGCCTGTGAGCCCAACAGTCCTTCTTCTTCCCCGCTCCACAGGGCGACACGGATGGTGCGCCGCGGTTGCACACCCAGCGCTTTCAGAATGCGGGCGGCTTCCATCATGATGGCGCAGCCGATTGCGTTGTCCGTGGCTCCAGTGGCGGAATGCCAGGAGTCAAGATGGCCACCGAGCATCACAATCTCATCTTTTTTGTCCGTCCCTGGAATCTCAGCAACCGTGTTATAGGAAGTCTTTCCTTCAGGATAGGTGCGGTTTTGAATGTTGAACTCAAGCTGCACCGGAGTGCCATCTTCCAGGATGCGAACGATGCGTCCAAAATCCTCATTACGCAGCACAACCGTGGGCACCACTTTAGCCAGATCGTAGGTTCGGTTGTTGAACGCGCGAATATGACCGTTGGCCATGTGAGCGTCATTGGCGCGCAGCGATGCGCCGTTCGCAACCAGGAACTCATCGACCTGCTGATTGATCTCTCTCGCGGTCAACGTTCCGGGAGGATCTTTTTGCTGCGAGGCATTGCGCTGCGGACCAAACATACCCGCGTTGGGATTCTTGGGATCAAAGCGCTCGGCAACCATTTTGTCTTCGAGGCGGCGCGGCGCAACTTCTAACGCCACCGGCACCGGATCTCCTTTGCCGACGAAAACGACTTTACCCTTCACCTTGTCCTTGAAGGATTCGAGGTAAGCGGCCAGCTGTTCTTTGGTTGGCTTCTCTGGAGGGACCAACTGAATGGCCTGGGCGGTAACCGTGCCATTGGTGCCTGGCGTCCAGGCCAGAACCTTGAATGTGAGCTGATCCTGGATGGGAGAAATGACATAAGCGCTGGAACGCTCGTTTGTCCAGCCTGGATGTCCGAAGTCCCACGGCTCAAGATGCGCGTTCTGAAAACCCCATTCCGTCATCTGTTTTGCTGCCCATTCCGCGGCTGCTTTCTGGTTAGGCGAGCCGGTGAGGCGCGGGCCATAAATGTCCGTGAGGTAGTGCATGGTGTGCATGATCTGGGAATGATCTTTCTCTTCTGCACGAATCTTGTCATTGATATCGGGAACGGCTGACTGCGGCAGAGCGGGGATAGTCATGAAAAGAGGCAGCAGAACGACGACGAAGTAGCGGCAAGGATTGAGCATTCAGGTTCTCCGGAGCGACAAAGATAACTGGTGGCGGACACAAAGTCCACTCATTGGTCGATGAGCAGTTTGACTCGGCAAACTTGCGAGCAGCATAATGAAAGGTTTGCCTGAGCAATCGATTCATACAAGGAACGGAGCGGATACTGATGGCATCTGACGCGTCTCCGATCAGGCGCGGCGTGCCGGCGCTGCGCGCAGCCCAAGGTCATTCATTTTTCTGGCGGCGACTGCATTCCCTGAGCGGAATCATTCCGGTGGGCGCTTTTCTGGTGGAGCATTTCATCTCCAACGCCTTCGCCACCAACGGCCCTTATGCTTACGCCGACCAGGTAAAGTTCCTGAGCGGGCTGCCGTTTGTCCTATTTCTTGAGGTCTTTGGAATTTACATTCCCCTGCTTTATCACTCTCTTTACGGCTTTTACATCTGGTTCCGGGGAGAGTCGAATGTCACCGACTATCCATGGGCGGGCAATTTCATGTATGCGGCGCAGCGATGGACAGGCGCTATCGCTTTTGTTTACATGGGCTGGCATACGTACACCATGCGCTTCAGCGGAATCCATCTGCTCACCGATAACCAGGCGGCTTTCCACAAAGTGCAGATGGAATTGCAGAATCCGTGGGCGGCCGCGTTTTACACCGTCGGCATCATTGCAGCCTCATGGCACTTTGCCTATGGCCTGTACTTATTTTGCTCGAAATGGGGGATCACGGTGAGTGAGAAATCGCGCCGGGTAATGCGCTATGTATCGCTCGCGATTGCAATCACGTTCATCGCGGTGGGAATGGCCACCCTGTCAGCATTCTTCCGTCCGCAGTGGAAAAATACCCCAGAACACCTACCGCCCAGGCCCGTTACGTTCCAGGCACGCCCGGCGCTCCCGAGTAGGCACATTGAGAATGGAGAAGCAAAGGTCCTGAACCATGGCAGCAACGAATCCTAAAATTATCGTAGTCGGCGGAGGGCTGGCCGGATTGTCGGCCGTGATCAAGATTGCCGAGGCCGGAGGAAATGTCGACCTGTTCTCCATTGTGCCGGTGAAGCGTTCGCATTCGGTATGCGCGCAGGGCGGCATCAACGCCGCCAAGAACCTGAAAGGGGAGGGCGACACAACCTGGCAGCATTTTGACGACACCGTGTATGGCGGTGACTTTCTCTCCCACCAGCCTCCGGTGAAAGCGATGTGTGAGGCTGCGCCGGGAATTATTGATCTTCTCGATCGCATGGGCGTGCCCTTCAACCGCACTCCGGAAGGCCTGCTTGATTTCCGTCGCTTCGGCGGCACGCTGTACCACCGCACAGCATTTGCCGGGGCCACTACGGGACAACAGCTCCTGTACGCGCTGGATGAGCAGGTACGGCGTTACGAATCAGAAGGCCGGGTAAAGAAATACGAGCACTGGGAATTCTTGAGCGCAGTGCTGGACGGACAGAAGACCTGCCGCGGTATCTGCGCCATGAATCTGCGAACCATGGAGGTCTGCACCTTCCCTGCCGATGCAGTGATCATGGCGACCGGCGGCATCGGCGCGATCTTTGGCAAATCAACCAATTCGGTGGTGTGTACAGGATCTGCGCAGTCGGCGCTTTACCAGCAGGGCTGCTATTACGCGAATGGCGAATTCATCCAGGTGCATCCCACCTCGATTCCGGGCGAAGACAAGCTGCGATTGATGTCTGAGTCAGCCCGCGGTGAAGGTGGGCGAGTCTGGGTCCCCAAAAACAAGGGCGATAAGCGCGACCCAAAAAGCATTCCTGCAAACGAGCGCTTCTACTTCTTGGAAGAGTGGTATCCCAAATACGGCAACCTGGTGCCGCGCGATGTGGCTACGCGCGCCATCCACAAGGTGGTTTACGAATACGACCTGGGCATCGACGGCCAGCCAATGGTCTATCTCGACCTGACGCATATCGACCGGGCCACACTCAATCGCAAGCTGGAAGGCATCCTGGAAATTTATGAAAAGTTTGTAGGCGACGATCCACGTGAAACGCCCATGAAGATTTTTCCCGGCATGCATTACACCATGGGCGGGCTTTGGGTGGATTACAACCAGGCCACCAATATCAAAGGAATTTTTGCCTGCGGGGAATGCGATTTCAGTATCCATGGCGCCAACCGACTGGGCGCGAACTCGCTGGTTTCCTGCATCAACGGCGGATTCATTGCCGGCCCGCAAGCGGTGCAGTACGCGAAGAACAATACCAAGTCCAGCGACGGCGTGAGCAGCACGGTGTTCGACTCTGAGAGGAAACGCCAGGAGGAAGCCAACGCCAGCCTTCTGAGCGCCAGCGGCACGGAGAACCCGTTCCGCATCTGGCGCGAGCTGGGCGAGATCATGACCAGGAATTGCACCGTGATCCGCTATAACAAGCCGTTGCAGGAAACCGATGCGAAGCTGGTGGAATTGCTTGAGCGGTTCAACCACATCAACCTGAGCGATAAGAGCCAGTGGGCGAATACGACATTTGTCTTTGCGCGGCAGCTTTACAACATGCTGCAGCTTTCACGCGTGATTGCGCAGGGAGCGGCCATGAGAAATGAATCGCGCGGCGCACATTACAAGCCGGACTTCCCCGAGCGCGACGACAAGAATTGGATGAAGACGACCAAGGCGTATTTTGCTGCAGATGTGGACGAGCCGCGCTTTGAATTTGAGCGAGTGGATGTATCTCTGCTGCCGCCAAGGCCGCGGAGATACGACATGGCAAAGTGATTTGTGTAATCCCGAGCGTAGCGAGGGAACTCTATAGCCGAAACGCAGATCGTCGGGAGGAGGAACGGTATTTAATTTGATAGTGATCCCTCACCCGCTTTGCGGGATTCGGGATTTCAGATACAAGCACCATCCTGGCAAAGGTTGAATGACTGAAGAACAGCAGCAACGCAAAGGCGCATCACCACGGTGGTATCGCAATACAGCGATCATCTTTTTCGCCATAGCGGCGGTGCTGGCGTGGGCGGGCATCCGGCGGCATGACTGGGTGTACTGGGCGTTTGCAGGGATTACATTTTTGAACGCAATCATGACGACGCTGAAGTTTCTTACCGTACGGGAGACAGGACGATAAATGGCAGAAAAGGTAGTTCTGAAGATCAAGAGGCAGGAGAGCCCGAAAGCTCCATCGCGTTGGGAAGAATTTGAGCTGGTCAAGAAGCCGGGGATGAATGTGATCTCAGCCATGATGGAGATTGCTTTGAATCCGGTCACCCGCGACGGCAAAGCCACCACAGCCATTGCGTATGACTCGAACTGCCTGGAAGAAGTCTGCGGATCGTGCGCCATGAGGATCAATGGCAAGGCGCGCATGGCATGCTCCGCCCTGATAGACAAGCTGGACCAGCCAATCACGGTTGAACCGTTGAGCAAGTTTCCTATCGTTCGCGATCTTGCTGTTGATCGCAGCGTTTTATTTGAAAATCTGAAGGCCGTAAAAGCCTGGGTGCCCGTGGACGGGACCTACGATCTGGGCTCCGGGCCGCGCATGTCGCCCAGCGAGCAGGAAGAGCGGTATCCAATTTCTCGCTGCATATCATGCTGCTGCTGCATGGAAGTCTGCCCGCAGTTCAACGAACAAACAGGGTTTGTGGGCGCGGCAACCATTGCCCAGGTGAAGCTCTTCAACGAGCATCCCACCGGCGCGGCGCTAAAACACGAGCGGCTGCGGGCACTGATGGGCGATGGCGGCATTCAGGAGTGTGGGTACGCGCAGAATTGCGTGGAAGTCTGCCCCAAAGATATCCCGCTGACCAGCGCGATTGCCGATACTGGACGTGAGGTGATCAAGCAGGCTTTCAAGGATTTCTTCCGAGGATAATGGCTTCCGAAACAGTCAATTTTCAACTTTCGGAAGTCTTTCTTGCGTGAAAGTGACAAAAAGTGTCAAATGAGGACTTTTAATTACCAAAGTTCATCATGGTTGACCACTTTTGGCGTAGCGTTTTTCGCGAATTCAGGCGAAACTCTGAGCTGTAGCGCGGCAGCACTGGTTTAGAATCTGACATCCAAAGCAGTTGTAAGCAAAGTAGCTGGAGGAAGCAGGAACCGAACCCGATGGGCGCCAAGACAACAGGACTGATTACTTCGTCGATTATGCTGCTTGCTGCCGCTGCGGCAGCACTTCCGGCCAATGCTGTACACCAGACGCGGTACCACCACCGGCGTGCACACTTTCGCCACGTGGTGTGGAATCCTGTCCTGAAGGGCTCCGCCGATTCCCAGCTGCGGCAGAACGAAGAGATTGACCGCCTGCAACTGCCCCGCATCGCCGATGACCAGCAACTGCTGGAGCTTGAGCGTAACCAGGAGCTGGTTCCCATTGAGGAAACACGGGCTCTGCACGTAAGCGCTTCCATCAAGCCGGAAAAGCGGTACGCGCGGCCATGGGTGATTCAGTTCCTGAATGACATGAGCCAGGCGTATTACAAGGAATTTCACCAGCCCCTGCAGGTAAATTCGGCAGTCCGCACCATTGAGCAGCAGCACAAGCTGCGCCGCAGCAACGGCAATGCCGCCCCGGAAATGGGCGAAAGCGGCTCTTCCCACCTGGCCGGCATCACGGTTGACCTGGCAAAACGCGGCCTTACCCGCACACAGCACAAGTGGATTGAAGACTATCTCAAGAATCTGCGGGATGAGAACCTGATTGAAGCCGCCGAAGAGCGCCACCAGGCCTGCTTCCACGTGATGATTTCAGACCGCTACACGGAATGGCGCGAGGCGAATTCAACGGCTGATAAAATCGCCAGTGAATGAAGCTACTTGCCTTTCTGATCTGCGCAGCTCTTTTAGCAAATCCGGCATTCGCACAATCTAAGCGCCAGCGGCACAAAACTCCGCAGAAGACCGCTCGGCCTGCGTCCAAACCCGATATCGCGCAATCGATCCATCAATCCGCATTGATTATTGATACTCACGCGGACACGCCACAGCGCTTTCTGGATGAAAATTTTGATCTGGGGGAGAACACTCCTGTTTCAGAAGGCCAGATTGATTTGGGCAAGATCCAGAAAGGCAATCTGGGAGCGGAGTTCTTCTCCATCTGGGTGGAACCGTCCTTTAAGGGCCAATACGCTGTGCGCGCGATGAGGCTGATTGACAGTGTTTACCAACAGGCGGCGCGGCATCCGGACAAGATGAGCATGGCTTTCACCGCGGACGACATTGTGCGCATCCACCAGCAGCACAAATTCGCCGCGCTGATGGGCATTGAAGGCGGGCACACCATTGAGAATGACATCCGCCTGCTGCGCGATTTCTACCGCATGGGCGTGCGCTATATGACGCTGACGTGGTCCAACACCAACGATTGGGCTGACTCCTCCGGTGACATCCAGGACCCAAACGTGAAGCACCACAATGGCATGACGGACTTTGGCCGCGATGTGGTGCGGGAGATGAACCGGCTGGGCATAATGGTGGATGTCTCGCACGTATCTGATGCCACGTTCTATCAGGCGCTGCTGGTGAGCCAGGCGCCGGTGATTGCGTCGCATTCATCAGCGCGGGCGCTGACCAATCATCCGCGGAACATGACCGATGATATGCTGCGGGCCGTCGCGCGAAACGGTGGCGTGGTAATGGTGAACTTCTACTCTGCGTTTGTAGATGAGGATTACCGCAAGGCATCGTCTGACCCGGAAAAAGTGAAACAGAGGGATGCGGCCCTTGAGGCTTATAGGAAGGCGCATCCGCATCCGGATGGAAGTCCGGTCACTTATCAGGAAACGGCGGCGATTGAAAAACAATGGTCGGCGCAATTTACGCGGCCTCCGCTGAAGTCGCTGATTGATCATATTGACCACGTTGCGCACGTGGCCGGCATTGATCATGTAGGGTTGGGATCGGACTTTGACGGCATTACTTCCTCGCCACAGGCCATTGACTCTGTCGCCGATTTGCCCAAGATCACAGAGTCACTCTTTCAGCGCGGCTACACGCGAGAGCAGATCGACCAAATTCTGGGTGGCAACTTTCTCCGCGTGATGCAAGAAGTGGAAGCGACGGCGCAAAGGTTGCAGGCGGAACGCTCCGCAGACGATCCCCTCTCATTCGACGAAATCTGCCTGAAGCTGGCAAATAACGTAAGCAGTTCCCGGCTGATGGAGATGGTCCGGCAGCGCGGAGTGGATTTCAGCCTTACGCCCGATTATCGCGATCAACTGAAGAGCTACAACGCAGATAACGCGTTGCTGGAAGAGATTGCAAGAGCAAGGCGCAGATAGCGATTTCAGGAACGCAAAGAAATCTGCTTTGCCACTTGCCAACCAAATGAGCAAAGCAGATTCCTGCGACACTCCTACTCGCGACTACTCTTTGACGCTTGCCTTGATGCCTGCCTTCCTGATGTAGATGTTGCCATTGAAGTTTTTGAATTGAATGTCCTGACCGCCGCTGTTGATGGTTCCACGAACGGTCTTATCAACTCTGACGCGATATTTCCCGCCCTGAGAGCGGTTGTCTTCGACCGTCTCATGCGGAGCGTTGGCTTGAAGCTGCACATCAAAGTCACTGAAGACCTCTCCATTGTCGGTGCGCATGCTGACGTTGGCCTTCAAATCCGGCGGGAAAGTCACGTCAATATCGCCGTTGAGAGAGCTGAAAGCCATCGGCTTCTGCGGATCGACACGGGCGAAGGTGACCAGCACTTTGCCGTTCAGAGCGTGCGCAACTGCGCTGCCGGAAATATTCTTAAGTGTGACCGGCCCGTTGACGTTGTCGATATCCAGCTCGCCGCTGACTCCGGTGACAGTAATGCTGCCATCATTCACGCTTTTTAAAGAAAGAGAAGTATGGATCGGCACAGTGATGTTGAGGTCCACCGTGCGATTGATCTGGTCAGTGGACACGCGGACCTGGTTGTTGTCTGCATCCACGGATAGTCCAGTGGTTGCGATGGGAATGCGCCGCATGCCGCCTTCTGCGCGGGAGTCGTTCCGTCCGCCTTCGCGGATGCGAGCTTCTACAGTGACCTCCTTCACGTCAGCAGCCGTAACTGTGATGCTGCCATTGAGAAGATGCGCCCGAAGTTGCACGGGCCGCGTGGGATCGGTAAGAGGAACACGTATCCGATCTGGTGACTGGCTGTGCAACAACGGGGCGCACAGCATGACAGTCAAGATTGCTGGTATGAAACGATAAATATATTTTTGCTTGCTCATAAGATTATTCATGGCGTTCAAGAACGCGGATGTCTCCATTGAGGTTATCTGCCTTAATTTCGGGCCCGCCGCTGCCCACTCGTCCGCCGGTGAAGCGGTCAGAGCGGTAACGGAAATGCCCGTTATGTTGGTCCGCCTGTACGGGACGAGACGGAAGAGAGGTCATTTCAAAGTCGCTGTAGATGTTG
This sequence comes from Candidatus Angelobacter sp., assembly GCA_035277785.1. GTDB lineage: Bacteria > Acidobacteriota > Terriglobia > Terriglobales > Acidobacteriaceae > Angelobacter. The sequence goes on along the minus strand of DATEJX010000016.1, from coordinate 4,107 downwards.
CCGTTAAATGTCTTGAAGCGAAAGTCGGCAGCAAGGCCGCGGACGAAGTTGAGTTCAACGTTGCCGTTTATGGTGCCGAAATCAGAATTGTCGCGCGGGTTTTCGCGGAAGGTGACTTTCACCGGGCCGTTTACCGTCCGAGCCTGGCCTGAGCCCGCAACGTTCGCCATCTCGATTCCGCCGTTGACGTTGCGAACGGAAAAATTGCCGGTCACATCTTTCACCTGCACGCGGCCGGAGTTGACGGTTCTGAGCTTGATGTCGACGTTGCGCGGAACTTGCAATGTGAAATCCATTTTCACGTTGTAACCGCGATCGCCGTGCCAGCCATCGCATCCGTCATCGCAATGGCAGCGGAAAGGCCCGTCGACATAGAGCTTCAGCAGGTCAGGCTGTTCCGTGATATCGAGTTTCACTTCCTTCTTTGCCGCAGCCATTCGTTCCGCGGACTCGGCGCGAAGAGTCTTGTCCACTACAAGTTGTACCTGGTCGCCCGTACCGCCCGTCACAACGATGGAACCAAAGACGTTGTCCACTTCCAGCGTTTTGTGCGCGGCAGGAAGTGAAAACGTCTTCCGAATCGTCTCCTGCTCATGCAAGTTCATGGAGGAGTCATAATCATCATCTTGCCAGCTATCGGCACTCACCACGGTCGTTGACGCCTTGGCCTGCCATGCAAGCAGCAGAACCAGACCCACGGTTATCACGATGAGCAAACAAACTTTGGTTTTAAGCATGTTCCACCTTCATTGCTCCTACTCTCACAATCTCTTTAGCTAAGCTGTTGAATGCCCCACTCCACGCGCTTGCGAACGGATGGGTCCAGCCCGGGACTAGCCTTAAACTGCTTAAGCTCCTCTGCGGTTCCAGGGCCGTGCTGCTCCACCAATACATCGATCAAACTGAGTTGCACCAGAGGCGATTGCTGCCCCTGTAATGCTTCGATCAATCCCTGGTGAACTTCCGGTCGATTACCGTAGCGGCTCAACACATCCAGAGCAGCCAGCCTGACATCGACACTGTTGTCATAACGCAGCGTGTGCAGCAGCGCATCCAGCACTTTGGGATCAGCATCTTCTTCGCGACGGCTGAAGCTCACGCCCTGCAGACGTTCGCTGGCAGATTGCTGGCGAAGCATGGAGACCACCATGAGCTGTTGCGTATTTCTGAGTTCCATGCGCAGTTGTGTGAGCTGCTCCGCTGACGTGTGATCGCGATGCAGATACCGCCCAGCAAAGAAACTGCAGACCACCAGCACAGCAGCCCAGGCAAGGCTCAATGCCGGAGTGCGGGCCCAATTCGCGATCGCCGTCAAATCCAGAAATTTCCCATGTTCGCGTGCGAGCTGACCTTTTTCCCAACGGCCCTGCTGATAGCTTTCCAGCATGGTGTTAAACCGCGAGCCAAGTTCGGGGCTTGGCTTCTCATCCGGTATTGCCTCCAGCTTTTGCCACATGGCAACATCTTCCCGGCATGCAGCGCACTGCTCAATGTGTTCGCGCACTCGGGCTGACTCTTCAGCAGCCATCCCGCCTTGCAGATAATCAGCCAGTATTCCGGTAATTTCTTCGCACGTCATTGCACACTCCCGGACCCAGGCCGAATCCCGGATCTCTGCTGTCCCGCCTTGCGAGGCAACTTGCCTGTTTCCAGCTTTTGAAAGATTTCACGCAGTTCGTGCAGCGCACGATGGACCTTTACTTTCACCGTGGAAACTTCACAGTCAAGAATCTCTGCAATCTGTTCGTATTTGAGGTCTTGAAAACGGCTGAGCACCAGCACTTCCCTCTTTTCCTCCGGCAATTCCAGCAATGCAGCTCGCAACAAGAACGCCTGCTGGTCTTGCTGTGCATGGTCATCGGGGACAAAGGCGGGGGACATCTCCGGCTCCCAACTGATCTCGGGATGCTGGCGGCGCATCAGATCGACGCGAGCATTGCGAGCAATCTGGTACATCCAGGCGCGGAAAGCGGTTCCCGGACGGTAGCTTTGCCGATACTTCAGAATTCGGAAGAAGACGTCTTGTACAAGGTCTTCACTCATGGCGCGCTGGCCTGTCAGCTTGTAAAAGAAATTGAACAGAGCCACGTGATACCGCTCAAACAGCGTACCCAGCATTTCGCCCACACCACCGCGCACCTGCGCCATCAACTCCTCATCGGACATCGCCTTGGTCATGAGCTGCTTTCAGGAACTGCTGTTTTGCCTTTCGAGGATGAATACTGCTCCCCCGAAAAAAGGTTACATGGAATCAACGAACCCGTATTGCGCCGCCAGGTGGGCGTCGGAACCGGCTTTACTTCTGGGTGAACACCATTTTTAATAGCTCGTTACGCTCATTGAGGAGAACTACATGTACCGTCGCATAGCCTTCGTGGTGCTGTGTTCCAGTCTGGCATTGGCCCAGGCTGCAAAGAAGACCGGCGCTTCAAAATCGTCATCAGCCACCACTGCAGCAAACCCAACCGCTATCATTCATACCACCGCCGGAGACCTCAAATGTGAATTGTTTCCCAAAGAGGCCCCCAAAACTGTAGCCAATTTCATCGGTCTTGCCACAGGCAAAAAAGACTGGAAGAACCCGGAAACCGGTCAGAGCGAGCATGGCAAGCCGCTGTATGACGGTGTGATTTTCCATCGCACTATTCCGAATTTCATGATCCAGGGCGGGGACCCATCCGGGACCGGCTCAGGTGACGTCGGCTTCACCTTTGACGATGAACTGCGTCCTGACCTGCTGTTTGACAAACCGGGCCGCCTGGCCATGGCCAATCGCGGACCCAACACCAACAGTTCACAGTTCTTCATCACGGAAACAGAAATCCCCTTTCTGAATCCCTGCCTTGACGCAGGTGGTTGCATGGGAGGCAGGCGGGCTCCCAACAGCGGCTACACCATCTTCGGGCAGTGCGACGACCCATCGGTAGAACTGGTCAAGAAGATTGCGCGAATGCCCTGCAAGATGGGGCCCTGCACCAACAGCAACAGCCAGCCTGCAGATCCGGTGAAGATCACCCATGTTGAAATTCATAACGCCGGCGCCGCCACTGGGAAACCCGCGGCCAGCAAAAAGACGGGCACAAAGAAGGCAGCCCCAAAGGCCAGTGCAACACCGAAATAAACAGGAGAAAGAATTCATGAGCCGCCAGCCAGGAACCTACGCCATTCTCGACACTACTGAGGGAAAGATCGTCTGCCGCCTTTTTGAAAAAGAAGCTCCCATCACCACCAAAAACTTTATTGATCTGGCTGAAGGCAAACGCAGCTGGAAAGACAATGTCAGCGGCAAAGGCGGTAACGGCCCGCTCTACAATGGCACTATCTTTCATCGCGTGATCCCGGATTTCATGATCCAGGGTGGCGATCCCAGCGGGACAGGCATGGGCGGTCCGGGATACAAATTCCAGGATGAAACCAAAGGTTCGCCTTACAAGTTCGATAAGCCAGGCAAGCTTGCCATGGCCAATGCCGGTCCGGGAACCAACGGCAGCCAGTTCTTCATTACTGTGGCGGCCACGCCGTGGCTGACCGGCAATCACACCATCTTTGGAGAAGTAGTTGAAGGCCAGGATATCGCCGACAAGATTTCCAAGGTAAAGCGCGGCGCGCAGGACCGCCCTGTAAACCAGGTGACTGTGAACTCGGTGAGTATTGAACGGGTAGCTTGAGGGCACCAAGTTGGAACCAGTCAAGATCCTGATTTTTGTTGGGGCTTTTCTGCTGTTGCTGCTGGTTGGGCGGCTGCTCTCGGCTGCGTCTGAGGTGCACGCACAGGAACTTCCTCATGACGGCGCGCCGCTTTTGCCCGTTCAGCCTGCGGAAGACGTGGTTTCCCAGAACGAAGCGCTTACCGGAGCCGAAGTGGGATTTCCCTTCACCCTGCCGCCCGTAACCGAAGACGATAAAGGCAGATTCAACCGGCCGTACTACACCAACTACTATTTCGGTAAAACAGATCTGGTCCGCGGACCAGCAGATCCCAGAAGCTTTGTTGACGATCTTTTTCTCGTCTCACAAGACCCAGGCAGCGAACAGGTCTGGGAAACAAAGTACGTTGTTGCCACCCCTTCCGGCCTGCAACAACTGATGAACCAGGAGCAATACGCC
>DATEJX010000015.1:0-8581 GCA_035277785.1 Candidatus Angelobacter sp. | reverse complement strand
ATGAAGCGGATTTTCAGCTTCGAGCCCAGAGGGTTTCAGGGTTGCGGAAGACACCTTTGAAACACAAAATGGTCAGTGCTTCAAACCGTCCCTCAAAAGCCGCGGTAGCACAGCCGCCTCGGCTGTGTGTTGAAAACTATGACGCTCTATCGACGAAACTTACCTCATCTGGAAGACCCAGGAAGGACATATTTCATCACTTTCCACACAATGGATGATTTCATGCTGCCAGATGCTGCCAAGTCGCTGGTGCTGAATCATTGCCTGTACGGCGATGGCAAACGATACACTCTGCACGCTGTAGTGGTCCTGAGAACGCACGTTCACCTGCTTTTGACGCCTTTACCGGATGGTATCGGGAGTTTCCGTTTGGCCGAGATTATGGGCGGCATCAAAGGGTCGTCAGTTCATAGTGTGAACAAGCTTCTAAAAAGGAGCGGGTCTTTGTGGCAGGATGAATCATTTGATCATATGATCCGATCGGACGAGGACTTCGCAGACAAGCTGCTTTACATACAGGTGAATGCGGTTGAGACCGGCGCGAGACGGCCCGAAGATTATCCGTGGTACTGGCGAGAAGGGATGCCGAAACCAATGCCAAAGAGAAAGAAGAAAAGGATTAGCGATCCCTGGTTAAGCGGAAAGTAGGTTTTCCTTGAACATGGATCAAAGCCACAGCCGAGGCGGCTGTGCCACCAAAGCTAGGGAAAGTCTCGCAATTCCGGTAATTCTCATTCGCTTTCATGTTCTCTGTGCTCTCTGTGGTCAGTAAGAGGAGATCGAAAGCCGCGTGCTAAGGCAGTTACCCAAGTCATTTAAGGCTTGTTTTGCGCAACTTCGCGGGGCTGAGGGGTTAGAATCTGGTGAGTGGCCGCCCCAAAGTTGAGCCGCTGCATCGGTACTGCTGATCCGACTAAGTTATTGGCCGGCATACATTTACAAAAACATACAGTCTGATTCCAGCAGCTCTGCATCTAAACAATAACGCCACCGACTTACAGGAGATGAATGAAGTATATGAGGAGATATCTCGGGCTGACTCTCGCTTCTCTGGTGCTGCTTGTCGCCGGTTGCAACCATACGCCCGCCGCTCGGACGGATGCGCAGATTGCTTCCGACGTGCAGAACAAGATTAATTCAGACAATAACCTTCCTGACAAACAGGTCACCATCAACGCCAATAGCGGTGTTGTGACGCTCACCGGAAATGTGAGCAGCGACCAGGCGCGCAACGCAGCCGCCACTGACGCGGCGCAGGTGGAAGGCGTGAAGACGGTTGTGAACAACCTGCAGGTTGCACCCGCCACCGCCAGCAACACTGAACCGGAAGCGCAGCAGCCGGAGCAGAGCAATCCTGAGCCGCAGCGTCCGGAAAAGAGCCGCGCTACCACGCGCAAGTCTTCACCGTCGCATCGTGATGTCGCGCGCAACAGCAGTGACAATGGCGACAACGGGCTGCGGACAACCGTTCCGGCCACCAGCAACAGCAGCGCGTCTTCAGGCAACAACCCCGGGGGCAACAGCTATGACTCGGCTGCCAATACTCCGCCGGCAGCGCCCACTCCGCTTCCCAAAATCACTGTGCCTGCCGGGACGCAGCTCAGCATCCGCATCAATGACGAGTTGAACTCGGAAACCGCTCAGGTTGGCGATGTGTTCCACGGTTCAGTTTCCACGCCCGTCACGGTTGACGGCAAAACGGTGATCCCGACCACGGCAGACGTTGAAGGCCGCGTGGTGGATGTAAAGTCCGCCGGGCGTTTCAAAGGACAGTCAGACCTGGTGATTGAACTCACCAGTCTCAAGATGAACGGCAAGAGCTATCAGATCAGCAGCGATCGCTGGTCCAAGCAGGGCAACGGACGCGGCAAGGCTACTGCTGCCAAGGTTGGCGGTGGTGCAGCCCTGGGCGCGGTCCTCGGTGGCATCTTCGGTGGCGGCAAGGGCGCAGCAATCGGCGCTGCTGCCGGCGCGGGCGCTGGAACCGGAGTTTCCGCGGCAACCAAGGGACAGCAGATTATCCTGAAGCCTGAGACGGTGCTCAGCTTCCAGTTGCAAAGCCCCATTACGGTGCAACCGGGCGCTACTCGCCAGGCCATGAACGAGTAAGAACCGCGAATTGAATTGCGAAAAGGGCCACGGATTCATAAGATTCGTGGCTCTTGTTTTTCTCCGGTGATCTTCCACTCGCATCTGCATCCAAGGAAGTAGATGGCCAAGACCAACATTACCGCTCTGATTCACACTCGCAATGACGCTCAGCATCTTGGCCGCGCGCTTGACTCTCTGCGGCCCTGTGGCGAGGTGGTTGTGGTAGACCATGGCTCAAGCGACGACACGGTAAAAATCGCGCGCGAGCACGGGGCCAAAGTAGTGCAGGGCGTAAACGGTGTAGACCGCGGCGCTTATGTTCAGGACGCAGGCAACGATTGGATTCTGTGTTTGCTTCCCTCGGAAGCGCTGGCGGAAGAGCTGGAAGCCTCGCTCTTTGATTGGCGTGAAAGCGAACATGCTGAAAATGTCATCGGATTCAACATGGCCATTCGGGAACAGAACGGCCATGGCTGGAAATTTCTTCCCGCCGAGATGCGCCTGGCCAATCGTCGTCAGGTGAACTGGATTGGAGACCTTCCGCCCAAAGATCCGAATGCTCCGAGCCTGCAAGGCCAAATCGTGAGAATTCCAGTGAGCGAGTAAACAGCGTTCGCAGAATCTTTGATCCCTCTCTGCAATTGAGAAAGTCGGGCTTGCGTAAGCGATTACTTCGGTGAGCTGCTACCAAGTTACGCAATTATCAAAATCATCTCTGCGCCATTACTATTATCTGGACTGTTAAATCCGGTCTGGGGAGCAAGTTCTGGATTCCGCAATCTTCGCCAATCTGCCGGCCGCTTTTTACATGGCAGCCTTTTTCCTGTTTGGGCTGACATTTGGCAGTTTTCTCAACGTATGTATTTATCGCATGCCGCGCGACCTCTCCGTGGTGAGCCCGCGTTCCATGTGTCCCAATTGCGGCGAGGCTATTGCGTTCTATGACAATATCCCGGTCCTGAGCTGGGTCATTCTGCGCGGACGCTGCCGCAATTGCAATGCGCCTATCTCTCCGCGCTACGCCGTGGTTGAGTTCATCACCGGAGTTCTGTTTGTTCTCTCCTGGCTGGCGCCACGCAGCTCATGGTTTCAGGCGGGCTACAGCAACGTATTGCTTAGCAGTTACCGAATGGCTCCTGCACCGTATGAGCCCAACGGAATTGCCTTCCAGCTGTGCGCGCTGGTGTTCCTGCTGACCGGGCTGATCTTTACTGATGCTGAAACCAAATTGCTTCCGGATTTGCTCACCAAACCTGGGATTGTGGTGGGGCTGGCCTTCAGCCTGATCGTGCCGGTTGAGGGGCCGGCCACGTTCATTCTGCGCGGCGTCGAGAACTGGCGCATCCTGTCTTTGCTGAACTCTGTATGTGGCGCGCTGTTGGGCTCTGCTTTCATTCTGGGAATTGCGCTTGCTTATGAGGCCCTGCGCAAGGTGGAAGGCATGGGCCGGGGCGACGTGAAGCTCATGGCGCTTATCGGAGCCTTTCTGGGAGTGAAACTCACGCTGCTGGTGCTGCTGCTTGGATCGCTGGTAGGCAGTTGCTTTGGCCTGTTGCTGATTGTGTTTGTCTGGCGTAAACGTCTGGCCCGGCGAAGACGGACGCACCCGTCTGAGGCCGCGGGAGCCTCCAGCAGCAGATCATGGCAATCCGCCCGGCTCATTTACCGCAATTTTGAGATACCCTTTGGCGTCTTTCTGGGCATCGCCGCACTTCTGGCGGCCTTCTGGGGAAGCGGCATGATTCATTGGTACATGGCGTTTTTCTGATCCTTAAAACGCCTGATTACTTACGACCGATACGGCGTTTACCCTATCGTTTCCGGTTGCGCGAATGCGTAAGAATGGCGGCAGCAAACGGCAGTAAAATGAATGCACGCAAAGCCATCAAGGTAAATCCTATGAAATCATTTCTTGCCATTTTGATTACCATGCTGCTGGGCGCTAGCGCCTTTGGCCAGCAATCGCTGGGTGAAATTGCGCGGCAGAACCGCAACAAGAAGAAGCCCAGCTCCGTTGTCAAACTGAGCGACGACAATATGAGCAGGACCATCGCGCCCGACACCCAGGACGCAAAATCCGACGATTCTTCCGCCGCGACTGCCGACAAAGATAAAGACGCTGCCGCCAAAGACGACAAAGACAAGAAAACAAATCCTGCCGAAGCAGAAAAAGACAAGAAAGATCAGATCCAGAAGACCATAGACGCGCAGAAGAAAGAGATCTCTGATCTGCAGCGGGAACTCGATATCATGCAACGGGAGCAGAAGCTGCGCGCTGCCGCCTATTACGGTGACGCCGGAACCATGCTGCGCGATTCAGCCAAGTACGCTGAAGACAGCAAAAAGCAGCAGGAAGATATTGACACCAAGAAACAGGCGCTTGATGCGGCTCAGCAGAAGCTGGCTGATCTGCAGGAGCAGGCGCGCAAAGCCGGTATGGGAGCCAACGAATAGATTTCTAGTTTGAATTCGCGAGCACAGCCTTTCACGGCTGTGCTTTTTGTTTTTTTAGCAGAATGGCTTTGGAACTGAGGTCAGCCTTTTTTAAGCTCAACCAGAACCTGCCGCGCCACTTCCTTTAAAGTTTCAAAAACCCCTTTGCCCTGGAAAGCCACAGCCTCAAACACCGGCTCGCTTTTCTTGGCGAGCTCATGGGTCAGCTCAGGCACGGGCATGGCGCTGGGCAGGTCGCGCTTGTTCAGCTGCAAGACGTAGGGAATCTTCTTGAAATCGTACCCGTGTTCTTTCAGGTTTTCCTGCAGGTTATCAAGCGCCTCCAGGTTCGCATCCATGCGCTCCTCCTGCGAATCGGCCACAAACACCACTCCATCCACGCCTCGCAGAATGAGCTTCCGGCTGGCATCGTAGAACACCTGTCCGGGAACCGTATATAGGTGAAACCGGGTCTTAAATCCACGTACAGTGCCCAGGTCAAGGGGCAGGAAGTCAAAGAAAAGGGTACGATCCGTCTCCGTAGCCAGGGAGATCATCTTGCTCTTTTGTTTGTCAGAGGTCTTATCGAAAATAAACTGCAGGTTCGTGGTCTTGCCGCCCAGACCGGCGCCGTAATACACGATCTTGCAGTTGATTTCCCGAGCCGCAAAGTTGATAAAACTCAAGACTCTCCCTCGGATGCGCTGCCGCGCTGGACAGACTGGCGCGCGAGCAGGTTGTTACCTATATCCTCTGAAAAGATTGTTTATACCATATCAGAGTTGGGCCTAGATGGGCCTAAATAGCGGCGTCATCAGGGCGACAACAGGCAGTGCCTGGGTCTTTATGTCCTGATCGCGCTCAAAGTCCTCCGTCAGTGCGGTTGTGCCGCAGGTTGCGGCATTGGGCCTGGTGGCAAGGGGAAATATCCTTGCTTGGCAATCACACTAAGGTTTGGCCGAAGCACACGCACCTCAATCGTGCGATATGCGCTGGAGGCAGTCGCCCGCGTGTTGTAGCCCAGCGTGTACTGGTTGCGGGCTACGTCTGTAATTTTGGAATACGCATCCTCAATGCTTGACCGGTCAAAAGCGGCATACGTTTGGCCCGCAGTATCACTTGCGTATCGTGGCAGGATGTTGCCGTAACCAAAGCCGGGGAAGCGAATGCGATTCAGGCGGTCATAAATGGGAATGGCCGCAGTATCCACGCCAAGCGCGTAGACCTGGATATTTTGCGTGAGCAGGATTTTCCTTACCTCGTCATAGCGCGCCTTGCTGCCGATCTCGCGGCCATCACTGATGACGAAGATAATCTTGCGCCGTGTCCTGTCGCGCTTGGCCAGGTCCTGGGCAGCGCGGAGGATTGCGTCGTTCAGCACATACGATTCCTGCACCGGCGCGGGAGCCGCGGAAGGCTGCACGCTGGGATCAGCCTCGTGGCCATTGATCATGGGGCCGGGATGGGAGAACGGGCCGCCTCCGACCATGGGAGGACCACCTTCTCGTCCGGGACGCTTTACCTTATTCAAGCTTGCGGTGGAAATGGTCTCCGCCCCGGCAAAATTAGTAACCTCCTGCACGGTATGCCCATAGCGATAAAGGGCCACCTCATCGAACTGGCTGAAGGCACCCATCAATGCCGGCAGCGTGTCATTTACTTTCTTCATGGTAGTGGAGGGAAGATCCGTGTCCACTACTACAGCGGCGGAAAGGGGAAAGGGATCGCTGGTCAGTAGCGTAAGCTGCTGGCGCTTGCCATCTTCATAAACGGCGAAGTCCTTGGGACCCAGCCCGGGAACCAGCTGGCCTGAGCTGTCTTTCACCGTGACCGGCACTTGCACAAAGTTGACGCGAACCGAGTATGTATAGAGGTCGTTGCGGCTGGTGGCTACGCCGTCTACCGGTGGCGCCGGAGCGGGTTGCGGTGTGGATTCGGCGTCAGGCGGGGGAAGCCCGGGACGCTCGTTTTTGGGCGCGGCCGGCGCATTGTCAGGGAACTGTGATGGCAGGTTAGGTTTGGGCTTAGGGGCGTCGGGAACATTCTGCTGCCCCCAAGCTGGTAAGCCCAACAAACACAACAGCAACAAGAAATTTCTTGCACCTGACTCGAAGCCAATCATGGTCCCTCTCCTACTGATTAAGACAACAATATAAGCACAAGCAGCGCAACTGTAATTATTGGATTGTTGAACCCTGCCCTGAGATCGAACCTTTACCTCTTTTTTGCGGATTTTCTGAACCCTGAATGCCTGACGGCCCTGTAAACCATTGTAAAAGGTTCAGGCATTCAGAAACAGGGTTGCCCGCATCCAATACAATGATCCTAATAGCCAATTAGAGAGGCAGCCTCATGCGGACCGTTTCAATCGGGATCGTAGCCGTGTTGCTTTTGATTGTGTCGGCAACGGCGCAACAGAACCCGCCCCCCTCCAACCAGCAGGACCAGACGCCTGTCTTCCGCAAAAACGTCAACGTGGTAAACGTGTTTTTTACCGTGAAGGGAAAGCATGGGGCTCTGGTTCCGGGGCTCACCAAAGACCAGTTCGAAATTTCTGAGGATGGCAAGCCGCAAACCATCAAATATTTCTCCACAGAGACAAATCAGCCGCTGACCCTGGGAATCCTGATTGATTCCAGCGGCAGCATGCAGAACATGTTGCCGGAAGAGAAGATCGTGGGCGCGGATTTTCTGCGCGAGGTAATTACTGACAAGGATCTGGCTTTTATCATCAGCTTTGATATCAATGTTGACCTGCTGCAGGATTTAACCAGTGACGTGCATCTTCTGCGCCAGGGACTCGACCGCGCAAGAATCAACGTAGGCGCAGGCAGCAGCGGGATTCCGGGAATCGGTCAAGGTCCCATTCCCGTTTCGCGGCCAAAAGGCACTCTGCTTTACGACGGTGTTTATCTGGCTTCCAACGACGTTCTGAGCAAGCAGGTGGGACGCAAAGCCATGGTGGTGTTGACTGACGGCGTGGACCAGGGCAGCCGGCTTCGCTTGAAAGAAGCCATTGAAGCCGCGCAAAAGGCGGATGCCATCTGCTACGTCCTCCTGATCAGCGATCCCCACTGGGGTTCTGATCCTCATGAGATGGGCCAGATGGCTGTGCAGACCGGCGGACGCGTGATTACCGTCAACAAGCCTGACAAGCTCTCACAGGCTTTCAAGGAAATTTCTGACGAGCTCCGCAGTCAGTACAGCATTGGTTACACTCCAACCAATGAGAAGCATGATGGCAGTTTCCGCAAGATTGAAGTGAAATCAAAAGATGGCTATAAGGTACAGGCCCGGAAAGGCTATTACGCACCTGTTGATTAGATGACTGAGCTCTTCGCCGGCAGATCGGACGGCGTGCTTCCATGCTTTTGGGCGACTCAGAGCCTTGCCATCGGCGAAATAAACGTCTGCTTTCTCGCGATTCCTGAGCTTCTCCAACGTGCAGGCTTTCACGTGCATCCAAGATTTATAAGGGCGCGAAGATGCGCCGTTGTCGGTGGCCTGCCAAGCCGTTGTGAGAAGCAGAAGCACAGGCTTTATCTACTGCCTTTCGCCGTGTGTTTCTGCTGCAATTCCAGCGAGGGAGAAGCCAAGCAGCATTAACTCATGCGACAGGAATATCCATTATCCAGCGAGTTTGACCAATCCGATTGCACACTCATTCCGGGCGAACCAGTGGAGCATTCGGGTATCTATGAGATATGTCACTCAGATGAGCCGCGAACGTCGCTGCTCCTGCTCAAAAATTCCTTTTTTCCGTTCTGCAGAAAGTGCGGCGAATTGGTGCGATTCAAACTTCTTCAGCCTGCTCCTCACATTTCAGAAGACCCGGATTTCAAGGAAGACAATCCCCCACTAGACAACTCAGTAATGAATCAGGGGACTCCAATCACTTTGTTCCCTACGCAACTCGGAATAGCTCATGGCTTTCGATTCCTGCCGGAAGTTGCACCAGCCTGGGGAACAGGTACCGATAACGGGGATTTATAAAGTCCTGCACCAGGCACATCGCGAAGCGCACGACGTCGTGCTCAGAACGCTGGATACATTTCCA
>DATEJX010000014.1:0-3335 GCA_035277785.1 Candidatus Angelobacter sp. | reverse complement strand
ACTGGAGGAGACTGGGACGAGCAGAAGTGGTCGCCTCCGGAGTTGCCGACGCGCGAACTGATTGATCCGGTTACGCCGAATACCCCGGTGTTCGTTAATCGCTATGACGGACATGAATCGCTGGCGAACTCAGTTGCGCTTCAGTTGGCAAACATAACCTCAAAAACGCCGGATCCGGCTGGTGGAGAAATTGTCCACGATGCGCAAGGCAATCTTACCGGCGTTTTGCGCGATGCGGCCCAGGACCTGGTGGCTAAGGTGATGCCTCCCATGTCGCATGCCCGTCGCATGCGGGCGATCCGGCAGGCCATGGATTATGCGGCCTCTCTCGGTGTGACCAGCGTGCAGGACATGAATCCGTCCTACGACGATGTAAAGGCATACTCCGAACTACAGGAGAAAGGCCAACTGACGCTCCGTATCTATGTGGCGCCCATGGAAACGGAGTGGAAAGACCAGGCCAAGATCGGCATCCGGCACGCTTTCGGTACTCCGCTGCTGCGGATGGGAGCCGTCAAGGGCTATGCGGACGGATCGCTGGGTTCCGAGACGGCGTATTTCTTTGATGCCTATACAGACAATCCCAAAAGTCACGGGCTGCTGAGCGCGGAGATGCATCCGCCTTCGGCCATGCTGCAGCGCCTCAGGTCAGCCGATGCAGCCGGACTCCAGATTTGTATTCACGCCATCGGTGACCGTGCCATCTCCATGACGCTGGATATGTTTGAGCAGATTGAAAAGTCAAACGGCAAGCGGGACCGGCGCTGGCGTATCGAGCATTCTCAGCACATGGCCGCCAAAGACTTTGCCAGATATGCACGGCTGGGCGTGATCGCATCCGTGCAGCCTTACCACGCGATTGATGACGGGCGCTGGGCGGAGAAGAGAATTGGTCCTGAGCGCATCAAACGCACTTATGCTTTCCGTACGTTCATGGAAAATGGCGTTCGCCTGGCGTTCGGGACGGATTGGTCCGTCGCCCCGCTGAGCCCGATGTGGACAATCTACGCCGCTGTAACCCGCGCAACCCTGGATGGAAAAAATCCTGAGGGCTGGATTCCAGAGCAGAAGTTGACAGTGCCTGAAGCTGTGGAAGCCTACACCATGGGTTCCGCCTACGCGGAGTTTCAGGAAAAAGATAAAGGTTCAATCACAGCTGGGAAGTTGGCGGACTTTGTTGTGTTGAGCGATGACATCTTCCATATCCCGCCCTCGCAGATCAAGAACGTGAAAGTGGAGGCGACGTATCTTGGGGGAAAGCTGGTTTACGGCGGACTCGAATAGAATTGATGAAGAGATTAAAGTGGAATTCTCAAGCTATCTCTGAGCAGCCGGTGTATCTCTTCCGGGAAAATGCTGGTTACTTTTAACTGCTACTGAAGTAATTCCTGCAATAGCATCTTTTCACCTAATATTTCTAAAGTTTGTGTTCAGGAGCCGGTCGCTTCTTATGTCTTCATACCAGTGTCTTCTTCGATCTGTTGTTGTGTCCGTTCTATTGACGGCAGGAACCTGTGCCTCGCTGGCCCCGCAACCAGGAAATCAACAACCATCAGCATCCGGTTCAGGAACACTGGGTGATATCGCGCGCAAGTACAGGGGAGAGAAGTCTACAACTGCTCCGGCACCAGCGCCAGTTGCACCGCAGAAAAGTCTGGGAGAATACGCCGCTGCGCAACGGGCCACGAAACATGCCGAGGTCCTGCTGACTGAAAAAGATGCTGCGGAACTTATGAAGGAACTTTCTGAGATCACGGATTTTGCCAGCGGTGACACCGGATATCCCGAGCATGCAGTTGTGAAACACCGCATCGTCGGGCAGGACGACGTAAAACGGCATTGGTCAGAAGCCTTGTCTGGCAGTGCTGAGGCCCAGAGGCTGGCTCGCTCAGAGCTGGTGCTGAAGAAATTTGGTTATCTGCCAAAGGACTTCACGCTCAAGAAGTATCTGATTGACAACTCTGCTGACAGCATCGCAGGTTTTTACGATTTCCAGACCAAGACGATGAATTTGGTGAACTGGGTCAGCCTGGACCACCAGCGGCCGATCATGGCGCATGAATTGACGCATGCACTGCAGGACCAAAACTTCAATTTGATGGCCTGGGAACGCAGAGCAGAACCACGCTCCCGCAACAGTGGAATGCAGGTGAATGCTGATGAGGGACAGGAATCGGATGCTCGTCGAGCAGTGATCGAGGGGCAGGCGATGGTGGTATTTCTTGACTACACACTGAAGCCCTACGGCAGAACTCTGGCTGATACGCCGTCTGCCATCGACTTCATCAACGGGCGCATGACGGAGAGCTATGACAATTCTCTTGTCATACATAACGCGCCGTTGATTTTCAAGGACTCAGCCATATTTCCGTATCGCGAAGGACTTATGTTTGAACTGGAGTTGCTCAAGAAGGGCGGAGTGCAGCAGGCTTTTGCCGAAGCCTTTGCTCATCCACCGGCTGACACTCATCAGATCCTGGATCCTAAAGCCTATTTCAGTGGTGAAAAAATTCCGCCTGTGATAATTCCAGATCTTTCCGGCATTCTCAGCCCTCAGTACCAGCCTTATGACAATGGCACAATCGGCCAGCTCGATGTGCGGGTGATGAGCGAGCAATTCGGCACTGAAAATGACATGTTCACCATCACGCCCGGATGGAAAGGCGGGTCGTATGTGGCGGTAAAGCGTGCCGCCGCTGGAAACGATGTCAATCTCGGCACTGCTGACATTGGTTTGGTATATGTGTCGCGGTGGAAAGACGCGGAATCCGCAGAGCGCTTTGCCGAGCTCTACCGAAAATCATTATCAAAGCGGCTGACGGTCGCTGACGAGACTCGACTCGACGGCCGCGCGTGCGCTGAGCGTCAATGTGCCTTGTGGGCAACGCGAGTCAACACCAACGAGGGGCCGGTATTTATCGAAATATGGCCGGACCACACAGTTTTCATTACCCACAGCCTGCCTGAAGAGAAAGTGGCACAGCTGCGCGCCAGAGTGCTTTTGCATGAGCCTCAAACAAAAAGTGCTGTTCATGTTCAGGAAGTGAGCGAACGTGTGCAGAACCTGCCCGGTTTCCAGGCCTTCCGCGAGCAAGCAGAGTGGGACTTCATGGAACAGATATTCAAGCCGGATAAATCTAATGACTCTATTCGGTTCTAGTAGAACTTTCTGATACCTGCACCGATTGTGCTGTGTACTGGCTGCCCTCGAAAATGGCAACAATCTTTACAGGCGTCCCGACTGAGAGATTGCCGGCCTCTGCCGTGTTGTGCGGCGAAAAGTGGATGTCATACGTCTTCCCGTCAACATTCTGAACCGCCAGCAGCCCTCTGTG
>DATEJX010000013.1:0-17120 GCA_035277785.1 Candidatus Angelobacter sp. | reverse complement strand
CAGGCCACGCGCCGGCGCTGGGTACGGATCGCCACTGAACCCGCAAGTAATCCACGCCTCCACGGCTGGAATGGTCGGCCCGGGGTGGCGAAATCCGGGAGAAAGTACACCTACAATCGTATACAGATCGTTATCGAGGCGAAGGCTGCGGCCGAGGACGCCAGGATCAGCCCCATAAGAGCGGCGCCACAAGGCATCGCTGATCACGACCACGGGCGCGAAACCGAGCGCGAAGTCCTGGTGACCAAACAAGCGTCCTAGTTCGGGAGTGGCGCCAAGCATGGAAAAGTAGTTGGGAGAAACCTCCATCATTTCCAAATGTTCGGGCTGTTTGACGCCGGTCAAGTTTGTGGGGCCAAAAACGATGACACTCACATCTTCGAACACATCCGTCTGCGTTCTAAGATCGTCGAGTTCCGGCACGGAAAACCGAACGCCACGCAATCCTACCCCCGGGTTGTTAAAGAAGATCCTTACAAGACGGTCGGGGTTGGGGAACGGAAGAGAACGAAGCAACACGGCGTTCACGATGCTGAAAATGGCCGTGTTGGCTCCCACGCCCAGAGCCAGCGTCAGGACAGCCACAATCGTGAATGTGGGCTTCCTGACCAGCATGCGCAAACCATAGCGAAAATCCTGAAGTAAAGTCCCCATGAAGGCGCTCTTTTCGGTCAATACCCAGACTCTTATTTAGTTAGCGCTCCTACTTAGACCAGGGCGGAACCACGCCGTTGCTGCGTGCGTAGGCGATCGACTGCCCCAGATGCTCGTGTTGATCTTCGAGAATCAGCATCAGCGCGCTCTGCTTCGTCATGTCTTTTCCGAACAGTTTCACCGGCGCCTGCAGGTCGTTGTCGGGAAGTCCCGCAATCGCTTTTTGCAGATTGCGGTAAGAAGCCTTCAGAGCTTCCTGCATTTTCTCCGGATCGGTGATGGGCGCGGGCGATGCCCCAGTATTCGGTGTGCCCGAAAGCACGCCGGCGAGCAGGCCGTTCTCTTTAACGATCAGGTTGAAGACGTCGGCGACGGAGCGAACGCCCTGGGCGGGCTTCCAGTCGTACTTGCCCGACATAACGCGCGCGAGTCCGGTGAATTTGTCGGAAAGCGTTCCGGCATCTTTTGCGAAGGCGGCCTGCAATCCTGCCGACTGCGCCCGCGCCAACGGCACCATCAGAGCGACCGCAAGCGCGCACACTCCGTACTGACTCAGAATCTTCTTCATGTGGAAGTCAATCATTGTGTCTTTCCTAAGCTTCTTGTTCTTTGTAACGGAGGACCGACACATTCCACAAGTTCATTATTCTCACAATGATGTTGCTTTTTTCGCACGATCCTACTATTAGTTGGGAGGAGGTTTTAGGCGTTACTTTAGGAGGATCCCGTGCTCGACGATTTACACGCGCTCGTAGAGTTTGCCCAGGCCGGGTCCATTGCCGGCGCAGCTGATCGTCTATTCCGGACACCATCGGCTATAACCCGGCAACTGCAAAGGCTGGAGGCTGAATTGGGTGCTGAGTTACTCGACCGCTCAACGAAGCCGCCGCGCCTGAACGCGCTGGGCTACAGGGTGCTTGAGCGGGCGCGAGATATGTTGCAGCGGACGGAGGCGCTGAGATCTCTTGCGTCGCCCGACGCCGAACCTCACGGCCTCTTGCGCATCGGGCTCGCGCATGCCCTGGCCGAGGGGACGCTTATCGAACCTATTCGGGCGCTGACTGAAAAATACTCCAAGGTCCAACTGCGGCTGTTGAGCGGACTTACCGGTGAATTGTTCAACCGGCTGCTTGCCGGTGAACTCGACGTTGCTGTCGTGTTTTTGCCCGAAGGTAAAACCGCGCCTCCACCTCTTTTGACAAATGTCATCGCTCGCGACCATATGGAGATCGTTCAAGGCGCCGCAGGCAACGTGGGCGGTGATTGGGAAAGTTTGGGCAGAGCACCTTGGGTGCTCAATCCGCCCGGGTGCTTGCTTCGGGCTAGCCTCATCGATCAGATGGAGCGTGCCGGCGTCACCCCAACGATTGCAGCCGAAATCCACCACAACGTACATTTGCATCTGGCACTCATTCAGTCAGGATATGGAGTCGGGCTGCTGCCGGCTCGCTTTATTGCCAGGAAAGAATTCATAGGCACAGTTGAAGTGTTGCGCCCCCCGTCATTTGAGTTGCACTTGTCCGTCGCAGTAGTGCGGGTTGGACAACTCGGCGCTTTGGACAGGGCTGTCAAACTGTTGGAACACGGCATTCGGCATTTGTTTGAGTCAGCCGACACCACGAAGCCCGTAACGAGGAGACGAAGGGGTGTGCCCGCGAATCGGCGGAAGTCGCAATCGCGCAAGTAGTCGCCGCGCACATCCGAAATCTCAAATGCTTACTTCATGAGATCGACCTCCATGCGCCGCCTCAGGCCTTGACAACGAGATCGATCTCGACGCAGGCCCAAGTGGCTGTAGTCGATTTTGAGATGGTCATGCACCTTGCGATATGCACGAAGTACAGCATTTATGCGAATGAGGCAGCTAGAGCACCTGGCCAAAAACCAAGTGGTCCGCTCTTCAGTGCGGATGCATGTTCGTAAGTACTTGAAGAAATGGTCGGGGAGAGAGGATTTGAACCTCCGACCCCCTGGTCCCGAACCAGATTCTATCCCCTATTGAACGCTGTGGAGTCTTGTAGTTCTTAACTGATTGATATTGAACCTGTTGCGGGCCGCTCGTTGAAGTCCGTTGAACTTTGTGGCTCTTTGAGGCTTTGACAGCTACAAAATCGTCTACAGTCGGGTCCGATCTAGAGCCATCCATGAAAGGGCTCTCTCGGGATTCAATTGGGCTTGGACCCGACACATATTACTTCTTGCTACTTTTCAGAAGCCCGTTTCGGAGGACGTTTTCTGCTGCGTGTGTGTAAGCAGCCGCCTGCGACTCGATTTGCTGCTCGGCAACTGGCACAAGTAGGGATCGGCGGTCCTTAATGGCCAGGCTACTCGGCGTGCAGGGCCTGTACAGGATTCACAGATGCGGCGCGATGTGCGGGAACATAGCTGGCAACCAGGGCCGAAACGACAAGCACGGTGGCGACAACCGCCAACGTTGAAAAATCCCACGCTTGCACTCCGAACAAAAGCCCCCGCATCAGCGTGCTTGTGGCCGCTGAGCAAACCGATCCAATTGCGATTCCAATTGCAGCCAGCCAACCGGCCTCTCGAAAAACCATCCGGTGAATCGACCATCGCTGCGCCCCCAATGCCATGCGGACACCGATCTCCCGCGTCCGTCGGCTCATGGAGTATGCAATGACGCCGTAGAGACCAACAGTGCTCAGAACCAAAGCCAACGCCGCGAAACCTCCGACCAGGTACGCCGTGGAGCGATGAAAGTATGCTACCTGTGAGCTATTGATTTGCTCATTCATGGTCGACCCCTGCTCGATTCCCACGTCACGGTTCAACTCACGGATCGTGGTTGCAACCGCCGGCAGGATCGTCCGCTCGTCCTGAGACGTGCGGACCATTAGGGAAAAATTTGGACTTGGGTTCTGGTTGAAAGGATAATAAACTGTTGGCCCTTGCTCTTCATCAAGCGCCCCATCCCTGAAATCCTCCACCACTCCGACGATTTGTTTAATTGACGATGGACTCAGTGTGGGGTCGCCAATTTGTTTTCCGACAGGGTCCTCCTGCGGAAAATACTTTCGGGCAAGGGTGTGGTTAATGACCACCACGTTGGGCTTCGACGCGTCCTCGGCATCTGTAAAGTAGCGGCCTGCCAGTAGCTTTGCATGAAGCGTGCGGAAGAATCCAGCGCTCACCTCGCGCTCATTGACCGTAATGTGAATCCCGTTATACGGTCTGCCTACAATTCTTACCCAGTCTGAATTGCACCCGCACGTTACCGGCAACCGGCTGGTGACGGCCGCGGCGCGTACTGCCGGCAAACCCTCGACGCGATCTATCAGCCGCCGGGTAAAGTCGACCTTTTGCACCTCTTTAGGAAATGCCGCATCCGGCAATCGAACGGAGAGGGTGGCCAGGTGATCAGCCGGAAATCCTACGTCCACATGCAAGAGCCGATAAAGGCTCTTACCCAGCAAACCGGCTCCCGTCAGCAGCACCATTGTGGTTGCGAGTTCAATCACCACGAGGCGCCCTCCTACCCGTCGCCAGAGGGTGCCCGTCGAACTGCGGCCTCCCTCGGCCAGGCCGTCGCGCATGTCAGAAGACAATAGATGGAAAATCAACGTGACCGAGAACAATATCAAGGCGAGCAGACCCAGAATCGACGCGAACAGCAACACGTGGGTGTTTACGCCCAGTCCCCGAAGATAGGGCATGGCGGCCATCATCTGCGCTGAGATGAGCCGACGCAGAATCTGCATGAGTACATCCGCCAGCGCCAGGCCAGCCAGCAAACCGCCGGCAACAAGCACCGCGCCTTCCGCCACGAACTGGCAGGCGAGCCGGGCAAGAGAAGCGCCCAGCGCACCGCGCACCGCGATTTCACGCTTGCGGCTTTCAGAGCGCACTACCAGCAGGCTCGATATGTTCACGCAGGCGATCAGCAGCAGAAGTCCGGCACCACCAAGCAATAACAACAGGATGGGGCGAATCTCCCCAACAATTGCATCCGACAATGGCATAACGCTTGCCCCACGGTCGCGGTTGGAGTCCGGATACTGTAATTCCAGCTGTCGAGCAATCGCCTGGGCGTTGGCCAAAGCCGTCTGAACTGAGACCCCGTCTTTCAGACGCCCGACTGCATAGAGATTGTGACAATCTCGCAGCTTCTCGCAGCTGTTGACCGGCTGGAGGGCTGCCCAGAACTCCGGATCATCACCGAGTGCAAATTCGAAATCCTGGGGCAGGACGCCGATGATGGTGTAGGAAATACCACTCAGCTTCACCGATTGTCCGATCACATCCTTTACGCCACCAAACCTCCGCTGCCAGGTTCCGTAGCTTAGCATGATCGAATTCGGCGCGCCCGGAATCTCCTCGCTGGGATCAAAATCGCGGCCCAGCACAGGCGCCACACCCAGCGTGCGAAAGAACCCGGCACTGACCCGTTCCCCCCGCAGCGGCTCGGCGCCCGTGGGCGCACTCAACACAAAGTCCCCTCCCGTGAAGGCATCAAGGGAGCTGAAGACCGTGTTCTGTCTCTTCCAGTCTTCATAGTCGAGGTACGATATGTTCACAAGAGAGGCGACCCGTTCGCTTTCCGTCACTCGGACCAGTCGTTGGGGATCTGCGTAAGGAAGTGGCTTGATGAGAGCCGCGTCGACAAACGCGAAGATCGCCACGCTCGCGCCGATTCCCAGAGCCAGCACTAAAATTGCCGTGGCGCCGAAGCCAGGATTTTTGACCAGCTGGCGAATCGCGAAGCTCACATCGCGGAGCCAATGGTCGAGCCACTCCACCCGGTCCTTTAAATAAAAGCGTTCTTGCGCCACGCGCACATTGCCGAATTCGATCCTCGATTGGCGGCGCGCATCCTCGTCGGTCAAGCCTTCACGTTTTAATTCATCCGCTTCGAGCTCAATATGCGCCGTGATCTCTTCTGCAAAA
The DNA here is from genome assembly GCA_035277785.1 of Candidatus Angelobacter sp. Lineage (GTDB taxonomy): Bacteria > Acidobacteriota > Terriglobia > Terriglobales > Acidobacteriaceae > Angelobacter. The sequence goes on along the minus strand of DATEJX010000013.1, from coordinate 11,561 downwards.
TCGTCCCTGCTTCGCTTGCGCCCGAACATCTCTATATCTCCTCGCTACGAGGTCGCACGTTCCTGAGAATCAATTCCATCGCTCTCGTCAGCCGTTGCCATTCGCTCGATTTCTCCACCAACTGCTCACGGCCTTTGGCCGTCAGCGAATAGAACCGCGCCTTGCGGTTATTCTCGCTCACGCCCCACTTTGCAGTGATCCACTTCTTGTCTTCGAGCCTCTGCAGGGCCAGGTACAGCGAACCATGATCCACAAAAAGGACCTCTTCTGATTGGCGTTGTATCAGCCGCGCCACGCCCTGGCCATGACAAGGCCCCAGGACAAGGATCTTCAGAATCAGCAGGTCCAACGTCCCCTGCAACAAGGCAATTCGGTCCTCGGTATTCTTTTGGGTTGGCATCCGACCTAAGCATTGCACCGCTTGGGTCGGATGTCAACCCAGGCGAGAGTTTCATGCGTGGACTGACACAAAGTCCGCCAGCGGGCCTTGTAGTCGATTTTGAGAGGGTCGTGCACCCTGCGATAGGCACGAAGTGCAGCGTTTATGCGTATCCGGCAGCTAGAGCACCTGGGCCAATACCAAGTGGGTCGGTTTTGATTTTCTGCAGATGGCTGTAGGTCGCCGAAAAGAAATGGTCGGGGAGAGAGGATTTGAACCTCCGACCCCCTGGTCCCGAACCAGGTGCTCTACCAGGCTGAGCCACTCCCCGACATGAAAACTGCACTTTACGGATGTGCGTAAGTGCTGGGCAGACCTTGATTATAGCAGACATTTTCCTCTGACTTTTGTCGACTCTCTGACGAACGTAACGCGCTACTAACGCCCTTTCGTCGCAGGCCTGCCGTTCCAGCAAGGCAAAAATACTTCTCAAAAGTGCCCGTCTTTAAAGCAACAGACCGCGAAACAACAAACGGGGGAATGACACAGGTGTTACGAACAATTACTCCCGGGCAGGGTGCCAGCGTGTTTCATGTGCAGGTGTTTACCTGATTGTTACCGCAGGGAAGGAGCCAAACAATTGCGGTAACACTTCGCCTTTATGCAAGTACTTGACCTTTGCGAGCAACCCGCGCCGGCAGATTCTGCAGCGTCGACTCTTGCAGCGCCCGCCGAACACTTGGTTCATGATGAAATCCCGCAAGAAGAAACGCCAGCTTCGCCTGCATCTTCTTTCTGGCGGCGCTCCACCGGACGACTGGTGATGATGGCATTGATCGTTCTGGGCGTAAGAATTTTCATCGGTGAAGCGTCACTGGTTCCAACGGCCTCCATGGAAGGCACCATCCTTGTGGGAGACCATCTTTTCATGGACAAGTTCTTTTATGGGCCAGAAATTCCGCTGCTCAATTGGCGCCTGCCCATGCTCAAAAAGATTCATCGTGGTGACATCGTTGTGTTCCGTTACCCCAAGGACATGACAGAGGTTTATCTCAAGCGGGTGGCTGCTGTGGGCGGCGATCGCGTGGAAATTCGCGACGGCGTGGTGTACATCAATTCCCGGGCTGTGGCGGAACCGTATGCTGTGCATCGCGGATCAATCTATTCAAGATATGAGCAGATGGCGCCCGCAGTGGTTCCAGCGGGCAAGTTGTTTGTTCTGGGAGACAATCGCGACAACTCCAGCGACAGCCGCGACTGGGGATATGTGCCAGTGGAAAATGTGATCGGTGAACCGATGTTCGTCTACTGGTCTTACGACGCACCCACTTCAAAGTGGTTGGATGAAAGTCTGGAACACCGGCTGGCATTTTATGCGTCCATCCCTGGTAATTTCTTTAGCCATACACGCTGGAGCCGCACCGGGATGTGGTTATGATCGCAAATGGCAACCGGCAGTTTGCGATGTTGCCATTGGTAATCAGCGATCACATATACCAGCAGCAAATCAACAGGGGCATCCTCATCCGCGAATAACCCTCGATAAATCCAGAACGTGTTGCGTTTATTTTGCCGCTGCAGGCGGCGGCAGAACCTCAGAATTCTGCTTGAAGCAATAATCCACCAGGGCCGGGGTGTAGCGCTGAACGATGTCGGCAGGAATATCACCGCGTTGAATCTCGCGAAATGAAAAATCTACGGTGCCATCCGGGTGCGCCGTGCCGAGCAAATATCCATATACTTGCTGCTTTGCCTCTTTGGCGCGAGAGGCCAGCGCGGGCAGGCGATAGCGAACGGCGCCGGCGGTACCCACAATCCATCCGGGCAGCACACCACCGTGATCGCGCCAGTAATCGCTGTCAAAAATGTCTGTCATAAAGAAGTGAGAATGGCTGGCCAGGACATATACCGGCTTGCCGGTCTTCTTCTTGAATTGCAGCAAATCGGCATAAACACGTTCACCCGTGCTTATTCCCAGCGGCCAATCGTTCATGCTGTGGACAAAGGCAAGGCTGTTGGGCAGCGCCACATGCATCCCTACAATCAGCGTATGCACTGAGCTATTGCTGCCTGCATGCTTGAGTACTTTCTCGATCCAGTCCAGCTGCTGATGGTCAAACTGGTCCTTGGTGGCGTTATCGAGATAGACAAAGTCAATGCCGCTCTGAATCCAATGATAGTAAGTACGCGGATCCGGCCCTTTGTCCCAGTCGCGGTCAGCGGCGCGCTGGTTTTTGATAGCCGGCGAATTCAGCCACTGCTTGAACTGCTCAGTAAACTCGGCCCGCGTTTTCGGTGGTGCTGTTTCATGATTGCCGATTCCAAGGAAGAATGGCAAAGGATCAAATGGCATAGCCTGGTTTTGAATGAAGTCAGGCCATTCCTCATTCAGATATGTAGTTTTATCCACTACGTGTCCGCGGTTTTGAGGTTCCGCCTTGTAATCCTCATCCGGGCCATATGTGGCGCGGAGATCGCCGAGATGCCAGTAGAAAGCAGCCCCATCCTTTTTTGCACCGGCGGCAATTGCCGGCATGATTACATTGCCGCAATTGCGGGAGTCTCCGGAAACAGCAAAGTTCCACGTCTCGCCCTGTGTTCCAGAGGACGTTTTATTCTGTGCGTGTGTCAGGCAGGGAAAAATCAGGCACACTGAGAAGAAGCTGGCGAACAGACCGCGCGCAATTGATCGGAATCCCATTCACCCAATCTAATTGGGCGCTGACGGCCATTGCAAGGTTGGGTGGAGCAGAAGAGGTCTGCTCCACCGCAAAGTTTGGCTCCAGTACCGGATCGCGTTACGTCCAGGAAAGATCAGGACGGAAGTGGCGATGGCAACCCTGGCAAGTGTTATCGAGATGGATGAAGAAGCTGGTCACGCCAGATGAATCGTGTTTCTGCGCCGCTTTTTTCAGCTCTTCAGCCACCTGCGTGAGTTGAAGACGCTTGTCATCAAAGAATTGAACGTCCTGCTGGCTCCAACCCTGCTGCTTGTAAACAGCCTCGTACGCTGTAAGGTCATGAGCAATGCCCATGATGCGCCCTGAAGAGGCAGCGATGGAATCCATCTTCTCCGGCGTCAGCGGTTGGTCATGCCAGATGGTAAAGCTCAAAAATGTGTATTCCTCATGCACTCTGGACTGCATCAATTGCTTCAAATTACCCTGAGCCAGTTGAGCAGTCGGCATCGCTGCGGCAGCGGCCGCAGCCACATGGCGAACATGGAATTCATATCCCCCTACCGCAATTCCCAAGGCAAGAATTCCTGCCAGGAAACCCACAATTTTTCCTCGCAGCATCACTGTCCCTGGCCTCCGGAGGTTTGCCCATTTTTCACGGTGTATGTCTTCGGTGGTTGAACCTGCGGGATGGCGCCCGTCAGGGTTTTAAGGAATGCAACCAGGTCCTGCTTCTCCTGTGCGGTTAGATTTAATTTGAATATCAGCTTTGATTGATTGGACGCGCCATCGCCGCCGCGATCATAAAATTCCACCACGTCTTCCAGCGTGGCGACGGAACCATCGTGCATATAAGGAGCTGTCAGCGCTACGTTGCGAAGTGTGGGTGTTTTGAACGCGCCGCGATCAGCGGGATTATGAGTAATAGCAAAGCGCCCAAGGTCTTCAGGATTGCCCGGCACTGGTTTGGCGCCGAGATTATGGTAGAGATTGTCAGTGAAGTTCGCTCCTTTGTGGCACTCGGAACAGGAGCCTTTGCCGAAGAAGACGATCAGACCTCGCTTTTCCTGGTCAGTGAGTGCGCTCTTATCGCCGAGAGCATAATGATCGAAGCGTGAGTCCGGCGTAATCAGCGTGCGCTCAAACGCAGCAATGGCATGCGCCACATTGTCCAGGGACGGGCCGGACCCAAATACTGTCTGAAAATCCTGGCGGTACTGGGGAACGGCGTTCAGGCGGTCGACCAGATGCTTTTCGTCCACCATGTTCATCTCCTGCGGAGAAAGCAGCGGCCCTTTGCACTGTTCGTCGAGAGTAGCTGCGCGGCCATCCCAGAACTGTGCCGTGTTGTAGGCGGCATTCAGCACCGTAGGCGAGTTGCGCAGCAGAGTCTTGCCGGCAAATCCGCGCGAGCGCGGAAGGCCATCAGTAAATGCGGCTGCCGGGTTATGGCAGGTGGCGCAACTGCTGCTGAAATCGCCGGATAGACGAGTATCAAAGAACAGCCGCTTGCCTAATTCAATTTTGGCCTCAGTCTGTGGATTCTCCTGCGGCACCGGAACCGCAGGTAATGCGGCGAGTCCTCCGGGCAGGACCTTCATGGCGTCCACCATCTCAGGGCTGATGGAAGGCATCGGCGGTCTGTTTTCATCAGCGGAAAAACTTTTTGAAGCGAACATTGCCGTAACAAGCACAACAACGGCAATGCTTACCGGATAACCAAACTTCTTGCGGGCCATCCTCTTGGACTCCTTGCGTTCAATCTTTCAACTGCTCTGGTTGAGTTACCTGGCGGCTTGTTTTACCGGATCATTGGAGGCAGCGCCGGGTTCAAGCACAAGGTTTTCAGTGACTACCCCGGTTTTGGGAACAATCACTGTGCGCTCCAACATGCGGGACCTTTCATGCCAGGCTTTCAAAACGTATTTGCCCGGAGGAACGTCATTGATTGAGAACGACTGCCCGGGAAGAGCGCCGGCGTAATAGCGGGTAGGCACTACGAAGATGCGCGCGTGCATCTGCCGGTGGATGGAGCAGAACATATCTACAATTCCGGTCTTGTCGAACGTAACTGACCGGTACTCACCCTTGGCGTAGATGCCGAGATTAAATGTGTTCATGCCGGTGAAGGAAAACACATTGTGGGCGACATCGTCATCATTCGGCATGTCAACTCGCTGGCCCCTCACGGCGATCAGGAAATCAGGTGAGAATTGCAGGTTGCGCTGCGATATTCTTACCGCATCCTGCGGCGGCTTGGCATCATCCTGGCCTTCCAGCCAGATGACAACGTGCTCTTTATCGCCTGCCGGAGTGCCGGCCGAGGCGGACGCAACTTTGTCCAACTTGATCTTCCCTGTAACATTGCCTGCGCTGGCAGGAACGGCAACGGAAAACAACATTGCCACCATTGACGCTGCAACAATCAAACGCCTGTTCACTTGTTTGTCTCCGAAAATGTCAGCTAACTTGGCTGGAGCATGAGGAGAGTTCTCAGGAACCGCACCTAACGCCTGTGCAGGCGCCGCCCAGTCGTACCGGAAGTAAGAAAAATCGAAACGAAGAATACTTGCTGCTATAAGAACAGGCAACTTACGTTGGTAATAGCATACTGACTCTGGCTTAGCTTGCTGAAAGCATAGGAACTTACAGAGTTCGAGATGCAGCTGGATAGGCTTAGAGAAAGAGCGCGGGAGACTTAGGATTCTTAGGGATTGATGGCTGCTCCGGTCATAATGGCTGGACGGGAACGATGGTAGCGGCGGACAACCTGCTCTGGCGCGCGATGATACTCGAGATCTCTTGCCACCATCTCATATCTGCCTTTAAAGCGAACGTTGGCCACTGCGTAGGTAAACGTGCGCAGCCACATCCCATTCACGTCAGCAAAGTCCATGAGCACATGGAGATCACGAATCCACCAGGAAGGATTCTTGGCCGGAGTTCCCTCCAGGCGGCGAACGTTGTAGCTCTGCTGATCAACCCAGATTTCCCCGGAAATCAGCTCTTTATCATCGCGCCTGGGAGTGAGTCCGAGAACGTAGCAGCTATGTCCGTTCACTGACTCCGTCCGTAGAAGCTGGATTTCGTAATTCTTCTGAGAAAACTCCTGACGCTCAGGATCCTTGGATGGTTGAACTTCTTTAGCCAGCACGTCTTTCAGGATCTTCTCGCCCATGCCCCCATGGCTGCTCTCAATCTGGTATTGCTTCTCGTTGGGAGGAGCATAGGTAATGTGGGCAATCACCTGGGCTTTCTGGGCCTGCTCCTTGTCCAGGAGTTGGTAGTCACGCTTCACGGTGAGCGGCTGCTTCACCTGCTCGCGGTTGTGCTGCTGAGCAGCCAACATTCGAGAAACAATGCTATTCACATCCGGAGCAGAAGCTTTTTCGCCCGAGGCCTGAGCAATTGCACCCAGGCTGGCAATCAGCAAGAAACATGCGGCTTGTGATAACTTCAGCAACACCCAAAACACCCTCAACAAACATTCGGCATTCAGTTGGAAGCAATTTCGGGCAAAAAGGAGGGCTAGAGCAGGCGGATTAAGGTGTGTGCCTCGTCAGCCGTACTCGCCGGTTTTGGACAGTGCTCCTCTCCCCGGGACTATGATTGTCTTTGAGCGGCCAAGCCGCTGTAAGTGAAGGTGTTTGTGGAAGCCAGATTTCTAAGCGTGTTACTTACCCTGGCTGCAATCTTAGCCGGTTGCGGAGGTGCGAAACAGCCGACCTCTTCTTCTTCGATAAGTTTGCAAGCGATCACCACTGGCTTGAGCTCTCCGCTTGATCTGGAGCAGCCCCCGGACAACTCTGGACGGCTTTTTGTGGTCGAGCAGGGCGGGTTCGTCAGAATTATCCAGAGCGGGACGTTGCTGCCGCAACCTTTCCTGGATCTCAGTTCCAAAATCGTGCCCAACTTTTCCGGGACAGAGATGGGTTTGCTCGGAGTCACGTTCCATCCCGCGTTTCAGCAGAACAGAAAGTTCTATGTGAACTATGTTCGCGACAATGCCGGTCAGTTTCAATCCGTGATCTCTGAATTTCAGGCGAGTGCTGCCAATCCTAATGTGGCCGACCCGGCCAGCGAACGCATTCTGCTGGTGGTGGACCAGGTATCCAACTTCCCCAACCACAAAGCAGGACAGCTTGCCTTTGGCCCGGATGGATTCCTGTATTTTGGGCTTGGAGATGGCGGAGGCGGGGGAGATCCGTTTGGTCATGGCCAGGACACGAATATTCTGCTGGGCAAGATGATGCGCATTGACGTGAACAACACCAGTCCGGGACTGCCGTATGCGATTCCTCCTGATAATCCGTTTGTCAACGGAGGCGGGCTGCCGGAGATTTTCGCGTTCGGCTTCCGCAATCCGTGGCGATTCTCGTTTGACCACACGAGCGCCAGGCTCTTTGTCGCGGATGTGGGTCAGGACAAGTTTGAAGAAGTGGATATTGTGCAGAAGGGCGGCAACTACGGCTGGAACACCATGGAGGGCATGCACTGCTTCAACCCGCCAAGCGGATGCAACATGAGCGGCCTTATGCTCCCAATCGTGGACATTCCTCATCCAGAAGGTCAGGCGGTGATTGGCGGCTTTGTCTATCACGGAGCTGCGCTGGCGGGCTTGCAGGGACAATATATTTTCGGCGACCTGAACGGGAGAATTTGGACTTTGCAGGAAGGTCCTCCGGGCACGTTCACGCGCACCCTGCTCAACGATACCGGCTTGACTATAAGTTCATTCGGCCAGGATCAGAGTGGCGAGTTATATGTGGTAGATATTGGGAATGGGAGAATACTGAAGATGGCGCCTATGTAGGAGCTCGTCGTCACGCTATCGAATGATCCTGGCAATCCTCGAGATACTTGAGAGATGCTTCTTTTCCCTTGAACCCGCCGACCGTCATCTTTTTGCCCGGAACATGTTCGAAAACATGCAAGGCAAACTCAGTGAGCTCCCGCTCAACGTTGTTCGGGAAGAACCCCTCGTTCTTCACAATCGCAAGAATCTTGTGGTCGATCTCGCCATCAAAAGCTCACACCACGCCTACCGCTTCCCGCAACTCAGGATAGAGCGGAAAGGCATCTGCCAACTCGTGCACCTGGCGGCGGATGCGCGCCAGCACCTGCGTGTCTTTATGGTTGTTCAGCGACTCAGCAATCCATGCCCCCACCTGAACCATTTCTTTTTCCTTCATACCGCGTGTAGTCAGCGCGGGTGTGCCGATGCGAATGCCGCTGGGCTTGAGCGGAGGGTTAGTATCGAACGGAATGGCATTCTTGTTGACCGTAATTCCCGCCTGGCCCAGCGCGTTTTCAGCTTCGCTGCCCAGCATGCCTTTGGAGAACACGTCCATCAGGAACAGATGGGTGTCCGTGCCGCCGGAGATTACGCGGAAGCCTTCATCAATCATCTTCTGCGCAAGCGTCTTTGCATTCAAGACCACCTGTTGAGCGTAGTCTTTGAAGGATGGCTGCAAAGCCTCATGAAAGCAGACAGCTTTAGCGGCAATAATGTGCACCAGCGGCCCGCCCTGAATGCCCGGGAAAGTGATCTTATCCACGCCTGCGGCAAATTCCTGCCGGGAAAGAACCATTCCCGCGCGGGGCCCGCGCAAAGTTTTATGTGTGGTGGTGGTTACAACATGGCAGTGCGGCACAGGAGATGGATGGACTCCGCCGGCAACCAGTCCGGCAAAATGCGCCATATCCACCATATATTTAGCGTCTATCTTGTCGGCGATCTGCCGCATACGCGCAAAATCGATGATGCGGGAATAGGCGCTGCCACCGCCTACGATCAGCTTCGGCCGCTCGCGCTCGGCAATTTGCTCCAGCTCGTCATAATCAATTGTCTCAGTGTCCTTGCGCACGCCATAAGGAATGATCTTGTACATCTTGCCGGAGAAGTTCAGCGGATGCCCGTGCGTGAGATGGCCGCCATGCGCAAGATTGAGGCCGAGAATTGCATCTCCCGGCTGCAGCAATGACATGTAAGCCGCCATGTTGGCCTGAGAGCCGGAATGTGGCTGAACATTGGCGTGCTCGGCGCCAAACAGCTGTTTGGCGCGGTCACGCGCAAGATTCTCCACAACATCAGCAAATTCACAACCGCCATAGTAGCGCTTTCCGGGATACCCTTCCGCATACTTGTTGGTGAACACAGACCCTGCGGCCTGCAGCACGGCAAGGCTGACAAAATTCTCTGATGCGATCAGCTCCAGTCCTTCATGCTGGCGTTGCGCTTCATTGGCAATGGCCTGGGCAATTTCCGGATCGGCTTGCGAAAGCTGGCGGGACATCACGGCGTTTTTCATAATCTCAAAAATCTTACTACTTCTGCGGTCCTTTATTCCCATGCTTCAGGGCGTAAATTTCCGGATCGTGGCGCTCCATCCAGCGCTGCGGAGACTTGAGCTCAGTGAAGCCGAACTGCTGATATAGTCCATGAGCATCACGCGTCAGCAGAGACCAGCGGCGCAATCCCTGCAGTTCAGGATGAGCCATGATGCATTCCATCATCCATTTACTTAGACCCTGACCGCGATGCTCCGGCAGCACGAACACGTCCCCGAGATATGCAAAAGTGGCACGGTCCGTAATGACGCGGGCAAATCCAACCTGACGATTACCTGTGTAAATGCCAAAACAGAGCGAATTCCTGATTGAACGCTCTACGGTTTCGAGAGGGATTCCGGCGGCCCAGTAAGAGCTGGTCAGGAACTCATGAACCATTCTGAGATCGATTCTTGACGGATCAGTCGTGATCTCAAATTCGCCGCGTACCCACCGTGAAAACATCAGGACTTCGACTGCGCCTGGGCGGACTGCGCCTCTTCTGCTTCAATCTGAGTGATCTTTTCCACGCGGCGCTCATGGCGACCGCCGGCAAACTGCGTGGCCAGCCATTTATCCACGATGGCCAGGGCCTGTTCAGGATTCAGGATGCGAGCGCCGAGCGCAAGCACGTTGGCATTGTTGTGCTCACGGCTCATCTGGGCTTCATACTCGCTGGAGACATTGGCGGCGCGAATGCCTTCCACTTTGTTGGCCGCAATCGCCATGCCGATGCCGCTGCCGCAAACCAGAACTCCCAGATCAGCGCGGTGCTGGGCAACTTCATGCCCCACCAGCCGGGCGAAGTCAGGATAATCCACCGACTCCGGGGAATTTGTGCCCTGATCATGGATCTCAATGCCCTTTTGCTGAAGGTGCTGCTTGATCCTGTCTTTCAGCTCAAATCCGGCATGGTCCGCGCCCAAAGCGATCTTCATGAAGGCATTGTACGAACCGGGATGGAAATAGAAAAGGCCGGCTCTCAGCTGGCCGGCGAAGCAAACGTTAGTTCGCCAGCTCACAATGTTGTCAATGAATGAAGAGAGGAAAGGACTACAAAAGGTCAACACCTGGGTGGATGTCCCACCCGGCAGAACGTGCACTTGCGAGTACCCCTTAAGGGGTTCTCTGGCTTGAACTTACGAGTGATTGGCCACATAATCAGCGTGAATCCGGAAAATGACCATTTTGAGGTGATCCATGGCCACACGGCCCGCAGCGGCTGAACCCGATTTGTCCGGCGACACCAGAATGGCGCCAAAGCCGCTCAAGTACATTCAGTTTGGAATCTCGAACTTTATGGCACGGCTCACCATGAGCCATGCTCCGCACAATGTGCTGACTGTACCGATGATGAAAGAAATGGCTGAGGCTATTGAAAGCCTGAATGGTCGCGCTGACGTCAAAGCCATTCTGCTCGAATCTTCGCAACAGGCCTTCTCCGCCGGCATTTCACTGGAAGATTCACGTCCGGACCGCGTATTCCAGACGCTGGACGCATTCACTCGCGTGTTTCAGGCCATGGTGGACATCTCCAAGCCCGTGGTTGTAGTGGTGAACGGACCCGCCATTGGCGCAGGTTCGGAACTGGTAGGTTTTGGTGACGTGGTCATTGCCACACCAAAAGCGAAATTCGCCCAGCCGGAAGTGAAGCTGGGAGTGTTCCCTCCTTTTGCCGCCGTGATGCTGCCGCAGATTATCGGACAAAAAAAGACTTACGAGTTGATCCTGACCGGAGAAGCTCTTACCGCGGAAGACGCGTTGCGCTTCGGCTTTGTCAACAAAGTGGTCTCTGAATCGGAATTGCCGAACTACGTTGAATCATTGATGGCCCGCATCTCTGAATTCAGCGGTCCGGTTCTGGAAGTGACCAAGCGCGTGATCGGCAACTCGATTGGCCAGCCGCTGAAGCAGGCCATGAAGACTTCACAGGACCTCTACCTTAACGAACTTATGAGCCTGGAAGACGTGCAGGAAGGTCTCCGCGCAGTAATTGAGAAGAGAAAGCCGGTGTGGAAGAACAAGTAACAACATCGGGTGATCGTGTCATCCGGTGATCGGGTGATCTGAATTTCAGGAGTCTTCGATCACCCGATTGCAAGTGATCTCTAGCCGGCCTTATACACAATCCTGTCCTTAATTTGCCGGTAAACTTCTTCCGGCACCACCATGCG
>DATEJX010000012.1:0-2942 GCA_035277785.1 Candidatus Angelobacter sp. | reverse complement strand
TAGAGCTCATGCAGCGCCTCGCGTACCACCTTGCAGCGATGCTCGAAATCCCGATTGGAGAAATCCCTGTCCAGCTTCTGGATCCAGTCCAGAAACGCCTTCTCCGCCGCCGGAATCGGATGCAAGTCGCGATATTCAAATCGTGGCATCAGAACAGCCCCTTCTGGTTAAAAATACTGAATGTTCAATGATATAACGGCAATCACGCGCTTGCCGTCTGAGACATTGGATTACCAATAGTTCAGGCTGGACGCCTTTTTCGTATGGTCGAACTGGAGAGAATGAGGATTGGCTAACGGCTAAATGCTAATTGCTATTTTTGCGTCACCGTCACCTTGTGATAACCCACCGTCGCGGTATCGATTTTGTCAGGCATCTTGAATTCCGAATCCATTCCGATATTCGGGTATTTGGCCGTGACGTACTTCTCCACGAAATACTCAAGCGCCATGTGGGGGATTTCTGTGCCATCCAGATAGACCGACTTCACATGCACTTTGCCCATGCCGCCTGATCCGGCCGCATCGGACTCGACCTTTACGTTGTGAATTCCTGTGAACAGTCCCAGCAGAGGATTGGAGGATTTCTGTCCTTCGCGAATCTTGTCGAAATCAACCACCAGGAAGGCGTTCACCTGTCCAGACTGCCCTTCAAGCGTGACCTTGTTTACGCCTTGCGGCAACTTTACCTGCCCTGAGGCCAGGTAATCATTAGCTTCTTCTTCCGTTATCACGGTTGGGCGCTGGTCGGGATGGGCTTTGCTCCCATTCTGCTCAATGTAGTTGATCTTGGCCTGCATGCTGCCGGCCAGCCGATGCGTTCCTCCTGATGTACCCTGTGCCATGGCTGATGCGGCGGCGGCAACTTTTGTATCTTCCCGCCGGTTCAGGTAAACGAATGCGCAAACCAGCAGAACGGTGAAAATGATCCACGAGAATTTCATTGTGTTCTTGCGGCAGTGGCTTCAATGTGCGGCGAAGCGGCAATCAGCGGCTTGTCCAGCGCCCCTGTGACATCCCAGTGCGAACCGCTGTTGCTCAGCTTCAGTTTCGTCTGCTTGTCAGCCAGGGATACTGTTCCGCTCATATCATAGATGCGGTTTTCTGCTCTGAATTTGCTTGGCAGCACGCGTATCGTTTGTTTCTCAATCTCCAGCGCTCCCTGCAGACTCTGGAATTTCAAAGGCTTGTCTCCATCCAGCAGCAGTGAATGCGAAATGCCATTGTTGATGACGTATTCAACGCGCCCGTTCACGCTATCGGCCATCTCTTCCGGAGTTGCGCCTTCGAATTTAAGGGCATAGTTCAAGTCAGCGTGCCCGCTCACCCAGGATGTGGCCAGAGCAACATCCGTCTGTTTGAGATCAAGATGGTCCATGGCCACACCGCTGGCGCTGCCTGTCGCGGTGAAACGCGGCCGCGACGTGCTCCAGTCCGCGTGCCACTCGCCTTGTGCCGTTCCGCCTGCAAGTTTGGCGTTGATGCGGCTGACCAGCAGCGCCTTTTCGCCAACCTGAAGATGTGCCGTGAATTTTTCCAGGGGCAACTGTGCCACGCTGAACTGTCCTACGGACAAAGTACCGGCGGCGCGGAAATCCGGCAGCTTGCTGGAGTCGGAAAAGAAGGGAATGCTCCAGCCCTTTTCCGTGACGCCCAGCAGTTTGCCCACATCTGTCATTGCCAGCGAGTCAGAATGCAGATCAAACTCCAGTGGACACGGCGGCGCGGCGCCGGGGCAGTTCCACGGAAGATTTACCGTTCCGTCAAAGGAAACCGGCGTGTGTTCAAACTGGGCCTTGATGTTCGCTAGCACCAGTTCAATCTCGCTGAGCTGGGCATCAGCTTCTGTAATCACCAGCCGATCCTTAATCCCGGGTATCCACGATGCCACATTTTGCAGATGTGCAGTGCCGCGCACGGCGGGTGGCGCAAAGTTTGCCCACGGACCGCTGACGTTGAGGTCCACCACGGCTGATGCCGTGGTATTCCCGATATCAGCAGAGAAGCCGGTGGTTCGCCCCAGGGCGACCAGCCTCTCCAGCGGAACCATCCCTTTTACCCCCAGCCAGTATCCAGTTCCGTCCGCAGTGGCCTGTACTTGTACTGAGGAAGGGCCCATTTGCACAGAAAAGGAATCAAACGTGAGCGTATCGTCAGAGGCGCTGTGTTGCTGCTGCTTTTGCTTGCCTTTTCTGGTGAGCGCAGCATTCACATTTTCCGCGGGACCAATATGAAAGCGCACGGGCGTTACGGCAAACGGTTTCTCTGCCATCGCCGACTCCAACAGAAATGCTGAAGTCATTCCCGTGCCGTGCCAATCGCGCACGCCATTGCGCGAATGGAACCCGAAGGCCGCATTCAGGTCGCCGGTCGCTGTCAGATCATCGGGAAGCGTACGACGGGCGTGCCGCGCAAACGTGGTCAGCATGGATAGCGGGATGCGCGTGGCCACCAGGGAAAGATCGTAATCATGCGGCGTTTTGGCCGCCCAGCGGGCGGTGAGCAGGACGCCGCCGCTGCCCAGCGGGGTGTCACACTTCATTTCCAGGGAGCTGCGCTGGTAATCCCCGAGGCAGCGCGTAGTCACCCTGGGCATCTGGTTGCGGTTGATGTCATAGCGCCGGAAATCCCTGATCTCGGCCGAAGCCACAATGCGGAGGTTCGTTACCGTTCCTGAAAGCTCTGCGCTACTGCTCAGCCCGCCACGCCAGCCGCGGTCCTTGCCCATCACCAGAGTGGACAATTGGCCAAGCTGGCCCTTGTCCCAGGCGATATCGAGTTTTATTGGCATCTGCGGCAAATCAGGAGAACGGCGAAGGTCGCCTTCCAGACGCACCGTACCCGTATCAGTCAAATTCATGTCCGTGCGGACAGGCTGACCCTCCAGCCTCACATGCCATACGTCTTCCGCCGCCAGCCAGAATGCGAAATCAGTATTGGTGA
>DATEJX010000011.1:0-4117 GCA_035277785.1 Candidatus Angelobacter sp. | reverse complement strand
TATTCGGCCCCAGAACCCCTTCTTCTTTTCCGGTTCAGGAGTGGGCGCCGCAGCCCTATTGGCGGTCGGGGATTGACCCTGAGGCTGAACAGAACTCCCATTGGTATTAGACGGCGGAGAAGCCGGTTTAGGTTCCATGCCGAGCATTCTTTGAAAGAAATTTCCGTGATTCTGGGAGGCCGTCTGCTCGCAGGTTTGCGTGGGCTGCGTCCCGTCAATGAACGCTGTGGCGTAATCATCCGGGCAGGCGGGGGTGGCGATCTCATTCGTTGCTTTGTCCAGAGTGAGCTCCACTACGCCTTGGGGAGGGGTGAAGGGACCCGCATCAGAATACTCAGGCAAGCTGATGGCTCGCTTCATAAATTCTGTCCAGATGGGCAGGGCGAGAGCAGCGCCTGTCAGCTTGACGTCACTGTAGTCGTCAAAGCCCACCCAGACAACGCAGAGCAAGTTGGAGGTGTATCCGGCAAACCACGCATCGTGCGAGCTGCCGGTTTTTCCCGCTGCAGGCGCAGTAAAACCGCGCGCCCGAACGCCAACGGCAGTGCCGTTGTTAAGCACGCCCTCGAGCATTTTGGTGATGACGTAGCTCACACGAGCATCGAGCACTTGCGATTTTTGCGGCTGGAAATTGTCCACCACGTCGCCGTTGGGATCGCGCACGGACTTGAGCATGATGGGATTGATCCGCGTACCTGCGTTGGCAAAGACCGTGTATGCAGAAGCCATCTCCATTGGCGTGGCATCGTACGAGCCAAGAGCCATGGCAGGGGTGGCCTTCACAGACGTAATTCCGGCGGCTTTGGCCAGGGCAGCAACCTTGTCATAGCCCACCATCTCCGCGACTTTGACCGTTGCATTGTTCAGGGAGAGATCGAGCGCTTTTTGCGCTGTTACCTGACCAAGATATTTCTCTTCAAAATTGCGCGGGGTATATACGTCATCGCCGTTGATGAATGCTGTTGGGCTGTCATCGACGAGCGTCGCCGGCGTGAATACCGGTTGCTCATTGGTAAGGGCATTATTAACAGCGGTGGCGAAGACAAACGGTTTGAATATCGATCCCGTTGGCCGCTTGGCGACCGCATGGTTCAACTGGCTCCAGCCGTAGTTCCGACCACCCACCAGCGCCAGCACCTCACCGGTATGGGGATCGAGTGCCACCAGCGCGACCTGCGCCTGAGGACCATCAAGCACTTTGGTCTCATACTTCTTACCGACTTTCACTCTCCTGGTGCGCAGCTTCTTGATGGCCGCATCGGCTTCCTTCAGTCCCACATCCACCGCGTCCGCGGCAACTTTCTGCAGCGGCGGATCAATGGTGGTGTACACGCGATAGCCTTCGTGATTGAGCTCGTCTTCGCCGTATTTTCCTACCAGTTGCTCGCGAATCAAATCCACGAAGTATGGCGCATCGCTGGCCTCAACATTTTGTGGAGCAAGTTTCAGCGGCGTCGCCTTTGCGGCATCGGCCTGAGCCTGAGTAATTGCGCCAGTCTCCACCATCGACTGCAACACCAAATTCCGCCGATCCACCGCGCGTTCCGGGTGCCGATACGGCGAGAGATAACTCGGCCTCTGCACCAGACCCGCCAGCAGCGCTGCTTCCGGCAGTGTGACGTCCTTCAGATCTTTGCCGAAATACGCGTTCGCCGCCTCACCGAATCCTGTGATGGTGAACGACCCGCGCTGCCCCATGTCTACCTGATTGGCGTACAGCTCAAAGATTTGTTTCTTGGAGAAGCGCTGCTCCAGTTCGATGGAAATCAGAATCTCCGTGAGCTTACGTTTCAGCTTCTTCTCCGGCGAAAGGAAAAATCCACGCGCCACCTGCATGGTGATAGTCGAGCCACCCTGCCGGTCGCCACCCTCTTTCAGGTCAATGAGCGCCGCCTCTATCAACCGCCCGTAGTTCACGCCGCTGTGATAGAAGAACCGCCGGTCTTCAATTGACGTAACCGCGTCCACCATCACCTTGGGGATATCGTCATATTTCACAATGCGACGTTTCGCCCTCTGCTGGCTGTCAAACAGGCCGGTGACCAGTTGCGGCTCCAGTTCGTAGGCAGAAAGGTCGCCGTCATTGGCCAGAGAAGCAATCTTATCCACCTTGCCTGAGGCGACGCGGACCACTGCGCCTTCCGCGTTGTAATAGGATTCCTCGCCCGGCTTGATCTCAATGGAGTCTTTCAGCACGCGATATGTGCCGAACTTTGATTTGCCTTGCTCGCCCGACTCGGTGTATCCGGCGTGGCGAAGGTAATTGGCAATCTCTTTGGGATCAGCCTTCTGGCCGATGCGTACCTCACGCGGCTGGGCGTAAATCTTGGCGGTGTTGGCAAAGATTGGCCCGTAAAAGCGCTTGTCTACGATTTTTTGGTACTTAATGTAGTAATAGGAAAAGATCCCGAAGAAGACCAGGGCAATGATCAGGCATGCCGCTACCACGGCACGCAGGATGGGGCTCTTCAGAGCTGCTGCTGAGCCTTGAGCACGAGGAATTTTAAGTTTTATGGCCAAGCGAAAACTCCGGCGGATTCGCCAATTATTTTTCTCAGACGCATGGCGGGCCAGAGCGTTACCTGCTGGTGCTGAGGACTCTGTTTTTCAGTTCCCTATTATATCCGTTTATTGAATGAATTGGCAGCAAAGTCAACATCCACGGGATGGATCATCATCTCAATGTGGATTCTGTACTTAACAGAAATTCCCAGCCCGTTTCCGCCGCGGCTGACCGTTACCTCATCTTCCTTCAGCGCAATGTCTTCTTCCTGTGCTTTCTCAATCACCATCTTCTTCACGTCATCGTCAGTGTTGCGCGTGTAACTGTTCCGGCGGGCGATATCGTCCAGATCATCCTGCAATTGATAATTGTGGAAATACGGCGGAATCATGTTCCAGGCCACGTAAAATCCGGCTGCAATCACCAGCAGCCCAATCACTGCTTTTAGTTTTTCCATATCCCCCTTTGCTTCCTCCTCTGCCCTACCACGGCCAGGACGGCAAAAAGCGAGACTCATCAGCGCACAACTTTCGCTCGACGATGAGAGCGTGCGAAAACTCACGGCTGCTGTTTCAGGAAAATTCTCTCGAGAAGCAAATGGGGGAAAGCTACTCGGAGCCCGCAATCTGCCTGAAATAGCTCTCAATGCCGCTGATGTTAGCATCCTCAGATTTACGTGTCGAGCGGGTAACCAGCTCAACTTTCCCTTCCGTAACCTTCTTGCCAACGTTGATTCGATAAGGTATTCCCACTAGGTCGGCGTCCTTAAACTTCACTCCGGCCCTGTCTTCGCGATCATCCAGCAGCACGTCGAATCCCGCGCTCTCCAGCTTCTGCGCAATCTCTTCCGACGCCCTCATCACCGCTTCATCCTTTGTATTTACCGGCGTCACCACCACGTCAAACGGCGCAATCGACCGGCTCAGCCAGAAGCCCTCCGCGTCGTTGCTCTGCTCAGTTGCCGCCGTCAGGATGCGCTCAACGCCAATGCCGTAGCATCCCATAATCGGGTTCACCTCTTTGCCGTCTTTGTCCAGCACGGTGGCGCCCATGGACTTGGTGTACTTGTCCCCCAGCTTAAAGATGTGGCCAATCTCCATGGCCTTGCCGACGGCCAGCGCCTCGCCGCAATTCGGACACCCTTCACCCGCCGCCGCATTGCGCAGATCAACCCACTCCGTAGGATGGAAATCTTTAAGCGGCGTGATGTTCTTCAGGTGGTAGTCTTCTTTGTTCGCGCCCGCGATCAAATTCTTCCTTCCCTTCAGTGCCGTATCCGCCAGCATCAGCGGCAGCGAATCCAGGATGAGCGCCTGCGTGTGGCTTCCCATCTGCTCGCCGCTGGCCAGAGCCGGAACTTTCACCGGACCAAGAAATCCCGCCGGCGATCCAAACACCCTCCTAATCTCCTCCTCGTGCATCGGACGGAACTCCGCCCCGCCCAGCGCCGTGGTCAGCTTGGCTTCATTCAGCGTGTGGTCGCCGCGCAGCAGCACAATCACCGGCCTGGTCTTCTTCTCACCTGACTTCTTGGGATCGTCTTTCAATTCCATCAGAGCCAGCGTCTTGATCTTCTGCGTGGGAGAAACGCCCAGAAACTTCGATACTTCCTCA
>DATEJX010000010.1:0-4295 GCA_035277785.1 Candidatus Angelobacter sp. | reverse complement strand
CTCATCAATAATTTTAATGCTTTGATACAGAGCAGGAATGCGTCCGCCGCCGAAAAGGAACGCTATCCGCTGTTAGCCGCCTACGAGCTTTGTCTCAAGTGTTCTCATCTGTTCAACATTCTTGACGCGCGCGGGGCCATTTCCGTCACCGAGCGCGTCGGTGTGATAGCCCGGGTGCGCCAGCTTGCGGTGGGTCTGGCCAAGGCGTACCTGGCCCAGCAAAACGCCGCACTGGAAGCAGGCAAAGCGCAAAAAGGAGGAGCGGCCTGATGCCTGACTTTCTCCTTGAGATTGGCTGTGAAGAAATCCCCTCGCGCATGCTGGATGGTGCTCGTCAGGAATTGCAAAAGCGTGTCTCTGATCTGCTCAAGGCGGAGCGCCTGACCGATGCCGCCAACGTGGAAGCCTACTCCACTCCCCGCCGGCTTGCGGTTTTCTGCAGCGCCATTCGCGTATCTCAGCCGGACGTCGAAGAGCAACTCCTTGGCCCTGCAGTAAAGGTCGCATTCAAGGACGGGAAGCCAACTCCTGCGGCGGAAGCCTTCGCCAAAAAAGCCGGCGTGGGTGTGGACGCTTTGGGGCGTGTAACGAATCCGAAAGGCGAATACCTGGCTGCCACCGTGACCAGGAAAGGTCGTGCGGCCGGTGAAGTCCTGGCTGAATTGCTGCCCAAGGAAGTTGCCGGAATCTACTGGGCCAAGAACATGTACTGGCGCGCTAACAAGCCGGAGCGGTTCGTGCGTCCGGTGCGCTGGAGTGTGGCTCTGCTGGATGGTCAGGTTATTCCTTTCGAATTTGGCGGAGTTAAAGCTGGCAAAGTTTCTCGCGGGCATCGAATCCTGGGATCAAAAGACGTTAGCGTTTCTTCCCCGGCTCAATATGCTGAAGCCATGCGAGATGCTTACGTCATGGCCAGTTACAGCGAGCGCGAACACCGCATTCGCAAAGCGCTCGATGCCGCCACGCGCACGATTCCCGGAGCGCGCTGGCGTGAAGACGCTGAGCTGCTCAACACAGTGGTGAACCTCACAGAATGGCCTTCCGCAATTCTTGGCAGCTTCGATCGCGAGTATCTTTCTCTGCCGGAAGAAGTGCTGGTTACGGTCATGCGCGATCACCAGAAATATTTCGCCGTCGAGGATGCCCAAGGCAAGCTGGCGCCGCACTTTCTTGCTGTGCTCAACACCAATGGCGATCCTGATGGAATTATCTGCCACGGAAATGAACGGGTGCTGCGCGCCCGTTTCAACGATGCGCGTTTCTTCTGGGATACCGATCAGAAAACTCCTCTCACCGCCCGCATTGAAATGCTCAAGGCGGTAACGTTCCAGAGAGATCTCGGAAGCTATCACGGCAAGTCTGAGCGCATGAGCGAGGTCGCTGAACTCGTTGCAGCGTCATTGTCCAAGTCCGGGCTGAAGATTAATAGCAATGCCGTGCAGCAGGCACTTCAATTAGCAAAAACTGATCTAACCACTGAACTCGTCAAAGAGTTTACTGAGTTGCAGGGCATCATCGGTGGTCTTTACGCCAAAGCACAGGGACTCTCGCAGACTGTCGCTGATGCCATCTACGATCAGTACAAGCCCGAATCCATGGAAGACTCCGCTCCGCGCACGTTGGAAGGCGCAGTTCTCTCCATTGCTGATAAGGCCGATTCCATCGCGGGAATGTTCGCTCTTGCCCTGATTCCTTCGGGGTCGAAGGACCCGTTCGCTCTGCGTCGCCAAGCCAATGGAATTGTGAAGACGATTGCCGAGCACAAGCTGCCGGTCAATCTTGCCGAACTGATGGCAGATGCACGCATCGCATACGAGGGCAGTGATGCAGAGAAGAAATTCACACTGAGCGGAGATGCATACGTAAGCGCGTTGAGCAGCTTCTTCCGTGAGCGCCTGGAATTTTATCTGCGTGACACCCTGGGACTGGCCTATGACGTGGTTAATGCGGTCCTCGCAGCAGATGCGAACGATATCGTTGATGCTACTGCTCGCGCCCAGGCCGTCGCCAAAGTCCGCCCATCAGCGGACTTTGAAGCTATCTCAACCTCTTTCAAGCGCATGAAGAACATTCTGCGCCAGGCGACTGAAGCAAAAAGCAAAGTCGCAGAGCCCTTCGATCCAGCCGCCCTCTCGGAAGCTGAAGAGAAGAAGCTCGCCAGCGCCATCCCTCAGGTGGCCAACAATGTAAACGCTCTGCGGGCCGCCAGGCGCTATGAGCAGGCGCTGATTGAGATTTCTCAGCTCCGTCCTGCGATCGATGCTTTTTTCGACAAAGTCATGGTCATGGTTGAGGACCAGTCATTGCGCGCGCAGCGTCTGGGACTTTTGCAGACTCTGTTGCGCGAATTCTCCAGCATCGCAGACTTCTCCGAAATCGTAACTGACCGTAAGTAGGGGAAATCCGAATTCCAGCCGCGCTCTCCGTGTCAAGTAGAACATTGCGTTGAATGAGTTTAAGATTGAATGTTTGGACCTTGTCAGCTGAGGCCACCTTTATCTGGAGAGTGTTTTCATGAGCGTAACCCCCGTTTCACGTCCCCCCGCAGAAGTCGCAAAGACCCAAAAAGGCACGCAATACGTCTATTTCTTCGGTGGTGGCAAAGCCGAAGGCAACGGCAAAATGAAAGATGAACTCGGCGGCAAAGGCGCCGGCCTGGCCGAGATGACGAACGCTGGTCTTCCCGTGCCTCCGGGCTTCACCATTCAGACGGAAGCCTGCCGCGAGTACATGCGGACCAACAAGACTTCTGAAGCGGTGAACCAGCAGACGATGGCTGCACTCGCGCGCCTGGAAGAACTGCAGGGACAAAAGCTGGGAACAGGCGCTAATCCACTTCTGGTGAGCGTGCGCTCCGGCGCCAAGTTCTCCATGCCCGGAATGATGGACACCATCCTGAACCTCGGGCTCAACGATGAGAGTGTCAAGTCGCTGGCGCAAAAATCGAACAACGAGCGCTTTGCTTATGACTCCTACCGCCGCCTGATCCAGATGTTCGGCAATGTCGTACTCGACATTCCCAAAGACGCTTTTGAAGAAGTGTTCGATGGTCAGAAGAAAAAGCGTGGCGTAAAGCAGGATACGGAACTCACCCCGGAAGACCTGAAGGATGTGATCGCCCAATACAAGCAGGTGGTAAAGAAGCAAGCCGGGCGCGACTTCCCGCAGCAACCGCTGGAGCAGCTTGCCATGGCACGCGACGCCGTTTTCCGCTCATGGAACAATGACCGTGCCAAGGTCTATCGCCGCATCAACAACATCTCTGATGACTTGGGCACCGCCGTCAACGTTCAGGCCATGGTGTTCGGCAATCTGGGCGAGACCAGTGGAACGGGCGTTGGCTTCACGCGCAACCCGGCTACTGGCGTCAAGGAATTCTACGGTGAGTTCCTGATGAATGCGCAGGGTGAAGATGTAGTGGCGGGCATTCGCACGCCCATCCACATCAGTGAACTGCACAAACAGATGCCGGAAGTTTATGACCAGCTGCGCGACATCACCACGCGTCTGGAGAAGCATTATCGTGACGTTCAGGATTTTGAATTCACCATCCAGGAAGGCCGCCTTTACATGTTGCAGACGCGCAACGGCAAGCGCACCGGGCTGGCGGCTGTCCGCATTGCCATCGACATGGTGAATGAAGGATTGATCAAGCAGGAAGAAGCGATTTTCCGAGTTGATCCCAATCAGCTCTATGACTTTCTGGTTCCACGGCTGGACGAACGCAGCGGCAACATCGAAGTCATCGCCACCGGTTTGCCGGCATCGCCAGGCGCAGCAGTCGGTCAGATCGTGTTCACTGCCAATGACGCCGTAGCTAAAGCGGGGACGGGCTCCAAGAAGAACCCGGTCATTCTGGTGCGTTCGGAAACCACGCCTGAAGATATTCATGGCATGGAAGTGGCTGCTGGAATTCTCACCGCCCGTGGTGGCATGACGAGCCATGCCGCCGTCGTGACACGCGGCATGGGGAAGTGCTGCATCGTGGGAGCGGGCGAGATCGAAGTCAACGAAAAGAAAAAAGAGATGCGAGTTGGGTCGCTTGCTTTGAAAGAGGGCGACTGGATCTCGCTTGACGGGACGACCGGTCGCGTCCTGAAAGGACAGTTAGGCACCCTGCCGGCAAGCCCGGACAATCCTGATCTGCAGAAGCTCATGGGTTGGGCTGAGCCGTTTCGCAAAATCGGCGTGCGTGCCAATGCTGACATTCCGCGCGATGCCGTTGCCGCGCGGGCTTTTGGCGCTGAAGGAATCGGGCTCTGCCGCACTGAGCACATGTTCTTTGCGGAAGACCG
>DATEJX010000009.1:0-6428 GCA_035277785.1 Candidatus Angelobacter sp. | reverse complement strand
ACTTTTAGTTGTGTGCTCTCGTCAGGCTTGTCCGAGAAATACGTCGCCTCATATGAGGTGAAAAGAAGGCCTTTGGGCGTTCGAGTGAACTTAGGCCAGATGGCGCTGTTGAATTGCGGCGTAGTGACTTTCAGCTGATTGATGGAAAAGTCTGGATCCATGGTTGTCACCACGTCAGCATCGTCTTCTTTGTAACTCAGCCGGTACTGCGGTCCCACGTTCTCCAACTGGTATTCGCTCTCTACACCCGGGAATGGCGGATTCATCATGAAGAGCTTCCAGGTATCAAAGAACCCTGAAGCCATCTGCTCCATGCCCGTGAAGATTTGGTTGAACGCATCCGCCATTGCAGCGTTGTCAGCATGAAGGCTATTGTGGGAGAGACGAACCTTGCCATCGGGACCCAGAGTGGCGTTGAAGTGAAGCTGATTCAAGGTTGCAGTTGCTCTGTCTGCCGCAGCAGGATCGCTCTTGCGCTCATCGGCGAGCAACGCAGACCAGTCGGGCGCCACGGCGCACGCGAACTCCTCCAGCCCCGAACCACTCAGGTTGTAATATGCCTGCCTGGCCTGGCGAAGGACTTCCTTTTTGTCGGCTTGTACCAGGGTCGACTTCTGCTGCGCTTTCGCAGGCGTTGTCATTAAGACCGTGCCGAAGATCAGGCAGGCAAAAAAAGGCTTCAGTTGCGAGATTCGAGTCATGGAATTGGAATTCTCCCTCCGCGCGGCGTACGAATGCAGACGCCTAAATTGGGGCCCGTGAATCAGCTTGTTGGGGGATTATGAAGACAGTATGCTTCAGTTTCCCGAACGCGGAGAGAAACTTTAGTCACATCCAATGGGAAGGCCACATGGCGTCGTCAAAGCCCAATGCGCGCTGAGCCTTAGCAACCGGTGAAGGAATGGGAGACTACTGCGGCGGCGGCACGAATTCTTTCGGCAGCGATGAGCCCGGCCCGAAGAAATACGCTTCCATCTGCTCCACCAGGAACTGCTGGGCTTCCGGCTTCCACGGCTGAAGGCGGTACTCGTTGAGCAGCATTTTGGAATGCTCGCCCCACATGCGCCACGCTTCGGCGCTCACATTTTCATAAATCTTCTGACCCAGCGGCGTGTCAAAAGGCGGCTCATCAAGGCCGGGAAGCTCTCGTCCGAGCTTCACGCATTTCACCGTTCTTGGCATAGAAAACATTGTACAAGAGCGCGGAGAAATGGAAGGATCTGGTGGAAGTGAGTTGCGTGCTCAGGATAGCGGCATGGAAATGGTGAGCGCGGCTGGATTCGAACTTGAGCCGTTTTCGCGGCGTCTGAGCCGCGAGGCGAAATCCCGACAGAACGGGAGGGACCTATTGAAAGAAGAATGACGGGTCAAAAATGGTGAGCGCGGCTGGATTCGAACCAGCGACCCACGCCTTAAAAGGGCGTTGCTCTACCAACTGAGCTACGCGCCCACACTCTTTCTAATCTAACACAGCCTGAGCAATGGTCGGCGTGTCCGGGTTCGCCGGGCGAAGGCTTCCGGTGTGAATGGATGAGAGGTTCCTTAATACAAATCGCAGGCTGATGGCGGCGAGAATACTCGTGACTGCAGTTTCTTCTCAAGCGCCGCTGAACATGTCAGTTCTTTGTTCTTGCGCGCGATGAACTTCGGGTCTTTGCCAACGAGTGCGGCAGCACGCTGCAGCGCATCTTTGCCCTTCATCTTTGCCGCAGTCTGAGTCACAGCGTTGCTGTAATCGCCAAAGTTCTGGCTATGCCGGAGCTGATAGCGTTGCAAATAGACAAACGCATCGGCGTCGTCTTGAGACTCTGCGGTATCCTTGGCATCTTCCATCTTCGATTGCGCTTCCGCCTGGCGCATTTCCAGCTCGCGCACCGAAGAAGGCAGCGCCCAACCGGTGGAGTTGATGGCTTTGAGCGCGCTCAGCGCAGCCACAGAGAACGGCTGCGAAAGTTTCAACTGCTGGGCGTTGAGTTGCTCGACGACAGCTAATGCCATGATCGCTATCGCAAGGAATGGAAGAATGTATGTGGTGCGGATCTGTTTCACGCTGTAAGTGTACACGTTGAGAGCCACATCAGCATGCTTCAGCTCGCGAGCGGAAGACCCACAGGTAGCAGGTCAATGGTCATCAAATTTGCCGTGGCGGCCGCTACCCGAGGCAAAGCGCGCCGCGCCATTATGGGCCTCTCCGGAGTTCATTGACTCCATGCCGCGACGCAGCTCATTCTTGCGTGCGTCCTCCCAGGACAGTGACCACTGCTCATACGCAGATAACCGATCACCACGCATTCCTTGTTGAGGAAATTCAGCCAGCGCCTTCGCCAATTCCACAGCAGCTTCCAGTGCTTTCCCCTTTTCCACCACGCGGTTTACTAATCCCATCTGCAGCGCCTCTTCTGTCGCTACCGCCCGGCCAGTGAGGATCAGATCCAGGGCGCGTCCATGGCCGATGATGCGTGCCAGGCGCACGGTTCCCAGGTCGATCAGCGGCACGCCCCAGCGCCGATTGAACACTCCAAAGACCGCATCGCGGGCGGCAATGCGCAGATCGCACCAAAGAGCAAGTTCCAGGCCTCCGGCAACGGCATGGCCTTCCACCGCAGCGATTACCGGCTTTGAAAGCTGCAGCCATGTCGGCCCCATGGGGCCGGTTCCGTTTGGATCCAGCGGCGGGCGGTGGCCCTCCGCGATTTCCCGCAGATCGGCTCCGGCGCAAAATATTCCGCCAGCACCGGTAAGGATGGCCACATGCAGACTGTCATCAAGATTGAAGTCGCGGAAAACCTGGGAAAGAGCAAGCGCTGTGCTGGAATTGACCGCGTTGCGAACCTCAGGACGATTGATGGTGACTATCAGAACTTTACCGTCGCGCGTCGTGAGTACTGAGTCCATGGCAATTGAGTTAGCGAGTAGCGAGTGTCTTCTCAGTTGATCCAGCTTGAAGGTCTGCAACCGCTTCCGTGATTCGAGCAAGAGCGGTCTTCACTTTTTCCGGTTCGTAGCCGACTGTGATGCGCAAATGATGCTCGGTTCCCAGATAAGCTCCCGGCGCAACCAGTACAGAAGCCTTTCGCCGAATGTGATTGGCCAGGGTCACAGAGTCCATATCGAGATGGCAACGCACAAATGCGATAGATGTGGCAACAGCGTCGCCAACTGAGAACTTTCCATCTTCTCCAGCTATCCATTCGCGCAGAATGCGATGACCTTCACGCGAAAGCTGCTTCTGTCGATTGAGTAGCATCTGGCGCTTGTCCTGCCGAAGAGCAATTTCCGCCAGAGCCATGCTGGGGCCTGAGGCTGCAATCACTGCGTATTCGTGGCGGCGCCAGAGTTCTTCAATCATCTGCGGAGCAGCAATCGCCCAGCCAATGCGCAAGCCGGCCAGACCATAAGCCTTGGACAAACTGTTCACACAGATCACGCGGTCATACATTCCCCAGAACGAGGGTGTCTCAGGGCCGGCGAGTTCGGTTTCACGGTAGACCTCGTCAGCATGCAGCCACGCGCCTGTCCGGCTGCAGATGCGAACAATCCGCTCCATTTCCGGAGCGGAAAGAATGCTGCCGGTGGGATTGTTGGGATTCACAATGGAGATCAGCTTCGCTTTGGTTCCGGCAACGCGATCCAATTCGTCGACGTCCAGTCGCCAGCCATTCCCCGGATGTAGCTGAACTTCGTGCACACGGCAACCTGCGTTTTGTGCCAATCCCCAGACCTGCCGATATCCGGGAGAGATGACTATTACTTCGTCTCCGGGCTCCAAAAGGGTCGCGCATATCATCCAGTTAGCCTGGGCTGCTCCTACCGTGACCAGTACGTTGGAAGGGCCGGCATTCGCATACAGAGCAGCGATGCGTTCGCGCAGCAGAGCTGTTCCGTTGACCTCAGGATAGTAAAGAGGCAACTTTGTAAGCTGATCGGCATTTTCTCCGGCCAGTAGATCGCTTACATTGGCGCATTTCACAGAACTGTCTGCCAGGTTGTATTCGACAGTGCGCTCGAATTGTGACTGGAAGTACTCGAGTTCGAAATTCTGGAAATTCACAGCAAAGAGATTATAGGTGAGACGGGAGCGTATGAGTTACGAGCTGCGGTAGGCGGAAGGATTCCCTCGGTACGCTCGCGACAAAGCAGCTTACGATACTTCAGCGCTGACAGACTCCCGGGTAGTAGGAGCGGCAGCTGACTCATCCTGTGAGCCCAGACTGGATTTGATATGCCAAATGTCGCGGGCGTACTCGCGGATAGTGCGGTCGCTGGAGAAGAACCCTGTGCGCGCAACGTTGAGAATGGCTTTGTTCGCCCACACTGTGTGCCTTTGATAATCGACATCAGCGCGACGGCTGACTTCAAGGTAAGAAGGCAGATCGGCCATATGGAAGTAGCGGTCGCCGCGATCCAGGATTTCATCCACGATCCAGCGGAACAGGCCATGCTCGTCAGGGCAGAAGCGATCTGAGGCAAGAGCGTCCATCACGCGGCGCAGCATGGGATTCAGGTTGCAGAGTTCGCGCGGATTGTAGTTCCCGTGTTGCTGATACCACTTTACGTCTCCAGGCGTAAGACCAAACGTATAGATGTTGGCTTCGCCCACGGCTTCCATGATTTCTATGTTGGCCCCATCCAATGTTCCAAGCGTGATGGCGCCGTTCATGGCCAGCTTCATATTGCCAGTGCCGCTGGCTTCCATACCGGCGGTAGAAATCTGCTGGCTCAGGTCAGCGGCAGGCATGATGATCTCCGCCAGGGAAACACGGTAGTCAGGAACAAAGACCACCTTCATCCAGCGGTCAGCGCGGGCGTCATTGTTCACGATGTACGCGACGTTATTGATCAGCTTGATGATCTGCTTGGCTGCCCAGTAGCCGGGCGCTGCCTTGCCGGCAAAGACATAAGTGCGTGCCACTCCTGGCTCCGCTCCATCTTCCACAATTGCCAGGTATTCGTGGATGATGCGCATCACGTTGAGCAGTTGACGCTTGTATTCGTGAATGCGTTTCACCTGCACGTCAAAGAGCGAATCCGGATCAACGTGCACGGCGGTGGTATTGGATATTTCACGGGCCAGCTTTTCCTTGCAGCGGCGCTTGATCTGCATGAACTCCTGCTGAAAAGCCGCATCATCGGCCATACCTTCAATGCCGCGCACCTGATCAAGATCTGTGATCCAGCTCTCGCCAACGGCACGGGTTAATAGTGCAGATAACTCCGGGTTCGCTTTCAACAGCCAGCGTCGCGGGGCCACTCCGTTGGTCTTGTTGGTGAAGCGGTCAGGCCACAGAGCGGCGAAGTCCGGCACCAGAGAGCTTTTGAGCAGTTCCGTGTGCAGTTTGGAAACGCCATTTATCGCATGGCTGCCAATGATGGCTAGATGGGCCATGCGTACCTGCTTCTCCGGGCCTTCTTCAATAATCGACATGCCGCGGTGGCGGTCTATTTCCGCGGGCCAGACCTGCGCCACGGTACGCAGAAACTGATGGTTGATCCCGAAGATGATTTCCATGTGCCGCGGCAGCACGCGCTCCATCAGAGACACAGGCCAGCGTTCCAATGCTTCCGGCAGCAGCGTGTGATTGGTGTACCCGAGTGTGGCCACCGTGATTTCCCAGGCACGCTCCCACTCGATTTGGTGTTCGTCTACCAGCAGGCGCATCAACTCAGCAACGCACAGACTGGGATGAGTGTCATTCATCTGCACAGCAACTTTTTCCGGAAATGAATCAAAGCCGGAGTGCGAGGTTCGGTACTGGCGGATGATGTCCTTGAGCGAGCAGGCTACAAGGAAATACTCCTGGATGAGCCGCAATTCCTTCCCTGACATGACCGAATCAGATGGATAGAGGACGCGAGAAATGTTTTCCGATGCTATCTTCTGTTCGACGGCACGGATATAGTCGCCACGGTTAAAGATTTCAATGTCGAATTCTTCTGACGCTCGGGCGGTGAATAGGCGGAGATAATTGACAGTCTGACCGCCAAGTCCTGCCACGGGCATATCGTTCGGTACGCCGACAACAATCTTGCAATCTGTCCAGCGCTGTTTGCGGTTGCCTTCAGAGTCGCGTGAGTGTTCTATGCGCCCAAAGAGCGGAATGGCGCAAAGCTCATGCGGACGTTCGATGTAAAACGGTGTTCCTTCAGCCTTCCAGCGGTCAGGTTTTTCGCGTTGATGTCCGCCGACAATCTCCTGTTTGAAGAGGCCGTATTCGTAATCGATGCCGTAGCCAAAGCCGGGCATTGCAAGCGTCGCGAGCGACTCAAGGAAACATGCTGCCAGCCGTCCCAGTCCGCCATTCCCGAGTCCGGCGTCTGGTTCAACCTCGAGCACGTTCTCAAGATGGATGTCGAATTCCGCAAGAGCAGCCTGGCATTCCTGCATCAGGCCCAGATTGCACAGGTTATCGCTCAGCCAGCGCCCCATG
>DATEJX010000008.1:0-7634 GCA_035277785.1 Candidatus Angelobacter sp. | reverse complement strand
TCGTTGATTCCAGGATTTTGGAGAAGAAGAATAAGGCAGGGGCGGAGTGGTGTGTCCGGCGCTGAGGTATAGGTATGGCTGACACTCTATTACGGCCACGCTGACTTACTGCCTTTGAGTTCGGAGATCTCCAAATGGCAGGTATTGGCAAGGTCAACTCGCGCTTTGAGCGAGTCCGGGAAATTCCAGGCAATTCAGGCCGCGACAACGAAAACCCTTTCATCTGTGGGAGTTCTCGCGCGATCAACTCCTCATGGCTGAACTGCCGCCACCGAACATCACCGCTGTCATTACAGACATTCAGGGATGCATATCTGCAAATTGCGAAAAGGCCTGGCGACCGGCCCGCATGGTTCCGCTGAAGCCGCGGCCCGGTATGTGCATATCGCTCTGTTGTTACGCGAGCGCGAGAGCTGAATCGACAAAGTTTAGGAGAAAGTGAGGCATTCATGGCTGAACCAAACATTGCAAGAGTAACTATTGTCAACACGTCAGGGACGACTACCTTCAAACCTAGTCCTCAACCCATCACTCAGTTTGACTCCGTCTTCTGGGTAAACGAGACGAACGAAGCCCACCAACCGGCCCCTGATGGTGGAACCAACGATCAGTGGGTCTCACAGCCGATTCTCCCGCAGGGAAGCTCCCCCCAGATTGTCTTCGAGAATACCGGAAGCTTTCCATATCACTGCGCGAAGCACCCGCAAAGTCAGACGGAAAAAGGCGTCATTACGGTCAAGGCACAAAGCTAAGAAAGGGCAAGGAGACGAAAGCTATGTCTGAAAAGAATGTGGTGGAGAGTGCAAGAATGACAGATAGCCAGGCAGAGAAGGTACTGTCTGAAGACGATCCTCAAGATGCGAGCCGCCGGCAGTTTCTCAATCAGGCGCTGGCCGCCTCTGCCGGAGTGGCGTTGTCAGGGTTATTCCCCCATTTGGAAGCGGCCACAATTCCAAACGCTTCCCAGCAATGCACACCAATCTACAATCAAGAGCTGGTCAACCCGGGCGAGATCCCTGCCGGACCGGATGGTGTTCTGCACGGTGTAATCCGTGTGCGTGGAGAAGACCGCCTTGTTTCGTATCTTGACGTCAACGGATCCAACCCGAACACGCCAGCCAAAGTGTGCGGAACGTTCAAACTGCGCGCCTACGAGGGATATAAAGGTACGAAGATTGACAAGTCACAGCTGGTCACCAAGCCCGGCGTTTACGGACCCGGACCGACTTTTCGCGCGAAGGTTGGCGATACCCTCCAAATTGCACTGTTGAACCATATTGATCCCAAAGATTTTCCGGAAACTGCAAACGGAGCCTGTGATCTCGTCAGGAACTCGAGTGGGACTGAGCTTTATCCGGGAAAATCTCCCCAACCACCCTGTCCGGATAGTTACCCGGATTGTTTCCGGGGATCGGACACTACGAATCTGCATTTCCACGGGACGCATGTAAGTCCCAATGCTTTTTCAGATAACGTTCTGGTAGAAGTTGTCCCTGATCTGCACGCTACACCCGATGAATGCCAATTTTTCTACCAGTCGATTGCCTGTAAGGATTACCCTAATCCCCAGAGCTGGGTGCACATGGATGCCAAGAGCGCGCAGGAAATCCAAACTCTTAAAACGCGCAATCGGGCTCGGCTGGAGAAACTCGATCAGATTCAGCCTGAACCGAACGATAAGACTCTGCACAGCAGGCAGGCTGCTCAGAATCTGCATCTGGAACAGTATGGAGAATTTCCCCAGTTCTGGTCCGGGTGTTTTCCATACTGCATAAGACCGCCCAAATACGTGCCGCCACCTCTGCCAGGAGTTCTGCCATGCCCACCCCAACCTGAGCCACACCCGAAATACGTCATGGGACAGGCTCCGGGCACGCACTGGTATCACGCGCACAAGCATGGTTCCACATCTATTCAGGTGTACAACGGCATGGCAGGGGCGATGATCCTGGAGGGCGACTATGATGCCAAGCTGCGCCAGACCATGCCAGGGGTGCAGGAAAAGGTCCTGGTTCTGCAGCAGTTCCAGCCGCAGCCGAACCGGGAACGCACTGGTGGCGCCGGCGGCGCAGCCAGCAAGAACGCTCCGGCCGGTTTTGCCGGCACGCTGGTGAACGGCCAACTCCAGCCGAAGATCACCATGAAGACCAATGAAGTCCAGTGGTGGCGCATCATCAATGCTACGGTGCAGGGAGGAAAGGACGCTCTGTTTACCTGCGGCTTCGCGGGATCAGCAGCGCCAAAGTACTATCAGACCGCCCAGGATGGCGTTCAATTCCATTGGGACAATTATTCTCCACAACTCAAGAATCCCAACACGAGCTTCACATTAGCCCCCGGTAATCGAGTGGACATCCTGGTCCAGGCTCCGAGTCAGCCTGGTACTGCAACCCTGGTTTACAAGGACGTGAGGACCCAGCCCGCAGGAACCGAGATCATTGTTACAGTCAATGTGGTTCCCGCAACCAGCGGCGTAACTTATAACCAGCGGTTTCCGCAGTCCAAGGACCAGTATCCCGAAATGCCAGAGTTCCTGCGTGACATTGAGGAAGTATCCGAGTGTCGCATCATCAAGTATCAGATGGATACAAGTAAGGGGCCGGGAGCGCCGCCTCTCATCAATGGCAGGAGGTTCGAGGAAGGCAGGATCGACGAAGCGATGCTGCTCGATACCCGGCAGGAATGGACAATCCAGAATTACTCAGCCGGTCTCTTTGTGCGCCATCCGTTTCACATTCACGTAAATCCTTTTCAGATCACTGAGCTGTTTGACCCGAATAGCATGACTGAACCCTTGAAACTGCCTCAACCATGGATCTGGTGGGATACATTCCCCATACCGCTAGGCAAGAAGGACCCAAATAATCCAAACAAAGTTATCCCCGGCTATTTCAAGATGCGGACGCACTTTGCCGATTTCGCCGGCAAGTTCGTGAACCATTGCCACATTCTGGCCCACGAAGACCGCGGGATGATGCAGTTGATTGAAGTTGTAGATAACAAGACGGTGGTGACTCACCACTAGAACAGAGTTGAAGTACCTGATCCTGGTACCGACCAATCGCGCTCCGGCTCGCTGGCTTTGCCGCAGAGAGCCGGGGCGATGGCCTCTACTAACCTCCGCAAAATGAGGGTTACAATACGACCTCGTGCCATCCTCGTTCGCAATGTTGCCGAAGTCTCGCCAATCTTCTCGTGGGGTTGGCGTCACTTTCCGGGAAAAACGCAAGGCGACTCACCGAGGTTACACAACAGCTACCGTCCTGCTGCGCCTGCTGCGGCGGCAGCTCCTCTGGCCACGCTGTCGAACAACAATCTTTATGCCGAGCTGTTTCGGCTTCAGGCGGAGGGATATCAGTAAAAAATGACGCAGGTCTTTGATGCCGTGGCTTCAACTTTCGAACGACTTCGCACTTTGCCCAGCGGAGTCCCTGAAGCCATTCGATCATCCATCTTTGCTGCCACTCGAATTGCTTCGCCTGCCAGAGTGCTCGATCTTGGCGCCGGGACGGGAAGAATGGGAAGGGCCTTTATTACTGCCGGCGATCACTACATTGGAACTGATGCATCCTTTGCGATGCTGCGCGAATTTCAGGCTTCCGCCAAGGAGGGATTCCTGGCCCAGGCCGATGGAAGACAATTGCCGTTTCGTAAAAGCGCCTTCGACCTGGTGTTGCTGATGCACGTTCTGAGCGGAACTCAGGACTGGCGGGAGATTGTGAAGGAATCCCGGCGCGTGGTGCGCGAGGGAGGACACGTGATCGTGGGACACACAGCGAGGTCTGAATCCGGAATTGATGCACGGCTCAAGACAGAATTGCGATCCATTCTGGAACAGATGGACGTTCCATGGCGCCAGCCCAGGGAGCGAAGAAGTGAAGCGCTTGAGTGGTTTGATTCTCAAGCCAGGCATCGAGTCCATTTGCAAGCAGCGTCATGGACAACAAGCACAAATGCGCAGCAATTTCTGGAGCGCCATCGCACCGGAGCGCGGTTTGCCGCCTTGCCGCTTTCCGTTCAGGAGCTTGCCATTCACAAGCTGACGGAATGGGCAGGGAAGACGTTCGGATCTCTGGACAGCACCTTTGAAGAGCAACACAGTTTTGAATTGGATATTTTTGAATTTTGAAAAGCAATCAATCTGAACTTTTTGAAAGTACTTGATGAAAGCCATAAAAGACGAGAGCGCGCACCTGACGGAGCTAGGGAAGCAACTGATCTTCAACTCATTAACCGATGCCTCAGTCCAGCAAGCGACTGAAGATACCCACGACTTCGCCATCCTGCCCTGGGTCAACGTGGTCAAGATTGGAGGCCAGAGCATCATGGACCGAGGGCGGAGCGCCGTGTATCCGCTGGTGCAGGAAATCGTGGACAACCTGGGATGCCACAAGATGATTCTTGGGACAGGAGCCGGGACGCGAGCTCGCCACATTTACAGCCTGGCGATCGACCTGGGACTACCCACCGGAGTGCTTACAGTACTGGGCACCGCTGTTGCCTGGCAAAACGCGCAGATGCTGCACTACCTTTTGGCGCAGCACGGAATTCCTTTTATAGAACCTGAAGGATTCAGCACGTTGCCACACTACCTGATGGAGCGCGGCGCGGTGGTTTGCCAGGGTATGCCGCCGTACAAATTGTGGGAGCCCAATCCCGCAAGCGGCCGCATACCACCGCAACGTACCGATACGGGATGCTTTCTGGTGGCTGAGGTATTCGGCGCGCGCAAGATGATCTACGTGAAAGATGAAGACGGGCTCTACACCGCAGATCCCAAAAAACAACCCTCAGCGCAATACATCCCACGAATCAGCGTGGAGGAACTGCTGGC
This sequence comes from Candidatus Angelobacter sp., assembly GCA_035277785.1. Classification (GTDB taxonomy): domain Bacteria; phylum Acidobacteriota; class Terriglobia; order Terriglobales; family Acidobacteriaceae; genus Angelobacter. Next base: position 2,800 of record DATEJX010000008.1, on the reverse strand, counting down.
CCGCGATCTGGAAGACCTCATTGTGGAGCGGGCTGTGCTGGAATTCATGGTGAGAGCAAGAAACATCCGTGAGATCCAGTTTGTGAATGGCCTTAAACCCGGGCAACTCACCGCCGCGTTAAATGGAGAACCTGTGGGAACCATCGTCTACAGAAATGGAGATGCAAGGTGAGCGATCATTCGGGTGCGCAACACGTGATGTCGAATTTGATGCGTGAATCGTTGGTTGACAAAAGGCTGATCGCGCGAACTGAGTCGGCTGTCTCGCCCATTTTGCCCGATGTGAATGTAATTCAGATCGGCGGGCGTTCCATCATCGACCGCGGACGCTCCGCGTTGCTTCCTCTTCTGGACGAGATTGTTGCCAACCAGGCAGAGCATCGCATGATCATCGGCGTGGGTGCGGGAGTACGTTCCCGGCATATTTTTTCTGTCGGGCTAGATTTAGGCCTCCCAACCGGCGCGCTGGCTGCGCTGAGCGCAAAAGATGCTGCGCAGAACGCTTACATGGTCTCTTGTCTTTTGGCAAAACATGGCTTTGTTTATCTGGAAGCGCCGTTTGTAGTGCAGTTGCTTCCCGCAATGCTGGCCGCAGCGCGCGGCGCGGTGTTCAACGGCATTCCACCCTATTCCTTGTGGGAACATCCGCCAATGCTGGGGAAGCTGCCGCCGCATGGTAGTGACGCGGGTTCTTACCTGGTGGGCGAGGTATTCGGCGCGCGCAGCGTGATCTTCCTCAAGGATGTTGATGGACTTTACACTGCTGACCCCAAAACAGATCCAGCAGCAGAACTTATTCCTCAGGCCAGCGTACAAGAGATCATTCATAGAAAGCTGCCCACGCTTCCAATTGAACCGGTTGTACTGGACCTTTTGACCAAGGCTAAACTGGCTCGAAGCGTCCGGATCATCAATGGATTAAAGCCGGGGAATCTTACGCGTGCGCTCCGTGGAGAGTCGGTAGGAACACTCATTCAGCGGTGAGAGAGCCGTGTTTTGATATTACGCTACCGTCGCTCACCTCCGGAGAGCAGCTGCTAAAATCGGCGAAAATCTTCCGTCTGCGGGCATCATATATATGTGAAATAGAGCGAGCCTGGTTGACTCCCATCGATCATCAGCACGTGAGGTGCACATGCCATTGATTCGGACATGCAAGAGCTGTGGACGTAAGAATCGGATTCCAGTGACGCATCTGGCTGATAGCGGCCGGTGCGGTGAGTGCAAGAGCAGTCTGGAGCCAATCGGCGAACCTTTGGAAGCTGACACCACACTGTTTGATGAGGTAGTTCAGAACGCGCGCGTGCCGGTGCTGGTGGATTTCTGGGCGGCATGGTGCGGACCTTGTCGCATGGCTGCGCCGGAAGTAGTGCGAACAGCGGCTGAGATGGCGGGCAAGGCAGTAGTGCTGAAGGTGGATACGGAGCGGCATCCTGAGCTTGCGGCAAGATTCCAGATCCAGGGCATTCCGTATTTCGCCGTGTTCTATGGCGGCCGCGCGGTGGTGCAGCAGGCGGGATTAGTGGACCATCAGCAGATGGAGCACTGGCTGAGGTCGGCAGCACCGGCTGTAGCCTAACTGAAAAGGAAGAATCGAGCGGCACGCATAAAGCGTGCCGCTCCTACTTTTCACCAGCCGCGCGCAATGGTGGCCACGATTTTGGCCAGAGCGCTCAGATCGCGAACGTCAATTACCTCACCGGGAGAGTGCGAATAGCGCAGCGGCCATCCCAGAGCGACATCCGTGGAACCATAAAGCAGGAACGCTGCGCCGTCATTGCCGCCGCCCGTCACTCCATATTGCGCGGGGATGTTCGCCGCACGCGCCATGGAGACAACTTTTTCCGCCAGGTTGCGCGGAACCACATTGGAGTTGTCGACGGCGCGCACGACAAAGCCCTTGCCCAGAATGCCGTCCCCGAAGCGCTTGGATTCAAGCGGAGAATCCGAGCTGACGAACGTGTCGATTGCGAAAACGTAATCAGGCGGATGTCCCTGGTCAGCCAGCGTTTTTGCTGCAGCTACCGCACCTTCCAGTCCCAGTTCTTCGCGCGTGGACCAGATGAAGGTCACGTCACGCCCATTGAGATTTGGACCCAGGGCCCACGCTGCTGCAATCAGGGAAGCGCAGCCCACGCGATCGTCGAAGGAACGCGCGCTGGCGCGGGGAGCCAAAAGGTTGTGGTACTGCTTGGGAATGGTGACAAAGTCGCCGGCCTTGATGCCAAGTTGAGCTACATCATCGGCAGTTTTGGCGCCCACATCCACGCGCATCGGTTGCCGTGGCCCGCGCGGCCACTGGAAATCGGCTTTCTCCCAGCTTTCGGGTAACTCCAACACGCCCGGGTGCATGCCATTGCCGGAGTGGACCAGAACGTCATGACCGTCAAAATACGCCGCTACTCCGCCCCCCTTCGACACCAGCTCAAGCGTTCCATCGGGCAGAATGGTGTGGACTTCGTATCCGATTTCATCCTGATGGGCTACAAAGGCAATGCGAGGGCCTTTGCCGCTGCCGGTCCAATGCAGAATCAGATTCCCGGCGGCGTCGACCTGGGGCTTGGCCCAGGCGGGAAGAAGTTGAGCCACCATTTTGGTGACGTAACCTTCATGCGAGCTTGCGCCGTAGGTTTCAATGACTCGCTTGAGGATGGCTTCGTCTCCGGGCGCGATTGTGGGCCGGGGAGGCAGCGCTGGTTCCGCCAGTGTTGTTGCGGAAGGGATGTCGACTTGCTGCGAAGAGCCTCCGAGGTACAGCGAGAGCAGTTGCACCAGGCCCGCCAGATCATGGGAATCAATG
>DATEJX010000007.1:0-8251 GCA_035277785.1 Candidatus Angelobacter sp. | reverse complement strand
GACGGTGTTCTTGCGCAGCCCAGGAGAAAAAATTTCACTGAAGGGAGTTGGTGCGTCCTGCGATGCCTGTTTGTGCTCCTTCCACATCTCCGATTCGGGAACGCTTTTGCGAATCCATAATGTAACGAGCGCAGGTACGATACCGATGAAAAACACCAATCGCCAGTTCTGGGTTGCAGAAAGAATGAAGCCTGCTGCCACTGCGGCCGCCGCATAACCCCAAGCCCATGAGCTCTGCACAATGGCAATTGCCTTGGCGCGCAGGTGCGTTGGCCATGTCTCAGCCACCAGTGTTGCGCCGGTATTCCATTCTCCGCCCATGCCCAGGCCAAGCACAAAACGGAAGAACGCCAGAATCGGGATAGTAGTAGCCAACCCCGACCCCACGGAACAGAGCGAATAAGTAAGAATGCTCAGGATCAGCGCTTTGGTGCGTCCAACTTTGTCAGCAATGAAGCCAAACAGAACCCCACCAATTCCGGAAGCCAGCAAGGTGAATGTGCCCAGCCATCCCGCAACAGACTTGCTGATGCCAAATGCGGTCATCACATGGGCAATGACCAGGCTGTAGAGCATCACGTCAAAGGCATCCAAAGCCCAGCCCAGCGCAGCCGCAATCAGAGTTCGTTTCTGGGCGGATGTTACTTCAGACAGCCGGAACGTGGTGGTGGCCATTGGGGTGCATTCTATCAGTGTCCCCGTGTCTCCGTGGTGGGTTTGACCTTCCCCATAAGATGGAAAAACCGTCGTGCTCTCCTCACATCTTTTCCAATCTGCTCGCGAAGCGCATCCACGGATGGAAATTTGATTTCTGGACGGCGCCAGTGCTCAAAAAAGATTTCGACGTCGGTTTGTGCTGTGACCTCCAGGGGATGAAAGTTCAGCAGATGGGTTTCAATGGCAAACGAATCTTCGCCAAACGTGGGGCGATTGCCCACGTTGGTCACGGAATCAAACGTCTCATCGCCGACCCGAGTGCGGGTGACGTAAACTCCGTTCCCGGGAACAAGTTCGTCATAGCGGCTCAGGTTGATGGTGGGAACAGTGTATTTGTGGCCCAGTCCGCGTCCCCTCCCCGGAGCAGCAGTAATGCTGAAGAACCGCCCGAGCAATCGCCGGGCACGACTCACTTTGCCCACGCCGAGAAGATTGCGAATTTCACTGCTGGAAACACGGCTGCCGCGCAACATCATCACCGGATAAACCTTGACGTCAAACCCAAGTTCCCGCCCCATCTCTTGCAGCCGCTGCGGCGTGCCCTGGGCTTTATGGCCAAAATGAAAATTTTCTCCTTCATGTACTTCTCTGGCGTGCAAGGTATTGCAGAGAATCTGCCGCACGAATTCTTCGGCCGTCGTCATGGAAAAATCGCGGGTGAATGGCACCACCACCAGCGCGTCGAGCCCCGTGTTACCCAGCAGGCGTTCTTTCACTGGTCCGGGCGTGATCAGGCGAGGCGCGGCATCAGGACGAAGAATTCGCAATGGATGAGGATCAAATGTAACCGCAACAGCTTTGCTGCCAGTCTCTCTCGCGCGGCGAACCAGCTCCCCGATCACCTGCTGATGTCCGCAATGGACGCCGTCAAAGTTTCCGACCGTAGTGATGGTCGGTCCAAAGTCGGCGGGAATTTCCTCGATCGAGCGGAAAATCCTCATGCGATATCGAACTCCAGCTTCAGACCGTCATGCGCCAGCCGGACGTGTTCAGGAAAGCCCTTGTTGGTTTCTTCATGAGGCAGGTCGTGCGAGATGTGGGTGAAGAATGCGCGGGCCGGCTTCAGTTCTTCCACCAGCCGCAGTGAGTTGGCCACTGTCGAGTGCGTGGGATGAGGGTTGTGGCGCAGCGCATCCAGAAACAGAATGTCCAGGTTACGCAACAGCTGCATGGATTGCGGAGGAATTTCACTGAAGTCGGTGAGATAGGCTGCACGGCCAAAGCGAAAGCCGTGGATGGTTGTTTCGCCATGAATAATCTCAACCGGCTCAAAGCTGGCGCCAAACAGCTCAATGGCTCCGTTGAATCTCTTCATCTCCACCCGTGCAATCCCGCCGTATTTGTAGTTCGCGTCAAAGATGTACTGGAATATGCTCTCAAGAGCCGTAGCGGTTGAATCGTGGGCAAAGAGTGGAATCCTGCTTCCATGGCGGAAGCTAAGCGGTCGTACGTCATCCAGACCGAGGATATGGTCAGCGTGAGCGTGGGTATAGAGGATGGCATCAATGCGTCTGATGTGTTCGCGGATGGCCTGCTGACGAAAATCAGGCGTGGTATCGATCAGCACGCAATGCCCGTCATACTGCAACATGATCGAAGGGCGGGTCCTCTGGTCATGCGGATCACTCGACGTGCACACACGGCAGGTGCAGCCGATGGTCGGCACGCCCATCGATGTTCCGCTTCCCAGGACCGTGAGGACGGCCTTCATTTCTTCTCTGATGTTGGATTGGGCGGCTGCTCAACCGCTTGTTTGGCTATGGCATTGGTCAATTCAATCCAGGCCATCCTCAGCTCAAACAGAACGTTCTGGAGCATGTTGAGTTCTTTGTCAGTGAGATTACCCTTGGTCTTGTCATGCAGGATAGTGAGTGAGTCAATGGTTTGCCGGGCGCCGATGATATCTACTCTGGGGTCTTCGCCTTCCGCCCGAAGCGCACCCATCTGAATCAACGCGCTCATGTAAAGCGACTCAATGACCTTTTCAAAGGTCATTTCAGGATAGCCGCCCTGGGCGCCGAGACGGGTCTGGAAGAGGTCATCAAGCTTTTTGCCCTGGGCTCTGTATTCGTGATGCTGAGCCAGTTGCTCCTCCACAGTTGGAGCTTCGGGCATCTCATCCTCCGCCGGAGTCCCCGGCTGAGCGGCTTGCGTGGTCTCCGGCTTTGCTGCTTGCGGAGGGGCAGGTTGTGGCGGCGCTGGCGGAGAAGTCTTTTCTTCTTCCTCCACGCGCGCTCCCGCCAGCGGTTCACCTTCTGCGCCAAAACGGCGGCGATCACTCACGACAAAATCATTCTTCTTTTCAGTCATACGTCCTCAATCAAAAGTTTTTGAAGCAGCGACGCCACGCAGCAGCCAGCAAAAAGGCTTTCAAAACAATAACCCGCGCGCTTCAGAACGGCAGATCTACAACCCTGGCTTCAGTTCCGTTCAGGTTGAGCACACCATTTTCCGGGACGGACTCAACCCGGACATACCCCATGCCGATCTCGCGTTCGCCAGTGGCCCCAGGTACCCGCGCAACGCTGGTCAGCTCAGCAATACTGCGACCCTCGCTTTCAAATTTGCCCAGTGATGGCGCGCTGCCGGCAAATTCAAATCCTGTAAATTTGCGATGCACCTGGCCGCGCGAGCGGATGCGTTCCACAATTTCCTGGCCGATATAGCAGCCTTTATTGAAGTTCAAGGCTTGAATCTGCCCGGTTTCCTGGGGCAGATCACGATCGCGAATATCTTTTCCGTATTGCGGGATGCCGCGCAGAACCCGCCACATCTCCAGCGCTTCAACCCCAACCGGCTGCGCTCCGCAATCCGTCAGCTTCCTTGCGATAGCCGGGGCATGCGCGATATCTATCCAGATTTCGAACCAGTTCGGCTTTTGCTCCGCTCCGCGAATGATCTGAATGGCAGCATCACCTATTGTCTGATCCTGGATTTCAAGCGGCTGCATTCCATTCACATCAATTCCCGCACTAGCAAGCACTTGCTCCGCCTTCGGCCCTTCTATCCCGATAGCATTGACCGCAGTTCCAAGATCAGTGAGTTCCACCTTATCCATAATGATGAAACGTCGCAGGGTGGCTAACAGCGTCTCAACCTGGTTGCGATCTGTCTCCAGCAGAATGGATTCGCCGCGATTGAATACATTCAGATCTCCCAGGATGCGGCCCTGGGCGTTCAAAACAAAGTTGTAAGCGCCACGGTTGACTTGCAGTTCACGCACGCTGTTCGTGACCATGTTGTGCAGCCACCGCACACGGTCTTTCCCTGTTACATTGATCAGAGCGCGCCAGTTCAGATGGAAAACTCCACAGCCGGTCCGGAGGATTTCCAACTCCTGGTTCGGGTCAGAGAAGCTGAGTGTGGTTTCCACATCCAGGTACTTGCCGATTCTCCCCGTGGCCAACACCAGCCCCTGCTCTGTCTCTGTATGCTCCATAGTCAATCTTTGATTATAGCCAACCCGGCGCTTGCATCCAGAGGGCAGGCCGCCGCAGAATGGCAACATGCCTGAAGACCGCAGTCCGAAGAAAATGTGGGTGAGCGCGGAAAAATACATCCAAATGGGCCTGACCATTCCGGCCGCAACCCTGATTGGCTGGATTGTGGGCCAACTCCTCCAGCGCTGGCTGGGGTGGGGATGGCTTCCTCTGGGCGGTTTGGTATTAGGCAGCGTGGCCGGGCTGGTTTACTTTATTCGAATCGCTCTTTCTGAGGATTTCAAAGAGTGAGCGCTGAATCCGCCGTTCAATCCGGGGCGGAAAGCGGCGATGCTTTTTATACCCGGATTTTCCGTCGACTCATGTTCCTCATGGCGATTCTTGCCGTCGCTCTCACGCCGGTCGCATGGATCAGATTCCAGGCGAGAATTGGACTCAGCTTTGCGGCGGGTTCACTGATTGCGATTCTGAATTTCTACTGGCTGGCATTGACGGTTCGCGCGGCCGGAAAGAAGGCGGAATCGTCCGGAGGCCGCAGCGGCCGGGCAGGGGTGATGCTCCGTTTCTGCCTTCGCTACCTTTTGATCGCCTTTGCTGCCTATGTTATATTTAAGAGTTCCGCTGATAGCTTATACGGCCTCTTTGCAGGCCTTTCCCTGCCGGTAGTTGCGATCCTGATTGAGGCTGTGATCGAAGTGTACAACGCGCTGCGGGCAGAAATCTGATTCCAGGGTTAACTCAGACGAATGCACGACGAATTGTGGTTTACAGCGCTGCTGAATCATGCCTTCGCCGGACCGGTGAATGCTCTGCTCCAGTCTTTGCCGCCGGTATTTCATCCTGCCAATCCAGAAGCACCTATTACCAACGCTGTCGCGATGGAAGTGCTGGTAGTGGCATTTCTAATTCTGCTGTTTCTGGCGATCCGTTCTACCTTGAAGGTGGACAAACCAGGCTGGCTTCAGCATCTGGCAGAGATGTTCCATGAGTTCATCACCGATCAGAGTCAACAGATCATTGGAGAGCACAGCGAGAAATTCACACCGTTTTTACTGTCGCTCTTTGTTTTCATTTTAATCTCAAATCTGATTGGGCTCATTCCAGGGTTTGAATCTCCTACCGCAGATCCCACGGTTCCACTGGGCTGTGCAATGGTCGCATTCGTCTATTACAACCTGCACGGCATCAAGGCATTGGGTCTTTGGAATTTTGCCAAGCACTTTGCTGGTCCGGTCTGGTGGCTATCTCCACTGCTTCTGCCGATTGAGATCATCAGTACGCTGGCGCGCGTCATGTCACTTACGATCCGTCTTTATGCAAACATTTTTGCCGGCGACGCGGTGACACTGGCGTTCTTCACGCTCATTCCCATCGGTATTCCGGTGATATTTCTTCTGTTGCACGTCGCAGTTTCACTTCTTCAGGCGTACATTTTTACCCTGCTGACGACGATTTACTTGCAGGGCGTGGTAGTACACGAACACTAGGATTCTGCTTCAAGCGTGAGGGCGCCGCCTCCCAAGGCTGGACGTCAACCACCCACTGGAAGCGCTTCATAAAGGAGAGCACATGCGTAAGGTAATTGCGTTTATCTTTCTGGCGATGGCCGTGATGTTTGTGGCTACGCCTGTGTATGCTCAGACCGGCGGAGGTGCCACTGCCCCTGCCTATTACTGGGCGATTCCCATCGGAGCCGGCGCCGCGATTGGCATCGCTGCCGGACTGTGCGGCCTGGGACAAGGCCGCGCAACGGCGTCAGCTGTGGAAGCGCTGGCCCGCAACCCTGGAGCGCGCCCCGGAATTCTCATCTTCCTGATTCTCGGCTTGGCGCTAATCGAGTCTCTGGCGCTTTATGCGCTTCTTATATCTTTCTCCATCATCGGAAAGATGAGGTAACGACATCTCGTAACGAGGAGGGCCCAGCCTGCGGGCTGGGCTTTCTTGTCTGCTCAAAAATCATCTATCCTTATTACGCTCATGCCATCCACAGCCGCGCTTGAGTTCAACGACATCACCAAGCAATACAGCAGCTTTTTCCAATCTGATCGTGTGAAAGCTCTGGATCATTTTTCGCTTCGCGTGGAGCAGGGTGAGATCTTCGGCTTTCTTGGTCCCAACGGCGCAGGGAAGACGACGGCGATTCACATCGCCATGGGCCTTATGTTTCCAACTTCCGGCGACGGAAACATGTTGGGTGCGCCCTTTGGCAATGTGGAGACACGACGGCGAGTGGGCTTTCTGGGGGAAAACGTCGCTCTGTATCACCGGCGGGCCGGACGGCTGGTTGAATTCTATGGCGCTTTGAACGGCATCCACGGCGCGCAACTTCGACAACAAACGCAGGAGTTGCTGAAGGAACTGGACCTGATGGCCGTAGCCAGGCGCAACGCCGGAAAATTTTCCCGCGGCATGGTGCAGCGCGTTGGCTTGGCGCAGGCTCTGGTCAATAATCCTGATTTGATCATTTTGGATGAGCCCACGTCCGCGCTTGATCCAATTGGACGCGTGCGCGTGAGAGAAATCATTCTGCGTGCGCGGGATGAGGGCAAGACCATCTTTGTAAGCTCGCATCTGCTTTCCGAAATCGAGCAGATTTGCGACCGGCTGGCCATCGTGATCAAAGGCCGGGTAGTACGCGTAGGGACCATCGCCGAGCTGCTTGAGGCACAGGATCGGTTTGTGATTACCGCCACAGGGATCGATGCGCTGATGTTTGAAGGCTCAAAACAGAACGGCCATACCAGTATTACAGTGCGCGCGCAGGACCAGCGGCGCACCATTGAGAAGATATGGCTTGCCGGCGGTGAAGTTATCGCGGTAAATCCCATTCGGCGAACACTCGAAGATCTATTCGTGGAACTGGCGCACCAGAATGGCGGCTCCAGGCATGAGAAGAGCGGCGATGAGCATAAGTAGCCCGAAGAACCTTGGCGAGAGGAACACATCGTCCACGTTCCCGAGCGCAGAAAGGGAGCAGACGTGCGTCCGATTCTGCTGATTGGCGGCAACTTTGTCCGCATGCAGTGGCTCATTGTGGTCATTATGACGGTTTACATCGCCGGAATCGCCGGCGTGTTCTCCCTCAATCAGCAGAGCCAGGAAGTGTTGTTTTTTGTGCGTTCGCAACCGCTCTATATTCTCTTTCTTTCTTTGATGCTCGGCGTTCCCGCCATCCAGACGGACCGCAAATCTCGGCGTCTGCTCGCTGTACTGTCAAAGGGGATTCATCGCTGGCAGTACCTGGGAGGAATTCTGTGCGGGTGCACTGTGCTGTGCGCAGTTTTCAGCCTGTTGATCTGGGTCACGGCTTACATGCTGTTTCTTCGCGAAGAACGGTCAACCAGCGGCCTCTGGCTGCTCATCCTGGCCTTGTTCTCTTGCTGTGTTACAGCGGCTGCAGCCGGACTGCTGTATTCCACCTTCCTGCATCCGCTACTGGCGACGGGCGTAGCAACCATGACACTGTTATTGCCTCTTCCATTGGCAGCCAGAGGGATGGATATGAGACTGACGAAGCTGTTCTTCCCAGTGGCAGGCATGGTGAACCACGTGGTTGATTATCAATATGGCGCGGTGGAAGGTTTGTGGACGATCACCATCACGGCCAGTATTCTCGCGATAGTGTTCTGGATTGTTGGAGCGACGATCTTCGCGCGCCGGGACGTGACTATTTCGCCGGAGTAGCCAGAGTGCCGTTTTCGGCTGCTCTAACCTTGAACTCCACATGCAATTGCGTTTTGACTGCTGCGCGTGACTTAGGCTGCAAATCCAGCGCGGCAAGGCTGGCATGATTGAGCACACGGCCCGGCACAACACCCAGCCAGATTGTGGCAACAGCCGCAACCACCAGGGCCAGGCGCATGCTTGCCGAAGCCGGAGCAGGTGGTTCTGCCACGCTGGGTTCACGCATGTACATCACAACAATTAAGCGCAGGTAGTAATACGAGGCTACAGCACTATTCACTACGCCGATGATGGTGAGCCAAACCATCGCTGTGGAGTGGGCAATGGCAGAGCCGGAAAGAGCAGCGGTGAACACGTAATACTTGGCGAGGAAACCTGCTGTGGCGGGAATGCCGATGAGCGACAGCAGG
>DATEJX010000006.1:0-4907 GCA_035277785.1 Candidatus Angelobacter sp. | reverse complement strand
CATCAGTGTTGCGAACGCCATGATGACTGTGAGCCGATAGTTCCGCATAAGGAACTCCTCCCATTGCAAGAGATTGTAAGACCGGGAAATGGTACGGGAACTTAGACGGGGCCAGCCGCGAGATGTGAGCATTCGGCCGGGCGCATTGCCGCCCGCCGTCGAACAGAGATTCGCGATCGTGCGCTGCTTTCGCCGCTAAGGCAGCCGGCTCAGCTTTCCAGTTGGGCGTCCATGGTGATCTTAGCGTTCAGGAGTCGCGAAATCGGGCAGCCTTCTTTGGCGTTCTTGGCTGCGGCGTCAAACTTGGCCTTATCGGCTCCGGGAATTTTGACTTTTACCTGAAGATGGCTGGATGTAACGGTAAAGCCCGCATCCTGCTTCTCCAGAGTAACGGTGGCAGTAGTGTCAATGGATTGAGCTGTCATGCCGGCATTACCGAGTTGGGCAGACAAAGCCATGCTGAAGCATCCGGCATGCGCTGCGGCGATCAATTCTTCCGGGTTTGTGCCCGGCTGGGACTCAAAACGAGTGGCGAACGAATAGGGCGTATTTTGTAGAACTCCGCTGGTGGAACTTAGAGTCCCTTTGCCATCTTTTAAACCGCCGCTCCAATGTGCGCTTGCCGTTCTTTGCATGTATGCTCTCCTTGCTATCAAGTCACTGGAATTGTATATGCTGACTTGGTCTGATGCGACTTGCAGTGAATGGTATTGCTGGTCGCGGAAAAAGTCATGGATGAATGCATGGACGATGCGCCTCACGCGAACACGGACGGACGCGTTCCTTCATCATGTGTCTTTGCGTGCCCCGGCTCGCAGAGGAGTGCTGAGCTCGATCGGCAATTAACTTTGTAGCACCTGAACCCACAGCTTTAGCAGCGAAGCGCGATTACAGGGTCGCGGCAAGCTTCCCTTGTCGGCCTCGATTCGCGGCTCCGCAAAAAAGCGCTAGCGACTTTGGTGCAGAGCCGCGCAGCTGACGGTGATGCTTGCAAGCGATACTATCCGATGCTCCATTTTTCAACTAGCCTTGAGGCAAGCAGTCCCGTCCGACACAAGGGGTCGGCCTCGGTGTTGGCGCAGGAGTTGGAGTCGGAGTCGCTGTTGGAGTCGGTGTTGGCGACGGAGGAGGCGGCAAACTTGTCACGCATTTACTGTTGATCCAGAGCTGCTGAAGCAAGAAATTCCTGCCGCCAAGTGCAACATTCGCCTGAGAACCATTGGGAGCGGGGAAAGTCGAGCCAAATGTGAAATTGCACTTATCGGCGAGTTCCTGGCCTGTGTTGTCATACCAGGCGGTTAGATTGGGGTCGGTTACCGCCTCGCTCAATTCATGTGCAATCACATTTGCCATTGCATCCGCACCTTCATCTCCATTTGGGGTAATGCTTTGGTGCGAGCAAGCAAGCGGAGCTGTCGCTGGACACTGAGTAGCTGGATTTCCAACAAAAGCAATTCGACCTAATCTCCCTTCAAACGTCCCAAAATAGTGCCACCCACAGTATCCCTGGCTTGACTGCTGGCAGAATGCTCCGGAGGCCGTCGGCGTTGACGTTTGCGCCACATCCGCAGACGTTAGAACAAAATAGATCCCGTTTGCATCATAGGGCAGAGACCCATTGACCAATGCATTGTTTACAACATTGAATACCTGCACCGCGCTCAAAGAAGTGCCTTGTGAATAGTTGTCAAAAATCTGTCCGTTGAGCGATACGAGATTGTCCACGGTTGCACCGGTGCTGTCGTTGTAAATTGTATTGACGTTGAAGTAGGGGGAGCCATTTAAGCCATGAATAAGATCAGGCAAGATGCTTAATGCCGGATGACCGATCCAGTTGCCATACCAAATGAAGTATACATCGTGTGGTCCTGGCATGATCGGACCGTTGTGATACGTGATGGGGGAAATCATATTATCAGGCGTCGCACCCGAGACCATGGTGGCACCGTTCTGCGGTTGAACGCGGGTGCCAGCAAATAATACAATCAATAAGGCAAGACAGATCCCCGTTTTGCAGTTGAAGGCCAAAACGAGCGTATCTAGTGACTGGTTCAGATATTTGAAGAAGGTGATAATCCTGTTAAATATCGAAGAGCGTTTGGAGTTCTTGGTAAAAAATGAACTAGTTTGACCAAGTGCGAACCTCATCTTAGACTCTCCTTGCAGTGATATTTATAATCTGCTCACAACTACCAACCTTTCTGCATAGATCCCGAGTTGCTGGATAGTATCCCTATTTCAACAAAGATGCAACAGAGTCCCTTCCATTTCGAAAGAAGAAATCGAAGGGGCCGCTTTCCACAGACTAGGAAAGAAGGGAATCAATGGCAATTGGCGTGTTAATCAAATCAAGTCAGACTTTCGTTATCTTCAAAAACCCCGCAGCCACCTCAACCCTGATAGTTTGCAGACCCTCCAGTATCTCAGTCGCAGCGGTCAGGAGGCTCTTCGAATAGGTATTTGCTACCGCAATCGCGCTCATTCCAGCCCTTAGTGCCGAGTCAATTCCAGCAGGCGTGTCTTCGAAGACCAGACAGTCCGAAGCAGGAAAGCCGAGCAACTGCGCGCCTTTCAGGTACGGCTCCGGCGAAGGTTTACCCTCAATTACATCGTCGGCGGTCACCAGATGTTCGGGAAGCGGCAGGCCTGCATAGCCAATGCGGGCATGGGCCAGCGACCGGGTGGCTGAGGTGACGATGGCAAACCGATCCCGAGGGAGAGTACTGAGCAAATGGGCCGCACCGGGCAGAGCAGTTACGCCCTGTTTGTCTTCGATCTCCATCTGCTCAACCCGCAGGTTTTCTTCGTGGGCATTCAGCTCAGGGGCAAGAGCACGTACAGTTTCGATGCTCCGGCGTCCGTGCGCATGGGTAATGGTGCGCTGAGGATCAATGCCATGAGCTAAGGCCCACCGGGTCCAGGTACGGGCGACAGCCGGTGTGGAATCTACCAGGACTCCATCAAGATCAAAGAGTATCGCCTGACAGGTCAGAGTCACCAGATAGAATACAGGAGCTTCCCGACGCAAAAAAATCAGCAACTTTCGTGGTGAGGCCGGGTTTTTAGCCGCTTTGCCATGTTAAGAACTGTGAGGCTTGGCACTGGCGATGGCTGGACAGCAGCCTGAAGTAAGTATGATAATCCGAGGTTATGTTGAAAGACGGGCCGGGGCGGTGTTCAACCCTGACCAGATAGGTTGGAGAATCTCTTGAAAAAATTATTCTTTTTGAGTGCGGCCTTTTGTCTGGTTTTGCTGAGCGTAAGCGCAGCGCACGCTCAGCAATTTGATTTGGCATTTGGCGTGGGCACGGTGGGAGGACAATCGCCGTCTGATGCCTTCAACGACATACAAAACCACACTCCACAGAGCATCGGCGGCGGTGGTTATCCGGCGTTCAGCGGTGATTTCCTTTTCTATAAGAAATACTTTGGGGTAGGCGCGGAGGTGGCCTGGCGTGCCCATCAGAACGTGGACATTTTTTTCAACCCCTACCGTCCGATCTTCTACGATTTCAACGCGGTCTATGGCCCGCCGCTCGGCAAGAGGGCACAGGCGGAATTGCAGGGCGGAATCGGTCTGGAAAGTCTCCGATTTTACCAACCATTTTTTAACAATTGCAGTCCGTTCAGCGGATGCACGAACTTCGTCAGCAGCAATCACTTCCTGATCCACGTGGGAGGCGGACTCCGCTTTTACGTGACCAATGCCATTTTCATCCGGCCTGAGGCCCATTATTACTTTGTCCACAACAACTTTGAGTTCAGCGGTCCGCGCGTATCGCGATATGGGGTTTCCATTGGGTATTCGTTGAAAAACCGCGATTAGAAAATTTTTAAAGTCAAAAAATGCCCCGCGCTTTTGCGGGGCTTTTTATTGGGCGGATGCCGCAAAATCGAATGCGGTTGAAACGTCAAATTACGCTGTCGGCGTTCTAAGGTCTTTTCCAGACACAGCCTTTCCAACGGAGAGTGGCTCAACCGCCATCTAAAAAAGCTCAGAGCGTTGATTATGGGGATACGGATTCTGTTCGTGGATGACGAAGCGGGGATCAGGATGACGCTGGCGCCAATCCTGGAGCGTCACGATTTTCAGGTCACCACCTCTGCCAGCGTTCCTGAAGCCCTGGAGAAAATTAACCACGAACCCTTCGATGTGCTGCTGTCAGACCTGAATATTGGCCAGCCCGGCGATGGATTTACAGTGGTCAGCGCCATGCGCCGCGTTCAGCCGAACGCCTGCACTTTCATTCTGACGGGGTATCCTGATTTTGAAACTGCGTTGCAGGCCATACGCAGCCAGGTGGATGATTATCTGCTGAAGCCAACCGATGTTCCCACTCTCATCCACGCGATTCAACGCAAACTGGAGAACAAGAGGCCGCGCACTCCGGAAGCGCCGGTAAAGAGAGTTTCAGAGCTGCTGCGCGAAAACGTCCAGCACATTACGCAAGAGTGGCTGAAGGAAGTTGAGTCCCACCACGAATTGACAGGTCTGCGGCTGCACAAAGAGGAGCGGATCGACCACATCCCTCCGTTAATCGAACAACTGGCTATGCGAATTGAGTCCGGGCAGTCAAGTACGTCAAAGGCAACGGCAGAACTCGGCCAGAAACACGGTAAAGCTCGCGCGCGCCAGGGTTACTCCATTCCATTGGTTGTCATTGAAATGCGGCTGCTGCAAAGGGTGATTTCGTTTGTCCTGCAAAGAAACCTGATCCGCATGGACCTGAGCACTGTGATTGCGGACATGATGGAGGCAGGCGAAGGCCTGCAGGAAGAGTTGGAGTTTTCCATTCGCGGCTTCCAACAGACAGCACGCGAAGCAGCGTAGTGTTTCATTCCGCCACAAGCCATATTTTCTTAACAACACCTTCTCTCAAGATGCAGCGTTGATCCCGCGCTTAGAC
>DATEJX010000005.1:0-3784 GCA_035277785.1 Candidatus Angelobacter sp. | reverse complement strand
GGGAGTATTCCTGCCAGCGGATCCTGCACGGTGTCTCTCAACGTTCAGGGCACGACAACCGGAACCAAAAACAACAGCGTAACGGCCACCAGCGATGCCGGAACCAGCAATACAGCTACAGCCAGCATCAATGTGGCGGCAGCGCCGGTAATTAGCAAGGCTTTTGGTGCAGCCAGCATTCCACTGAATGGCTCCACTTCTTTAAGCTTCACCATCCAGAACCCGAACACCACTACCGCCTTCACGGGCGTTGGATTTACTGACACGCTGCCGGCAGGACTGGTGGTATCGACTCCAAACGGGCTCACTGGAAGCTGCGGCGGTGGAACCATTACAGCAACCGCAGGGAGCAATGTGATCAGTTTGGCTGGCGCCACATTGGCAGCGAACACCTCCTGCACTTTCTCTGTGAACGTAAC
Organism: Candidatus Angelobacter sp.; assembly: GCA_035277785.1. Lineage (GTDB taxonomy): Bacteria > Acidobacteriota > Terriglobia > Terriglobales > Acidobacteriaceae > Angelobacter. Next base: position 3,365 of record DATEJX010000005.1, on the reverse strand, counting down.
CGGTACAACGGCGGGACTCAAGAACAACGTGACGGGCGCTGTAACTTCCAACGAAGGTGGAACCGGCGGGACAGCTTCTGCCAGCATCAATGTCGTTGCGCCTCCGGTAATTGCCAAAGCCTTCAATCCAGCGTCCATCACGCTGAATTCCACCACCTCACTGACCTTCACCATCACTAACCCGTCAGCAAATGCCGTGGCGCTTACAGGAGTGGCCTTTACTGATAACTTGCCTGCCGGGCTGGCAGTGGCTAGCGCCTCGGCAACGGTTTGCGGCGGCACTCTCACCACTACCGCGCCAACCGGAATCGCGCTCACCGGCGCGACTGTTGCAGCCAACAGCCAGTGCCAGTTCAGCGTGACTGTGACTGGTGTGGTTTCCGGCCAGTACACAAATACCACCGGAAACGTAACTTCGACGAACGGCGGCACAGGTAATACGGCGTCGGCGAATCTCACGGTTGGCGTAGCTGCACCTACCATCACCAAGGCCTTTGGATCGGCCACCATCCCGCTCCACGCCTTCACGACGTTGAAATTCACCATCCACAATAATAGTGCGACTTCAGCACTCACGGGAATCGCATTCACTGATCCTCTGCCTTCGGGCCTGGTGGTGGGAATCCCACCCTTAGTGAACAACACTTGCGGTGGGACGTTAACTGCCGCAGCAGGATCTTCAACCATCACTCTTACAGGAGGATCTCTGGCAGCGAACGCCAGCTGCAAGATCAGCCTGGTGGTGAGAGGCGTGGCTGTGGGAGTTCAGAACAACACCACCGGCCCCATTTCCTCCACTCAGAGTGGACCGGGAGCCACCAGCAACACGGCTACGGTCACCGTGCTTGGGTCGCCCAATATGTCCGCAGCTTTTGGCGCAACCAGCATCAAGACGCATCAGACCACCACGCTTAGCTTCACTATCAACAATCCCAATCCGACTGCAGCTCTGAAAGGTGTGGCATTCGGTAACTTCTTGCCTTCAGGACTGGTGGTTGCCAGTCCTAACGGGCTCACCGGATCGTGCGGTGGCGGAAAGATCACTGCCTACGGCGGCTCGTCAGCCATCACCCTGCTGGGCGGCGCCATCGCTTCGAGCGCTTCATGCACGTTCAGCGTGAACGTCCTGGGTCGCAGCTCAGGCCACAAGATAGACGTCACTACGCCCGTTGTAGCAATCAATGGAGGAATAGGGAACCACACTACTGCTAGTATCAACGTGACCAATTAAGCATCGATGAGCGCCAATGAGGGGGGACGACCAGAACTTGAGTTTCCCCCTCGCCATCCCTGCTGTGCGCGAATGAGTGGGCGATGTTGAGCTGCAGCCCTATCATTTGCTTGTTCCGCGGGAAGATAGCGCCACTGAGCTTTATTTCCGGTTTACTCGCATCTCTGATAGCGGTTCCGCGTTATCAGCAGCATGTTTCAGGTGAGAGGGATTTGGGCGTCATCAGAAGGGCTATTCGTAACGCAGCGCCACTATGGGCTCCACAAGCGTCGCGCGGCGTGCGGGAATAGCGGCTGCGATCAGTCCGGCAACGCCAAGCAGGACGGCGGCCAGTGACAGCATCAGTGGATCCCACGGCTTTACTCCAAAAAGATGATCGGCAATCAGATATCCTGCGCTGATTGCTGCTGGAATTCCCACCGCCAGTCCAATGCTTACTTGCCAGAATGCTTCGCGCAGCACCATAAACACTACTGAACCGCGATTCGCGCCCAACGCCATGCGCACACCGATCTCATTGGTCCGTTGCTCCACACCGTAAGTCGTCACACCGTATAACCCCACGCCCGCCAGCACCAGCCCAAGGGCGCCAAAGAGCCATGTCAGGCTTGCGATCATGTTCTGCTGCGCAAAGCCGGATTGAATAATTTTGGCGAAAGGCTCAACGCCGTTCACCACCAGGTTCGGAGCCACATTCGCCAGCGCCTTCCTCACCTGAGCGTCAAGGTCCTGAGGATTTCCCGGCGCCCAGACAACCACATTGAAGAGGTAGTGCGACAGGACCTCGCGCGCTTCCGCTTCTGCGTCGGGCAAGGTTGTACTCTGCTCCTCCGGGAGGAAATACATGGGCTGGTGCAGATCATCCCCGAAACGAACGTCGGCCACAACGCCGATAATCTCGTACATTCCGGAGTTATTTCCCGGAGCGGGACCAAAGTGTTGCCCAATCGGATTTTCGCCGCCAAAGAACTTCTTCGCAAATGCATCGTTGATCACGGCTACCGGCCGCGTGCTCGCGTTGTCCTCATCAGTGAACGAGCGGCCCATCACAACCCTGTCTCCGAGAGCCTCGAAAAACCGTGGTGTCACACGGGTCCAACCCGATGAGACTTCGTCCTGCTGACCAGGCTCGGGTTTGCCTTCAACCCGGATGTCATGAGGCCAGACCCAACTCTTCTGTGGCGCTGCGAGCACACTGCCGACTGCACGCACGCCGGGGATAAGTTGCAGTTGGTCCTCAATCCCGCGAAGCAGCGGCAGCAACTGCTCCTGCTTGTAGCCGGAAAGTTTGGGAACGATCGTAACCACATACCTTCCGTCAGAATCGAATCCAAAATTCTGGTGCTCCAGATTGCGCAGGCTCTGCCCGAGCATGGCCGCCCCGCTCAGCAACACGAGTGATACTGCCGCCTGCGTGATCACAAGCACCTTCTGTGCGCCAACGCTTCCGAGAACGCCATGATTGATTCCCACGGCGCGGCTGGCCCCGCGCATGGCTTCCATTGGTTCGGCATGCGAAGTCATCCATGCCGGCGCGATACCGAAGATGAGACCGGTGATGACTGAAACTGCCAGCGCGAAGAGCAGCACAGCACTGGAAGGGGTGGCATCCACAGGAACCCATGTGTCCGCCCGGCCGAACGCAAGGTGTAGGATCAAGCCGGCTCCCGCGTATGCGACGGCAATTCCGGCGATGCCTCCGATTACAGCGAGCACCAGGCTTTCAATGAGTGCCTGCCGAACCAGATGACTGCGGGGTGCGCCCAGCGTTACACGTATCGCCGTCTGTTGCCGGTGTCTGAGGCCGCGCGCCAGCAGCAGATTGGCGACGTTGGCGCAGGCCACCAGCAGCACACAAGCGGCAGCCAGAAGAAGAAGCAGCAAACCATCCTTGTATTGCTCGCGCATGCGGGAAACCCCGGCGCCGCCCGGGGTCAGGCGCACAGTCTGCCCTTGCAAGAGCGCCTTTTCCTGTGAGGTCATATCCGGCACGTGGCTGGCCAGCCACTGGTGCAGTTCGACTTGAAGCTGCGTTTCCAGGATTCTCTGATTGGAGCCCGGGCGAACCCGCCCGATCAAATCGAGCCAGGCGAGCCGGGGATTCTTGAGGCGCGAAGTTGGACCGGCAATCAGC
>DATEJX010000004.1:0-3827 GCA_035277785.1 Candidatus Angelobacter sp. | reverse complement strand
TATCTTGCAGCACGCATCGGCCTTGAGTCAGTCAAGTACAACGCTCAGCGCAATCGGGCTGATCTTCTCATCCATGTAACCCAGGGACCAAAGATTCAAATCAAGATCGCGGGAGCACATATCTGGGGAAGAACGCAGAAGAAGCTGATCCCGATTTACCAGGAAAACACGGCAGACCCGGATCTGGTTCATGAAGGCCAGCAGGACCTGAGATCGTATTTTCAGTCCAAGGGCTACTTTGACGCCCAGGTGAAAAGCCAGATTGAACATCAGGGATCCGACGTAACAGTGCTGTATCAGATCAGCAAAGGGAAGCGCGGCAAAGTAGAAGCAATTGAATTCCACGGCAACCAGCATTTTGAGGATGATGATCTGCAGGCGAAGATTCCAATCAAGAAGGCAAGACGAATCTACTTCTGGTCGCACGGCACATTCAGTGACCAATTAATCGGCAAAAGCCTGAAGGCCGTCGAAGCCGTTTATCAGAATGCCGGGTACAGCAACGTTGCAGTCACCCCAAACGTGACGAGGCACGGCGGTAATGTCCGGGTGGCATTCCAGATCGAAGAGGGCCCGCGCGACATAGTTGAGTCGCTACAGCTCGAAGGCAACAAGTCAATTTCCGAGGACCAGCTTACCCCGGCCGGGCTCAACCTGCGGCCGGGGAAGCCATATTCGCAGCAGTTGCTGAACAAAGACCGCGATCAGATCATGGCTACCTATCTGACCAAAGGCTTTTTGCGCATGACGTTCCGCGCCAGTACCCAGGTTGACAAACAGAACCCGCAACGCGTTCGCGTCATCTACAGCATTGATGAAGGCCCGCAGGTGTACACGGCGTCTTTGTATCCCATGGGGCAGCAGCATACGAAGTCTGATGTTATTGCGCGCACGGCCAATATCAAAGTTGGGCAGCCGCTGAGTGAAACAGCGTTGCTGCAAAGTGAAAGCCAGCTTTACACACTGGGGGACATCTTTGATTGGACCAGTGTTGACTCGACCCAGCCGATTACGGATCAGACCAAAGCTGAGGTTCTGGTGAAGGTGCACGAAGCCAAACGCAACTCCATCACTTACGGGCTGGGATTTGAAGCAGCCAAGCGCGGCGGTAGCCTTCCCGGTGGCACTGTTGCTGTTCCGGGATTGCCTGTGGTTGGAGTGTCAGGCAACTTCACGACGAGCGAGCAGACGTTCTGGGGACCGAGAGGTTCCATCGAATACACACGGCGAAACTTCCGCGGACGCGCCGAGACCATCAAAATGGGCGTGTATGCTGCGCGTCTTGAGCAACGCGCTAATGCAGGGTGGGTCAATCCCAGATTCTGGAATAGCTCCTGGAATTCGGTAGTGAGTGCTTCACTGGAAAGATCGAGCGAAAACCCTCTCTTTACCTCCCGGCTGGCACGAGGCGGAACCCAGTTTCAACGCTATCTCGATGCCAAGAAGACCAAATCCGTTTACGTTCGGTACAACTTCAGCCGCACAAATTTGACGAACCTTCTGGTACCGGAACTGGTGCTGCCTGAAGATCAAAACGTTCGTTTGTCCACGATTACGGGATCTTTTGTCCGAGATACCCGTGATAATCCTCTCGATGCTCATGTAGGAATATATGAGAGCTTTCAGATTGACCTGAACCCGAGCGCACTCGGCTCCAACACCAACTTCGTGCGGTTCCTGGGCCAGACCGCGTATTACAAATCTGTCTTCACCCAGTCCGTGGTGTGGGCGAACAGCGTAAGACTCGGAGTTGAGGAAGCGTTTGCCGGAGCGCATATTCCGCTGAGCGAAAGCTTCTTTTCCGGCGGCGGCAGCACGCTGCGAGGGTTTCCGCTGGACGGCGCAGGACCGCAACGCACGGTTCCGGCATGCGGCAATCCGGCAGATCCCACAACGTGTACGCAGATTACGGTTCCCGTGGGAGGGCCGCAACTCCTGATCATCAACAGTGAGCTGAGGTTCCCAACCTCTCTCATCAGCAAGCTGGGCGGCGTTGCCTTTTATGACGGTGGCAATGTCTTCACCAGCGTTGGTTTTGGAGACATTGGCAGCTACAGCAATGCAGTAGGAGTGGGAATCCGTTATGCGACACCGGTGGGCCCGGTGCGCTTCGATATTGGCCGTAATTTGAATCCCGTGAAGGGACTGAGCGCCTGGCAGTACTTCATCACGCTGGGACAGGCATTTTGATTGGTGCAACTGTGAACTGGAAGAAACTTATTCTCTGGATCGCTGTGGCAGTGGTTGTGCTGCTGGCGGCGGTGATTACCACCGGTGTTCTGCTTCTCAAATATAACCAAGGATTTCGCCACTCTCTGTTGACAAGAGTCGAAGACTCTGTGTACAGCTCAACAGGCGCGCGACTTGAGGTGCGCGATTTCAAAGTTAGTCTTTCCAGTCTTTCCCTGGACATCTACGGAATTGTCGTCCACGGAACTGAGCCCCAGGGACAACCGCCGCTTCTCACGGCCGACCATCTGAATACAGATATCAATGTCGATTCGGTCTTCGGACGAAAGTGGCACTTCCAGAACATCACGCTCGATCATCCCGTCGTGCACCTGGCCGTAAATAAGGCGGGTGAAAACAACTTGCCCAAATCAAAACAATCGGGCAGCAGCAATACGAACCTGTTCGACCTTGGTATCCGGCGGTTGGTTCTGGACCATGGTGATGTTTACTTCAATGACCGTAGGACTCCGCTGGATGCCGACCTTCACGATCTGGAACTGACCGCCGGATATGATCCCACCCAACAGCGTTACATCGGTCATATGAGCTACGATGATGGTCATGTGCAATACGGCCCTTACGCGCCTCTTCCGCATAATCTGGATGCCGCGTTCAATCTAACGCCGGACCGCTTTACCCTGGACCGGCTTGCGCTCTCGATTGGTGAGTCACACGCTGTTCTGAACGCAACAGTGGAGAATTACAGCAGTAGTGCGAAGGTGCAGGCCAATTACGATGCTTCTCTGGTCACGTCAGAATTCGCCAAGATACTTAAAAATCCGACTGTTCCCTCCGGTACGATCCGCCTTACTGGTTTTCTCAATTATCAGCAGCAACCGAACCGTCCTTTTCTGGAAGCCGCCTCTCTATTTGGAATGGTGAGCAGCCCGGATCTGTATGTCAAAACGCCCAGCCTGCAAACATCGATTCGCAATCTGAGCGCAAAATACAAGCTTGAAAACGGCAACGCAGACGTGGAGAACCTGCATGCCGAAATCCTGGATGGGCGTCTGGACGGAACACTCACCGTGCGCGACCTGACAGGCGCAGGACGGGGAAGATTACAGGCTTCTCTCAAAAATGTGTCTCTTGATCTTCTGCAAAAGGTGGCTAAGACCAACTCATTGCGCGAAGCTCATCTTGTGGGGAACGTCAGCGCAGATGCCCAGGCGTCGTGGGCCAAGAGCCTCAAGAACCTGGTTGCACATAGCGACGTCACGATTGACGCAAGCGTGGGACAGAATCCTTCCACGCCGCTCAATGGTGTGATTCATGCAGATTATCTTGCTGAAGGGCAGCAGATTGCCTTGCATCAGAGCTATATCCGTACGCCACAAACCTCCATCACACTGGATGGCAAAATCAGCCAGCTCTCGCAATTGCAGATCCGGATGCACTCGAATGACCTGCACGAGGTGGAATCTCTGGCCGCGAATTTCAAGACGGCATCTGCATCGAATGAGTCTGTTCAGCCGATGGACCTGCATGGCAGCGCGACTCTGAACGCAACGGTGAGCGGCTCACTTACAAATCCCAACATCAAAGGCCAGCTTACCGCCAACAACCTTAGCGTGAAGGGGAGTTCCTGGAAGCTG
>DATEJX010000003.1:0-4073 GCA_035277785.1 Candidatus Angelobacter sp. | reverse complement strand
CGCAAGCGCGATCCGCAGGGCTATCTGGAGCGCTCTCTGGATGCAATGGCCCGCCATGTGGAAGGCATGTTGCGCCTGCAGAAGATGGGCAGCGTAACCTTTGACTACGGCAACAACATCCGGACGTTTGCTTTTCAGCGCGGTGTCAAGAACGCCTACGATTTTCCTGGTTTTGTACCGGCTTATATTCGTCCGCTGTTCTGCGAAGGGCGTGGTCCGTTCCGCTGGGTGGCACTTTCCGGCGATCCGGCAGATATCGCCCTGACTGATGATCTGGTGCTGGAACTCTTTCCTCAGAACCGCATTCTTGATCGCTGGATCAAGCTGGCGCGCAAACGCATTAAGTTTCAGGGACTTCCTGCGCGAATTTGCTGGCTTGGGTATGGAGAGCGTGCACAGTTCGGCCTGGCAATGAATGAGCTGGTGAAGAAGGGCAAGATCAAGGCGCCGATTGTGATGGGGCGCGACCATCTGGATTGCGGCTCTGTAGCTTCTCCGTACCGCGAAACTGAAGCCATGAAAGATGGCAGTGATGCGGTGGCTGACTGGCCACTGCTGAACGCGCTTCTCAATACAGCGAGCGGCGCCAGTTGGGTTTCCATTCACAATGGTGGCGGTGTGGGTATCGGGTATTCACAACACGCGGGCCAGGTTACTGTCGCCGATGGAACGGACGCCATGGCAAAGCGCATTGAACGCGTGCTGACTAACGATCCCGGTATAGGTGTAGCCCGGCACGTAGACGCTGGATATCAGGAAGCAGCGAGTTTTGCAGAGAAAAAGGGAATCAACATTCCCCTTTCAGAGTGATTTTTGCGAAGTGGCAAGCCGCGATTTTTGCCATGAAATACGCTTTTGCAAATTTGGAAAAGGCTCGCAGCCGAAGCTGCGTGGTGCTCGCGATAGCGCTGCTATCTGCTGCTGCATCGACATTCGGCCAGAGTGCTGACCTTGATCTTACAAAGGACCGTGGCACGGTAATTTCCAAGGTTATCTGCCTGACGGATACAACACAGTCTTACGCCCTATACCTCCCTTCAAATTACTCGCCAGATCGCCGTTGGCCCATTATTTATGCCTTCGATCCGTTCGCTCGCGGCAAGGTTCCGGTTGAGCTTTACAAGGACGCGGCGGAAAAGTTTGGCTACATCCTGGTTGGGTCGAACAATGCCAAGAACGGTCCAGGCGCAGAGGAAATGGCTGCTGCCGAGGCAGATTGGGCTGACACGCACCGCCGGTTGATGATTGACAAGGACCGCGTATACACCACCGGCCTTTCTGGCGGTGCGCGGTTTGCAACGTCCTTCGCACTGTATTGCTATACCTGCTCGGTCGCCGGTGTCATTGCGCACGGAGCAACGTACCCTGTGAGAGAAGCGCTGCCGGCAAACGATCATTTTTTGTATTACGTTGCTATCGGAAGCCAGGACTTCAATTACCCTGAAGTGGCTGCATTGCGGGAAAAGAAAGAGGCGAATGGAGCGGAGTTCAAGGTCAGGGTCTATCCCGGTCCCCATCAGTGGGCGCCGCCTGATGTTGTAGAGGACGCGATCGGATGGCTCGAACTGAAAGCCATGCAGGCGGGCAAGGAGAAGGCTAACTCCGCATTTGTGCAGCAACAACTAGCCAAGACCCAGGCCGAAGCTTCGCAGGCAGAGGAAAACGGTGACGCGCTTACCCAGTTTTATGCTGTGAGGTCGCTCGCATTCGATTTCAAGGGACTGGTGGATATCAGCCGCTTTCAGGAGGAGCTCGAGATCTTGAGAAAGTCGAAGGCGCTGAAGCAGGCTCGCCGTGAAGAAAATCAGCAGATCGACAAACAGAGATCGCTCACTGCAAGCGCCAGTGCGGACATCGCGCAGATGGGGCAGATTGGGCCGGAGCAGGTAAGCATCGCCAAACAGCGCGTAATCTCGGTATTCTCTGACTTGCATCGGCAAGCCAAATCCGATTCCCGCAACCACGCGGTTTATGTGCGCGCGATCAATGAGCTTTACGTACAGGGCATAGAGGATGGACAGCAGGAATTTCGGAACAAGGAGTTTCCGCACGCGGCCGACTATTTTGAGCTGATGGCCGATGCGGCGCCGGACCAGAGTTGGCCGCTTCTGCTTTTAGCTGAAACCCATGTCCGGATGGGGAATAAAAAAGCCGCGCTGAAGGCGCTGCAGGAGGCGGCAAAACGGGGGATCAAATCGCCTGACAGCCTTACCAAAGATCCGGAACTCGCGCCTTTGGCTTCGGACGCCACTTTTCAAAAGATTGTGGAGTCAGTAAGCGCGAAAAGTGCACCATGAACGCCTCTATGACACGCGAACAATAACTTGCCGAATAGACCTTCATCACCCTACCTGCTTCTGACCAACATTGGTCAGCTCCTCACCTTACGAGGCGAAGCGACGCCGCGTCGCGGAGCGGCGCTTAATGATATTGGGTTGATTGAAGATGCCGCCGTGCTGTGCGGCGGTGGAAAGATTATTGCTACCGGCCGGCAACGCGATGTTTTGCGCGATGGTTGGCTAAAGAAACAGCGGCGCAAAATACGCGAATTGGACTGTTCAGGATGCGTCATATTGCCCGGGTTCATTGATTGTCATACCCATCCAGTCTTTGCCGAGCCGCGGCTCGTCGATTTTGAAAGACGTATTTCCGGTGCGAGCTATGAAGAAATTGCCGCCGCAGGGGGCGGCATTCGTTCCAGTATCGCCGCCGTCCGTTCGGCTAACCGGCAGGCACTTACCGGCGAAGTTTTGGCTGCTTTCGACGCCATGCTGCGGCATGGGACGACAACAGTTGAGGCCAAGTCCGGCTATGGCCTGAGCACAGAGGCGGAGATCAAGTCGCTGGAGGCAATTCGGGATGCCGCAAGAAGGTGGCCGGGAACGGTGAGGGCTACAGTTCTTGCTGCACACCTGGTGCCACCGGAATTCGCGGGCAAGGCTGACCAGTACGTGGACAAAGTCTGCGATGAGATTATTCCAATGGTGGCCCGGCGCAAACTGGCCGCCTATGTTGACGTTTTCTGTGAGCACGGCGCGTTTAGTTTAGAGCAATCGGAAAAGATCTTTGACGCTGCCGGCCGGCACGGACTAGGCACTCGCGCACATGTCTGCCAGTTTACGCCGTCACGACTCGCGGGCCTGCTGGCGCATCATCCGGCTTCACTGGATCACATGGACTGTGTTGGCGAAGAGGATGTGGCAACTCTGGCCGGCAGTGACACCGTGGCGGTGTTGCTGCCTGGAGCCAATTATTTTCTTGGTCACAAAGATTATCCAGATGCGCGCGGCCTGATTGATGCTGCCGCGGCTATTGCCCTGGCGACAGACTACAATCCCGGAACTTCTCCCACTCCGAGCATGCCTTTCATACTTTCCACGGCGTGTACACACATGCGCATGAGTCCGGCGGAAGCCATCAGCGCCACCACCATTAATGCTGCCTGCGCGCTGGGTTTGCAGAGACAAAAGGGAAGCATTGAGCCAGGTAAAGATGCCGATCTGGCACTCTTTGATGTGGCCGATTATAGGGAAATTGCCTACTGGTTTGCCTGGAACCGCTGTGCTGAAATGGTGGTAGGCGGTGAGGTACAGGGGTTTGCTGCAGACCAATAACCGACCGCAGAACCAGCCGCGAATGAACCCGAAGAAAACGCCACTCAAAAATTCGTTTTTGCAGTCTGGTCGCCGGATTGGAGCGGCTACAGCGGCTCTCGCGCTGGTAATGATTGCGGAAGTGTGTTTTGCTGCCGCGGGCGCCGGACAGCAGCCCTCGGTTATTCTTTCTTCTCAGCAAACTGCAAATCCTGCGATTCCACAGGCAACACCTGAATCAACCCCATCCACAGGGGCCCAACAGCCTGCACAACCAGCAAATGGCACGCCAACCGTGAGTACACCGCCGACTCCCCCTTTGCCGGCGCCGACCAGTACTGGGCCAGGATTTGTCTTCCCGCAGCTCAACGACCGTGAAATCGTGGTCACTGCAGTGGGCGACGTAATGCTTGGCACCACTTTTCCGGATGAGACCGGAGGGCTCCTGCCGCCGAACGACGGGGCTGATCTGCTACAGGA
>DATEJX010000002.1:0-18062 GCA_035277785.1 Candidatus Angelobacter sp. | reverse complement strand
GTGAGCCCCTGCTGGTTGAGAGACTGCAAAATCTCCATGACTTCAACGGAAGTGCGGCTGTCGAGATTCCCAGTGGGCTCGTCAGCCAGGAGGATTGAGGGACGATTCACGAGAGCGCGCGCAATCGCCACTCTCTGCTGCTGACCGCCGGAAAGTTGAGAGGGGAAATGCCCGGAGCGTTCGCTCAGGCCAACCATCCCCAGTGCTTCGCGAGCGCACTGATGACGTTCTTCCTTGCCCATGCGCGCATAAAGTGTGGGCAGTTCCACGTTTTCAAGCGCGGTGGTGCGAGCCAGCAGATTGAAGCCCTGGAACACAAAACCAATTTTGCGGTTGCGAATGGCCGCGAGTTCCCGCTTGCTGAGCTGGGCCACCGCTGTGCCTTCCAGCAGGTATTGTCCGGACGTGGGCTTATCCAGGCAGCCAAGGATGTTCATGAAGGTGGACTTACCGCTGCCGCTGGCACCCATAATAGCCACGAACTCACCGTGCCGGATTTCCACCGAGACGCCGCGCAGGGCGTGGACCTGGGTTTCTCCCAGTTGATAGGTCTTGTGAATATCGCGGGCCTCAATCACGAATTGAGCGCGCCTGGTCTGCAGGTCTGCTATTTCCGGCTCGGAGATTGAATTGGCTTCGCGGGCGCTCATTTTGCGTATCTACTTAGCGCCCTCGCGGTACACCGGGTCCGCCGGGGCGGGGTGCGCTGCTGCGTCCCTGTACTACGCCGGTTACCAGTTCGTCGCCCGCGCCAACCTCGCCATTGATTTGCTGCACGATTTCAGTGAAGGTGTGATCAGTGATTCCGGTCCTGATCCGCACGGGCTGGAGTGATCTGTCCGAAAGAAACTTCCAAACTACCTGAGTGTCATATTTTGCCGGCTGGCTCTCAGAATTACCGGTGAGCGCTTCACCATTTCCAGCAGCGGACCGGTCTGGTGCTGCATTTTGCGGACGGGGTGTGACCTTGGTTGTGTTTGCTGCGGCCGGAAGAGATCGCGCGTGCTGCCCGCCGCCTTCAGGAATTCCGTATTTCTGATACAGCGCCGCAACTTCTTCAGCAGGCAAATCTGGCTTGTAGCGCAATGCACCGTTCGGGACTTTGAGGACATGAGTGGCAATGGCTACTGGAATGCTGACGTAAGCCGTCATTCCAGGAAACAGCTTCAGCTCAGGATTATCAAAATCCACGATGGTGTCATAGGTCACAACGTTTTGAACCACCGTGGAATTCATCCTGACTTGTGACACCACGCCGGTGAAGCTGTCTCGGGGATAAGCATCCACCTTAAAGCTAACTCGCTGACCGGGACGGATCTGTCCAACATCAGATTCGTCCGTCTTGGCATAGACCTGCATCTTCGTCAGGTCCTGAGCGATAGTGAAAAGCGTGGGCGCCTGCAGCGATGCTGCCACGGTTTGCCCCACGTCCACACTGCGGGCTACCACGGTGCCTTCGATAGGGGCATGAATGGTGGTGTAATCCAGGTTGGTTTGCGCTACGTCTACCGCCGCTTTCTTTTGTTGAACCTGGGCGCGCGCTTGCTGCTCCTGCGCCAGTGCGGCCGAGACTTGCGCCTCAGCACTATCAGAGTTTGCCTTTGCCAAATCCAGCGACTGCTGGCTGATGACGCCCTGGCGGGACAAACCCAGATTGCGTTCATAATCTGTTTTGGTCTGCAAGGCGCTGGCCTTTGCTTTGGCCGTGTTCGCTATGGCAACCGCCAAGTTGGCCTTCGCGGTTTCGTAATCAGCCTTTGCCTGTGAGAGCGCACCTTCAAACAGCGCTGGATCAATCTGGGCGATGACCTGGCCTTTCTTCACCCTGGAATTGAAATCAACATTGAGTCTGGAGATGGTTCCGGAAACCTGCGAGCCGACCTGGACGGTAATGACAGCGTTGATAGTGCCGGTGGCCTCAACTACCTGTTTCAAGTCGCCGCTTTCGACTTTTGCGGTGTAGTACTGCACTGGCCCGGGCCCGCGGAGCCGGAAAGCGGCAAAAATAGCCACGGCAGCCAGGACAATAACAATCACCAATATTCGGCTTTTTGTGAGCTTCACAGGCTGATTCTCGGAACACGAACTGAATGCATTAATGATACCAGTGGTAACCAAGGACTGTTTTGTGTGCAGAAGGCCTCTGTTCCCCAACAAGCCTCGCTGCCAGAGCACCAGACAAAAGGCATCCCGAACAGGATGCCTTTCAGTGCGGAAACAGGATCACTCTATTTGGGAGAGCTGTTGTCCTTGTCCTGTCCATGCTGGTGAGGGTCTTTATGATCATGCATGCCCATTCCTTTGCCTTGACCCTCCTGCATCATCTGCGCGAGCTGCTTTTTCTGTTCATCGTTGAGAATCGGGTCGATTTTTGCATGCGCTGCGTCCATCGATGCTTTCATTTTCTCGTGTTTCTGCTCCATGGAAAGGGACTGGTCTTTCATGATTGCATCCCTGTCCTGAAGATGTTGTTCAAGGATGGGCTTGATCTTGGCTTTTTGGTCGTCGGTCAAGTTGAGTTTTTCCGAGAGCATCTGCAAGTGTTCGTCGGCGCTCATCGCTCCGTGGCCGTGGCCCATGCCATGTCCATGACCCTGCCCCGTTTGTTGATGGTCATCACCCTGCGCTGGCTGGCTCTGCTGTGACCACGCGGCAATGGCCAGCATGCAAACTGCAAACAAAATGACTTGCCTGATCTGCTTCATTTCGAGCTACTCCTTGTCTTATGTCTTCGACTAAAAGCTGATAGCTGAAAAAACGTACGGTTAATTGTAATCAAAAGCCAGGTTGAGAGCTGGATGGAGTCTGGCGGAGGGAGAGGGATTCGAACCCCCGATACGGTTTCCCGTATAGCGGTTTTCAAGACCGCCTGTTTCAACCGCTCACACATCCCTCCGCATGAGGATTACATTCAGTTTACCAGCTATTTTGTGTTTGTCTGCGAGGCCGAATTGAGCCACGATGAATAGCCTCACAGCCGTTTCAGATGTTCAAGTGAAACAGGAGGCAGGTAAACCGCAATGAAGCGGCGCGTCCACCAGTTGCGGGTCTCCGATTTTTCTTTCCATCCGGTGAAATGGTACTCGTAGAACAGTGCGCGCATGAACTTCGGCCGGGCTTGCGGAAACGGATTGGTTTTGAGCAGCTTCAGAGTCGAGGGATCCGCATCCAGCAGTTTCTGGATCATCCGCATAAACCATGGCTCGTAGCCGGGGACAAAGATCCGGTCGTCATTGACCATGACGGAAAAAGGAAGGAACCACATCAGCCAGTCCAACCGGAGATGATAGGGCGCGAACTGCGGCGGCATGCGATCAGCCCTTCCGGGCTTGGCTTTGAATTCGTACTCCTGCCACCGGGTCCTATCGGTCAGCAGGACCTCATCCGTGCCTTCAATCACAATCTCGTTGCGGCGCTTGGTTACGTTTCCGAAAGCGCCATAGGTGTTCACCAAATGAAAGCGGTTATAGCTGTAGTTCATGATTTGATGGCGCGAAATCATATTGAGCGCCGGCTGGATACTCAGCCCCACCACGCCTGCCGCTATGACATACATAAGCGCCACAAACCACAACGGCTCTGCGGCAGTTTGGGGAACAGCAATGGGAATGATTGAAAGGACAGAATCGCTGAACGCGGTGATGCCCAGGGCCACGGTCAGCCAGTTCAGCCAGGAGTAATTGCCGCTGATGATCAGCCAGAGCTGGTGAAAAATGATGAGTCCACCGGCGATGGAAGCAAAAGGCTGTGGCGCAAACAGACCAAATGGAACAACCACCTGCACAAAATGGCTGAACAACACAGAGAAGCGGTGCATGAACCTGGGCAGGTGGTGGAAGTACCAGCTCAGGGGATTGGGTAACGGCTGCGTTTCATAGTGATAGAAAAGGCAGGTCAGGTCTCTCCAGCAGCGATCATGACGCAGCTTGATCAGCCCCGCGCCCAGTTCTGTGCGAAACAACATCCAGCGCAAAACCAGCACCGGGACCAGCGAAGGCTTGATCCACTGCGGCCCCATGAAGCAGAGAAAGAATCCTGACTCCAGCAGCATTGACTCCCAGCCGAAGCTGTAAAACCTCTGCCCGGCATTCACGATGGAAAGATAGAGGAACCACAGGACCAGCCAGATGAGCATGGAGAACCACACTGGTCCACGCTCAGAAAGACCGCACAACGCAATCGCCGACAACACGATTCCGGTCCATCCCACGGTGTTCAACAGGCGGTCAGAATAATGCCAGCAGAATAATCCCGGAGCATCCCAGAAGGTGACCCGCTTCAAGAACGCAGGCGCAGGGAGCAAGCCGCGCTCGCCCAGCAGAGGCTTAAACTGCTGCAGGACGACGATGAACGCCACCAGATACAATGCCGCCTGCGCACGCTGAAAAAGTAAGCGCACCAGCCAGACGTGGCCAAAGTACCATTCCATATCGTGACTTTATAGTCTGATGCGGCAAGTGAAAGGCGGTGGGCAACCTTTCAGCATCAGTCAAAGCAAACTTCATCCGCATCGGATTCCAGGTCACTTGCTCGCGGCCGATTGAGTAGTACTGAAGAACTGCCGAAAAGCAGCGACAATGATTGTCCCAAATTGCTCACTATCTTTTTTGCCCAAGAGTTCGTGTCCCGCTCCCTCAATCTCGATGAGTTCGTGCTGCCCCGGCAGTAGAGTCAGGGCTGATTCAAATTCACTGGCCGAGCCAAATGGGTCACGCGAGCCATGCACAAAAAGTGCCGGTGTCTTTAGCCTGGGCCAATGCGAGGTACGCAGCTGCGCCGGACGGCCTGGAGGATGGAGAGGGTAAGACAGAAGAAGAAGCCCTGAAACGAGATTGGGGTCATCCGCAACGAGCATCGATGCCTGGCGGCCACCATATGATTGACCGCCGAGATAGAGCGGGCCAGAAACCTGCTGCCGTAAGACCTCGACAGCCCGTCTCAATCCCTCGCGGTCACGCTCAGCACTAGCAGGGGATGGAGAACCGAAAGCGCGTTGCTGGCGGAATGGCAAGTTGCAGCGCAAAACCGTGTATCCAGCTTCAGAGAATGCATGGGCCAGAGACTGCAAAAGTTTTGACTGGCAGTTGCCGCCTGCTCCATGAGTTAGAGCCAGGCCGGCGCCATTCGGCTGCGCGGGCATATGCATGAAGCCACGCACCGGCGGTTGATTAGTCTGGTCGGCAATTTCTCTGATTAGCTCCATCACAATCAGGCATGCACTGCGGCCGCGCGCAAATGCTCCACGCAAGCTTGCATGATACGCGCTGCCTCCTTACGGTCATTGAAGGTCATGTGCTCGGGAGAAAAACTGAGTCTTGCCTGTACCTCTTTTTTCGTCAGCAGGTTGAGCAAATGCGGAAGGAGAGTCATATCCCCCCAATAGCAGGCCTCACGGGCAGCGTCCCCATTGCTCAGGGAATAGTCAAGTGCCGCGGCGGTGATGGGCATTTTCAACTCGACGGCCGGCTGAAATAGTGATGAATGGAAATGCAGCACATGAGATCCATCACTGCTGGTTCCCTCGGGAAAGAGCACGAGCCGCATGCCGTTGGAAAGTGGCGCTTGCATCTGCTCCTGGACCGAGTGTGTATCCGTCCGTCGTGTGCGGTCGATATAAATAGTCCCGGCAAGAGACGATATCCAGCCAATGCCCGGCCATGATCTGACTTCTCTCTTGGAGACAAACACGCACTCAGAGACTGCACTGAAAACCAGAATGTCAAGGTAGCTCAGGTGGTTGGAGACGATCAGGCCGCACTCGGGAATTTGGCCGTCGATATGTATGTTTACGCCGATGGCTGAGAGCAAGAGCCTGGACCATCTCTGCAGAACTGAGGCCCGGCTGCGAGTATTCAAGCGGCCAACCACACCATGAACTGCGAAGTCCGTGAGGCAGCCGAAGACACAGCAAGACGCAAGTGCGCCGCGACCGATCAGCCGCAAGGCTCTGGCTGGCAGGTTCGACTTTACTTCATCCGCCACAGTAGTCACGAGTTCCACAGTCTCAAGAAATTATGTGGCGACGGGAACGGAAAGTCGACTGCTTTCGAACAGATGGAGCATCAGGCAAGGCGAAACCTTGAAAATCACAGATGGCTATCGAATGAAAAACAATGGATTTAAGTTGCCGGAAGACTGCAAGGCAGATGGTTTGGTACGTTCTTGCGATGGCTGTTGAACCCGGAATGTATGACCGTCAGGACGGGCCACTGGATGTAAAGCGACAAAAACAGCTAGACTGGAACGACATAAACAAAGTCTTTTCACCCGGGAAGCAGGACTTAAGACATTCCTGCCCCTGGAGTAAGCTTCATAATTCCCAGATTCTCAGCGAGGCAGCGATAAGAGATGAAGGCACTTATTCGAATGGTGTGTATTGCGGTGTTGATCAGTCTTTTGGGTTGTGGCAGCGATAAACCCAACACCTTAGCAAACGTGGCCCTGCTTTATACGGTTGGAGCAGGCGCCAATTCCATTCAGGGATTCCATATCCAGGCTTCCGGTCAGCTCGCTTCAACTGCGGTAGCCACTTTTCCGACAAATCCTCGCCCGGTGGCGCTCGCCCTTCATCCCTCCACGAACTTTCTTTACGTGGTGAACATAACGTCCAATACGGTAGCCGGGTTCAGCATTGACCATACGGCCGGGATTCTCACTCCGGTGGGATCAGCCTTGCCTCCCGTTTCCACGGGCCCTTCTCCTGTGGCAGTAGGAGCCAATGCGGGTGGCCAGTTTTTGTTTGTGCTGAATCAGGGCGACGCCTCAATTTCCGTTTATTCGATCGATACAGGGCGCGGTATCCTGACGCAGGTGGGCTCTCCCTTTCCGACCAACATAACCACTACTGTGCAATCCATGGCGGTATCGCCGACAGCGCAGTTTTTGTATGTGTTATCGGCGCCTACAACAACTACGGGCAGCATGATCAGCGTATTTTCGATCGGCTCCAATGGCACGCCGGCTGCAGCCGGCGGAGCATTCACCGGAGTGGCCAACAGCAATATCACTGGCATCACCATTGATCCCAAGGGCCAGTTCCTTTATGCCACGGACTCGGCCAACAACAATGTCATGAGCCTCAGCATTGCTACTTCTGGCGCTCTTACACAAGTGGCGGGCTCACCTTTTGCTGCGGGGACCCAACCTGCGGCCGTTGCCGTGGACGCCAATGGCACATTTGTCTATGTCTCGAATGCAGGATCCAACAATGTGTCGGCTTTCAAGTCCGCTTCCGGCGTTCTCACGCAGGTGCCCGGTTCGCCCTTCACAACCCAGGGCACGGGAACAGTGGCTGTAACACAGCCCGGATTTCTTATTGTGGATGCCACCAACACGTTTCTCTACATCAGCAATATCGCAAGCAGGGGAATTGCTGCCTTCGGCATCAACGCCGCTGATGGAAGCCTTGTCCCTGTTAGTAACTCGCCCTTTGGCCAGTTCACTGCCGCTTCCTGGATGGTGAGCACAAAATAGCAGGTTCCAGCGCGCGACATTCCGTAAAGACTCGCACTCCTCCCGGTGCAGTACACGACCTTTGGTTCAGCGTCTTATAGCATCCAGAGCATTTTTGTTGGGTCTAACCGTCGATGAGGGGAGTGTAATCAAGCCATGCGCAAAATGATTCTTGTAGTCAGCTTTATAACGGGGCTCTGTCTGAACGGCTTTGCTCAAAAGAACGAGGTGGCGCTTGTCGCCGGGGCAAAGATCACACCGACGGTGGGCAGCGGAACGAACGAGACACAGTTCGCAACCACGTTTGCCTTTGAAGCAAACTATGCCGCCCAACTGGTGCACGTTCCGGCTGTAGCGCTGCACCTGGAAATTCCTGCCCTGTTTACGCCGTCAACGGATATTACGACCTCCAACCTGACTACGCTCAATAGTTACAGCTCATTTTTCATCACGCCAGCGCTGCGATTGAAGCTGGTTCCCGGCTCCCCCTTCAGTCCATGGATCTCTGCCGGAGGTGGAATTGTGCACTTTAATCCGGGATCAACGACCCAGGGCGGCACCACCATCAATACTCACAGCGTTACCAAGAGCGCTGTCGAGGCAGGCGTTGGCACTGATATTCATCCGCCGCTGCTGCCGCTGGCGTTTCGACTGGAGGTGCGTGACTTCTATACCGGGCTGCCTGACCTGAATACTGTGGGCATCAAGGTGCGCCATAACCTAATGGTTGGTGGAGGAATCGTGCTGCGGTTTTAGAAATCCGCCATTGATGCATCTAGAGGGCATGCCTGTGGCGGCATGCCCTTCGCGCGTTTTAGATATTCAGCCGAAATTATGCGGCGTGGTCTTCACGCTGACGAGGGCGCGCAGAAAAGTTTCGCACCTTCCTATCGACGTGACCAGCCACGCGGAAGAGGGTGATGCCAAGAAAGACAACTCCGGCCCAACCCAAAAGCATGAGAATCCATAGCAGCATTTAACTGAATAGATTCAGTTCAGCTACGCCGGGTGGTCTTAATGGCCCGGAGATTTGTAAATTTCGCCGCCTTTCATCACGAAATCTATCTTCTCCAGCAGGGAAATGTCTTTCAACGGATCGCCTTTCACGGCGACAATATCGGCAAATTTTCCAGGAGCAACACTGCCGATCTCGTTTTGCTTATCCAATAGTTCCGCGGCCGTTGTAGTCGCGGCGCGGATGGCCTGCATGGGAGTCATGCCGTACTTGACCATCAAGGGGAATTCTTTGGCAGGATCAATGCCCCAATCAAAGCCGCCGACGTCAGTGCCAAAAACAATCTTTACGCCGGCCTTCAGCGCGCGACTGAATGTGTCTCCATGCACCTTGATCATATCGAGCCAGACTTTTGCGCCCTCATTCGCGCGGCCCTGAGCCACATATTCAGCCACAAAAATCGTCGGGATGTAATAGACGCCCTTCTGCGCCATGATTTTCAGATCCGCATCAGAAATGTAGACGCCATGCTCAATTGAATCCACGCCGGCCTCAATGGAATTGTGTACACCGTTGAGCGCCATGGCGTGCGAGGCAACTTTGTGACGCTCGCGATGAGCTTCATCCACAATGGCGCGTAATTCATCGAGGGTGAATGTCGGGATATCGTCCAGCACGCCGTCAGGACGGAGAAAATAACTGCGATCTGAATAGACTTTGATCCAATCTGCCCCGAAGCTGATCTGTTCCCGCACGGCCTTGCGTGCCTCGTCCGGTCCATCCACCAGTTGCGCGCCATGGGGCACCTGGATTTCCCAGCTATAGCCTTGCAAGGGATAAGCGCCGGTCACATCCAGGGCACGTCCGACTACAGTCATGCGCGGCCCGGGAATGACCCCGTTGTTGATGGCTTTCTTCAAGTCAATATCGGCATAGCCGGCGCCTTCGGTTTCAAGATCGCGAATGCTGGTGAAGCCGTAGCTCAGCTCACGCCTGACATTACGCGTAGCCAGTATGGCGCGATATGCGGTTGACTCTTTCAGAAGTTGCACATCGTAATCTTCGGCGGTGATATCGCCCTGGAGGAGGGTATGTGTGTGCGCATCCACCAGGCCCGGGAGGCAGGTTTGATCTGAGAGGTCAATCACATCACTGTCTGGCGCGGGCTTGCCATTTTCCTGGATCTGGGTGATGCGGTCGCCGGCCGCGACGATCACCACGTTGTGCTTCACCTGACCGCTTGCCGGATCTATCAGCGCACCACAGCGAATGGATTGAGTGACAACCGGCTGCAAGTTGGCGCGTGGCTGCGCAAAAGCCAGTGCAGCACAAACAAAGGGAGCTAGAACAATCAGGACCGCTCTTTTCATGAAGAATAACCTCGGCGCAGGAAGCCGGTAATCGTAACAGAATGGAGGAAACTGCGGAAAGCAGCCCACCGCGCAGTTTAGCGCGCCGACCGGAAAGCCAGTGAGGGATTTGCCAATCGCGCCGGACAAGCTGTTGCAGAAAAGATACAATTTGAATTCGTGACTAGTGCAACGCAGGCCGCCGGCGTCCTGAGTTTTGAACAAGCCGACGAAACAGTTCGGCAGTACTGTCGAAACGTTCCACACCCACAGAGTGAAACGGTGTCTCTGACAGCATCTCTCGGCCGAGTATTGGCGGAAGAGGTGAGAGCCGACCGGGGCCTCCCTCCATTTCCGCGATCAACGCGCGATGGCTACGCGGTGCGTGCGGCTGACGTCGCCACGTTTCCTGTCAAATTGCATGTATTGGGCCAGATCAAGGCCGGCGGAACTTTTGCTGGGTCCGTACAGCCGGGCCAGACAGTCGAGATCATGACAGGCGCTGCCGTCCCAGAGGGCGCTGATGCGGTGGTGATGGTGGAGTATTCGTCGGCTGCGGGCGATCAGGTGGAAATTCAAAGGGCCGTCAGTGCCGGCGAGAACGTGGTTGCTGCTGGCGCAGAAGCCAGCGCGGGGGACCTGCTCCTTCATCCTGGAGCGCGGCTCGGGCCGGCTCAGATTGCGATGTCCGCGGCGGTAGGACGCGCCAATATCAAGGTTTATCGGAAGCCGCGCGTAGCCGTGCTCTCCACCGGTGACGAACTGGTGGATGTTTCCGAAACTCCCACGCCTCACCAAATTCGCAATAGCAACAGCTATTCCCTCTGCGCGCAGATAATTCAGGCTGACGGGAAGCCTTTGCAGCTTCCGGTTGCGCCTGACGAGGAAGGCAAGCTGACCACGCTTATTCATGCGGGCCTGGAGACGGCAGACCTGCTTTTACTTTCTGGCGGCGTTTCCATGGGAAAGTTTGATCTTGTGGAGATGGTTCTCAACAAACTGGGAGCGCAATTCTTCTTCACTGGCGCACTGATTCAGCCGGGCCGACCAGTTGTGTTTGGAAAAATCAGAAAGGCGTCACGGGAAATTCCGTTCTTCGGACTGCCAGGCAATCCGGTTTCCGTCATGACTACTTTTGATCTGTTTGTCCGGCCGTTGCTTGACGCTTTAAGCGGAGCGCCGCCGCGAAGAACGCCATCCGTGAGCGCCCGACTCAAGAAGCCTTTGAAGACTAAGACTGGACTGACGCGATTTCTTCCTGCCATCCTTGAGGGCGGATTGTATGATCCTGCAGTTGAGATCGTGCCATGGCAGGGTTCAGGCGATCTTCTGGCAGCGTCACGAGCAAATTGTTATCTGATAATACCGCCCGATCGCGAAAGCATTCCGGAAGGCGAGATGATCACGGTGGTGATGCGCTGATGGCCAAAACGACCAACTCAAGATCCAAGGCTGAGCCAGCCAGGCTTTCTCATTATGACTCGGCCGGAAAAGCCACGATGGTAGACGTCTCAGGCAAGGCGGAGACGCGCCGGGAAGCGGAAGCCTCAGCTTTTGTGGAGATGTCAGCGCACGTGCTGGCGGCGCTACCCTCAAATCCCAAGGGCAATCCGCTGGAAGTTGCCAGATTTGCAGGGATATCCGCCGCGAAACGCACTGCAGAACTGATACCAATGTGCCATCAGTTACCCCTGTCTTTCGTTGATGTGACTACGCGGGTATGCGAGAATGGCGTTCAGATCCATTCCCGCGCGGTTACAACGGCCCAGACTGGGGTAGAAATGGAAGCGCTGGTTGCCGCCAGCGTGGCCGCCCTTACGGTGTATGACATGTGTAAAGCCCTCGATAAGGGCATGGTCATACGCGAGGTGGTTCTGGAGCACAAGTCGGGCGGAAAGAGCGGAGAGTACCGCCGTCAGCCTGAGGCAAAACAACGATAAGAAACAGGTTTCATGCCCAGCAATATCAAGGTCCTGCTTGTTGATGACAATCCCATGATACTGGATATGTTGCGCCAGGCGCTGGCGCAGTTTTCTACTGTCCAGATCATGACGGACGGCGCCGATGCCATGCTCAAGGCCATTGATGAGAAACCAGACCTGATCATTGCAGACCATGCCATGCCCGGCGTGGATGGGTTGCAACTATTGCAAAAGATCAAAGCGCGTCCCAATACTGCCGGGATTCCGGTGATCCTGATGGCGAGCAAAGCGGACATCAATGAGAAGCTGCGCCCCATGCAGGACACGGTGGAAGACTTTGTGGAGAAACCTTTCTTCATCAAGGAAGCTGCGGCGCGGATCAAGAAAGTAGTCGACAAGATTTCATTGGAGAAGATGGCGCGCGAAGCGCCGGGCGATTCCGTGCTGCGTGGAACGCTGGCCCAGATGAACGTGCTCGACCTGTTGCAGTCACTGGATATGGGACGCAAAACCTGTGCGCTGATCCTGACCAACAACAGCGACGAGTGCAAAATGTTTTTTACCGATGGGCAGATCAATCATGCAGTCTATGACAATCTCAAAGGTGACGAAGCTGTCTACAAGGTGCTGAAGTGGGTTGCCGGAAATTTTGAGATCGATTTCAAGGGCAGCAGCACTGAACAAACCACCACGCAATCCACGCAGGGCCTGTTGCTGGAGGGTCTGCGCCTGCTGGATGAATCCAACCGCGACACGGAAGAAAACGTGCTCGAAGCCTGACCTCGAGAGCGCAACTTGAAAACTGCTGCCGTCCTGACCATCAGCGATTCGTCATTTCAGAAACAACGCGCGGACCTTTCCGGCCCGGCTGTGGTACGCCAATTGGAAGCTGCGGGTTTCACGGTGGTGCATACCTCAGTTTTGCCGGATGAGAAGGATGCGATTCAAGCCCGGCTCATTGAATGTTGTGAACTTACGCGGCTGGTGGTGACAACAGGCGGAACCGGCGTGGCCTTGCGCGATGTAACGCCGGAGGCGACGCGCCCAATCCTTGAACGAACCATTGACGGCATCCCTGAACGCATGCGCGCGGAGGGAGCCAAGAAAACGGCTTATGCCGCTTTAAGCCGAGGGTTGTGCGGTCTTCGCGGAAAGACCTTGATTTTGAATTTGCCGGGAAGTCCCGCGGGCGCCACTGAATCGTTAGTAGCCGTAATCGGCTTGCTGGGACACATCATTGATCTGCTCGACGGCAAGACCGGGCACGACCGCGCAGAGTTCGATGGCAATTGAAGAAGAGCAAGAACTAGGGGAGATCTTCAACTTCTGAATCATCCAGTTCTTCAATGTCATTTTCAGCCTGACTGTATTCCTCAATGATGCGCCGGGCTTCGTCAGCCTGGCTGGGATTTACAAATACGCCCACTCCGCCCACGCCCGGCCATAGAGCTTGATCGGCTTCAAGACTGTTCACCATGGATTCAATGCCTGCTGAGGTAAGCAGTCCGTTAACCACCATTGCTTCTGACTCTTGCTGCGTATCAAATACTTTGACTGGCTCGGACTCAGGTTTGGGGCCGGCTGTAGCGCTCATGCGTATCCTCCTGTAGTGTAGATGCTTGAGCGAAGCTGAACGTTAATCATGCTGCAGAACAACCGCCTTTGCAATCGAGTCCATCCAACATGGAAGACGAATGAAAGCCGCAGATATGAGTTCTACGGCGAAATCACTTGCAGCATCGCGGAGTTATGAATGGGACCTCACCAATCTGCACCGGGGCAGTCGCCCGGGGATGGCCAAAAAACTCAAGAAAGGGAAAAAACAGGCGCTGAAACAACCAGACAAAGCGATACGGAAAAAGAAACCGAAAGACGCAATCTCCGCCGGCTGCAACTCATGATGGACATGGTGCTTTCTGTTCTTAGCCAGGACCCGGACCTCACTCGCGCGGAAGCGTTGGAAATGGCAACGAACTGCAAAGCCGCAGCGCTGGCCATGTTTCCGGACAAGGAACTGGCATTTGATTTGATCTATCGACCGCGACTGGAAAGAGTGATCAATGAGCGGTTCACGGTGCAGTGAAACCCAACACCTTTGAAAGACAGAGGAACGGGGGAAACAGAGGTTCGAAAACCAGCACTCAAAGCAGCGTGGAATGCCACGGCCTATTTCTTCTCAATCCTAAGCAAACTGAAAGTAAGGGTCCCCCAGTACATACGGGCGCGCATTTGCACAGGCACGCGTGGAGTATCTTCGGAATACCAGATCCAGATTTTTCCTTTGTCTTTGAGCACTCCGGAAGAAGCTTCAGGCTGGACGCGCACTGTGTTGAACGTGCCCGCAGGAGTTTTGATCTGCTCACGGGCTTCAACCTTCAGGTTTACGTTCACAGTCTGGCCGCCATCGTTGAGCGGAAAAAGGAAAGAGCGGCCCGGCTCGAGAGGAAGCGAAGCGACGTAGTAGATTCCGGAAAGAATATCGGTCACACAGCCAGGAATCTCATGCTCTTCATGACGGGTTTCGTTTTTCTTGAGGTTCTTCTGATCGAGAACAGATTTGCCTTTTTGATAATCAAAGCTGACGGTGTTTTCTACCCGCCGAAAGCCTTCCTCAATGTGACGAGAGATGTTATGGGAGCAGAACGTTTTGGGATCAAAAAAAGCTTCAAAGCGGTCCTGAACGTGATACAGCACGGCGACTGCTCCTGAGCCGTCGGCGGTGCCGAGCACACGATTTTCTGATCCCGCCTTCTCCATGCGCAAGGTGGCGACGCCGGCGTCAAACACGCGCCACTGCGCAGAATAGACATAAGTCTGCCCGATGGGAAAGGGGAAGTCAGCTCGGGGCCGCGAAATGGAAGGAGCGGAGACAACCGGACCTGCCGGCTTCGGCGAAGGCGAGGGACGGTGGACTTGCATTGCCGCCAGGGCCGTTGCGGGCACCTGGAACCAGGGGCTGATGTGGATGGCTGCCACAAGAGCACAGGCGCACACGAAGCCAAGGCACGCGGAGACTGGCCAGCGTGGCTCTCTAGTGCGCGGAGAGATCAATGGTTTACCAAAATCATTTTTAGAATGAGAGCTCCTATCATTAAAACAGAACCGAGCGCTGCCTGGTACTCGCGATGCCTGCGGTACAACTCGGTAGAAAATTTAGGGCCATCTTCGGGGTTGACGACGGCTCCGTCAGGACGCCAAGCTACCAGTCGCGGAAGAAGCCGGGGTACGTGAGCAGTGTAGTCAGAATATCCGGGAAACGTACTGCGAAGGTAACGTTCCTCCGCTTTGATCACCGGCAAATAAATGACTACAAACATCAGCAACGCGGCAACAGCAATCCATGGATTCCGGGCTGCGACGACAAAGCCAGCTGCAATCAATATTGAGCCGAGATAAAGCGGGTTGCGCGTGTGGGCATAGGGCCCGGTGGTGGTGAGTTCGCGATTTTTGCGAATGTGTCCCGAGGCTGCGGCGCGTACAGCGAGGCCTGCGATCACAAGCACGCATCCGGCGAGTACCCAGCTCCAAAGCGGGCGTGCAAACCAAAGGTATGCTGCTGCAAAAAGAAAGCCCAGCGGCACGCGCATGCGCGTAGCGATCCGCGACCAGCTAGGCATGCGCGCCTCCCAGCAGATGCCGCGCCGCGCCGATGACTTCGTCAGCGGTGATCTTCAGCAAACCCGGGTCCGGCTCACGGTGATGCGAGAAGGTGGTCTTGCTTTCCGGACGGCGAAAAACGATACAACGGGTCCCGAAAGGGCCGGTGCGCGCGGGATCTGTTGGCCCAAAGACAGCAACCACGGGAACGCCCAGAGCAGCGGCGATATGAAGCGGACCGGTGTCACCTCCGGCGAAAATTCTGGCACGGCGAATGAGCGCGATGAGCTGCGAGATGGTGCAGTGAACAGGAATTGCGCTGCCTCCGCCGGCCTCCACCACTTGATTGGCCAGTTGCTCTTCTCCCGGAGCAGTGTTCACCAGAGTCTTCAGATTGTGGGCTGCCAGCGCGCGCGCCAGCGCACCGAACCTTTCCGGCGGCCATTGTTTGCCGCCCCAGCCTGCGCCCGGCGTCACCATGGCATAGCTGGCGATGCCGAGGCGGTTGATTTCAGCAGTGGCCCAGGCTTCAGCCGCGGGATCGCAAGGTAGTTGCGGAGCGAGCAACCTCAACGGTCGTCCAGTGAGGTGCGATTGCAACGCCTGACTTGCCAATGCAAGGTTCTGCTCGATCACGTGCTCGCCGGAGCGGGGGTATTTCTGGTGGTAAAAAAAACGCGCGCTGGCTTCCCGCGGATTCACAAAGCCGGCGATTTCGCGGGCCTTGCTTGCGCGTGCGGCGACAGCGGATTTCAGGTTTCCCTGGAAGTCGATGGCAATGTCGTAACGAATGCCACGCAGTCTGTGCAGATTGCCGCGAACTTCCGAGAGAGTCTTGTGCTCAAAGATATGGCGCCGCCAGCGCCTGGTGTTAACTGTGTGAATCAGGTTGACCAGCGGCCTCTGTGGGCTGAGCTCGTCCGGTGAGTCTTTGTAGCCGGGAACTGTCAGGAGTTGAGACCAGTTCTCCTCCACCGCCCAGCCCAGAGTTGCGTCGGGGAGCGCAGCACGAATGGCTGTGACTGCGGGCAGTGCATGCAAAATGTCCCCCAGCGCGCCCAGGCGCAGGATCAGGATTTTGACCATTCGCCCCTTCTCAAAAACTCAGTGGTGGAATGGTCCTTGGGATCACCAACGATGGCAACGCGACCGCCGCAGGCAATCACCACATCGCGTTCGGGAACTGTTTCCGCCGTGTAGTCGGTGCCTTTGGCGTGAACATCAGGCCGGATCAGGCTGATTAAATCGCGGACGTCGGGTGAATCAAAGATCACGACAGCGTCCACGTCGGCGAGCGCGGCGAGAATTTCTGCGCGTTCATGCTGGGGAACGCGCGGGCGGCCCTGGCCCTTGAGAGCGCGCACACTCGAATCAGAGTTCACAGCGACCACAAGTTTGCCACCCAATTCCCTGGCGCCGCGCAGATAGCGTATGTGTCCAACGTGCAGGACATCAAAACAGCCGTTGGTGAGAGTGACATTTTCACCGGCGGACCTCCACTGCCGCACTTGCTGGGCAAGCTGCTCCAGGTCCATCAGCTTGTTGGGTGATGAAGGCAGTGTCAGTCCTCCATGACGGCGCGCAGCAACTCAGCGCGAGTGACGGTGGCAGTGCCACGCTTCATCACTACTATGCCACCGGCATAATTCGCCAGACGCGCGGCAGACTCGGCATCAGCCCCGGCAGCGAGGGCCGCCGTGTAAGTGGCGATGACAGTATCGCCCGCGCCGGTCACATCTGCCACTTCGTCAGATCCGTGGATGGGAATCTGCACGGGCTTACCGCCACGCGGGAAGACCACCATGCCATCGCGCCCGCGCGTTACCAGAAGCGATTGCAGCTTCATCTTCTGCATAACGGCTTTGCCCGCAGTGAGCAAATGCTCCGCGGCGTCGATACGCGTGTGCAACGCTTCTTCCAGCTCGACTTCATTGGGGGTGGCCGCAGTGACTCCACGATAGTCCAGCGTGCGGTAACGGGAGTCCAGCGTTACGGGAGTGTTATCCAGCGACGCGCGTGAACGGATCAGATCAAAAATCTGCGGGGTTGCAGCGCCGTAACCGTAGTCTGAGATGAGGAGCGCGTCAGAGGCGCGAAGATATCCGCGCGCCTGGAAAACCAGCTCGCGAACGGCGCTGCGGTCAAGAGGCTCGTCCGGTTCGCGGTCTACACGAATGACTTGTTGCCGTGGAGAATGCGTCATGCCGGCGAGCACACGAGTTTTGGTAACGGTATTGCGGCCCTTGATGCGGCGGATTCCGCTGACCGAGATATGTTTCTGACGAAAAGCGTGCAGCAGCATGCGGCCGGGCTCATCGTCTCCGATGACGCCCACAGGCAGCACCGTTACGCCGAGATCGGCGAGATTATAGATGGCATTTCCCGCGCCACCGGGGACAACGGTGCGCTCGCGATGGCGAAGAATGAGCACCGGCGCTTCACGCGAGACGCGCGCAATTTCACCGTAAATGAACTCATCGGCAATCAAGTCACCCAGGACGGTGATGGTGAGCTTGGAAAAATCCTCAATAATCCTGACGAGACGGTCAGTCGGTTTGGAGTTCTTGTGCATGTCCGAAGCAAAATTCTCTCATGCCGGAGCTAGAATCGGCAGCTGCAACGCTGTTCTAAGGTCTTTAAGATGGTGGTACCTGCCAGCGTCTTATCGAGTTCCAGACGCAGCCGGGCCACGCGCAAGGGCGGCAGACGCGTCGCCATTGCGCCGAGGTTGATCAGGTCTTTTTCCGTGGTGATGAAGCACGCAGCACCGGTTGCAGCTTTGGTTTT
>DATEJX010000001.1:0-14902 GCA_035277785.1 Candidatus Angelobacter sp. | reverse complement strand
CGTATTCCTGCATGACGTAAACGGGTTCATGGTGGGCCGCGACGCCGAGTGGAGCGGCATTATCAAGGCCGGAGCCAAGATGGTGAATGCCGTTTCTAACTCGGTCGTCCCCAAAATCACGGTGATCCTGGGTGGTTCCTTTGGCGCCGGCCACTATGCCATGTGCGGCAAAGCCTATGATCCGCGATTCATCTTTGCCTGGCCCACTGCGCGCTACGCCGTCATGGCTGGAGCATCCGCGGCCGGTACATTAGTCGAAATCAAGATCAAGCAACTGGAGCGTAGTGGCAAGAAGCTGAGCGACGCGGAAAAGAAAGAACTCTTCGACAGCACCAAAGCCACTTACGATCACCAGACCGACCCGCGCTACGGCGCTGCGCGGCTGTGGCTGGACAAGATCATTGATCCCGTAGAGACCCGGCAGGCGCTGATCACGGCATTGGAGGCGGCAAGCCTGAATCCGGAGGTTCGAGAATTCAAGATTGGCGTGTTGCAAACCTAAACCAGCCAGGAAGTGCTTGGAATTCAGCTCACCACGGAGACACGGAGGCACGGAGAAAATCAGTTAGATTAACTGCAAAAGAGAGAACAGATTATGGCTGAAGCCACAGCAACGGCGCCAAAACTGCGGTATGAAGAACTGACAGAACAGATTCTTGGCGCGGTAATCGAAGTTCACAAGATCTTAGGGCCTGGATTGATGGAATCTGCTTACGAGGAGTGCCTTTGTCACGAATTGAATTTACGTGGACTTCGATTTGAACGGCAGATGACAGTCCCTGTGTCCTACAAAGGCGTGAACCTGGACTGCGGTTATAAACTTGACCTGCTGATCGAGGACACAGTTATTCTCGAATTGAAATGCGTGGAACGAATAACCTCAGTTCACGAGGCCCAGTTGCTTACCTACATGAAGTTACTGACCAAGCCAGTTGGGTTCATTATCAACTTCAATGTACCCGTCATGAGGGCAGGTATTGTTCGGAAGGTTTTGTGACCTGCTTTTCTCCGTGCCTCCGTGTCTCCGTGGTGAATAGGGAGTTGGTGTCTCCGTGCCTCCGCGGTGAAAGGGCTTTTGCCTCTGGAATGGACGGTTCCAAATGACGGCAAACGAAATAAAACTCATCGAATGTCCCCGGGATGCCTGGCAGGGCCTCAAAGGCCAGATCCCCACAGATCTGAAAGTGCAGTATCTCCGTACGCTGATCGGCGCAGGATTCAAGCATATCGATGCTGTGTCATTCGTCTCGCCTAAGGCCATCCCGCAGATGGCTGACTCGGAGCAGGTCCTTGAGAAGCTGGATCCACCGGATGATGTTGAGATTATTGGGATCGTGGTGAACCAGAAGGGCGCGGAGCGCGCCGTCGCCACGGAAGCCGTGCAGACACTTGGGTTTCCGTATTCGGTCTCGCCGACTTTTCTTGAGCGGAACCAGCACCAGACGCTGGAGCAGTCGATTGACGAACTGGAGCAGATCAAATTGAAAGCCGATGCTGCGGGCTTGGGCGTCGTGGTTTATATTTCCATGGCCTTCGGTAATCCCTACGGCGACTTGTGGAACGCGGAAGAAGTGATTGAAGCCGCTGGAATCCTCGCGGATATGGGAATTCAACAGATTTCACTGGCCGACACGGTCGGCCTGGCGACGCCGAAGCAAGTGAATGAACTGATTTCTGCAGTGATCGGTGCGCACGACGATCTTGACATTGGCGCCCACCTGCACAGCACTCGGGCTGGCGCGGCAGAGAAAATCATTGCAGCCTTTGAAG
Organism: Candidatus Angelobacter sp.; assembly: GCA_035277785.1. Lineage (GTDB taxonomy): Bacteria > Acidobacteriota > Terriglobia > Terriglobales > Acidobacteriaceae > Angelobacter. The sequence goes on along the minus strand of DATEJX010000001.1, from coordinate 13,132 downwards.
CCGGATGCCGTCGTTTTGATTCGGCCATCGGTGGGCTGGGCGGCTGCCCGTTTGCGCAGGATGAGATGATCGGCAACATCCCGACAGAAATTGCCGTTCAAGCGCTAAAGGAACACGGTGCAGACGTGCCGCTCAAGAAATCACTCGATGCAGCCATCCAGATGTCAGCAGATATTGCGAAGAAGCACACAACGGTTCAGTAAAAACTATGGCTTACAAAACTCTTCTTTATTCCGAATCCAACAGCGTCACCACCATCACGCTGAACCGTCCCGACAAGCGCAACGCCATCAGCTATGAGCTGATTGATGACGTCACGGCAGCCCTGAAGCAAGCCGCGCAGTCTTCAGCCAAGGTGGTGATTCTCACAGGCGCGGGCAGCGCGTTCAGTGCCGGCATGGACCTGGAAAATCTGAAAGGACTGCTCGGACGCACTCCGGAGCAGAACCTTGAAGATTCGCGCACCATGGCCGGGCTCTTTCGCGCGCTGTACGATTTTCCCAAGCCGACCATCGCCGCCGTGAACGGCGCTGCCATCGCCGGAGGCACGGGACTAGCTACGCTATGTGATTTCACGCTGGCTGTTCCGGAAGCAAAGTTCGGTTATACAGAAGTGCGCATCGGCTTTGTGCCTGGCATCGTCTCCAGTTACCTGATCGCCAACGTAGGGGAAAAACGCGCTCGCGATCTGCTGCTTACCGGCCGGCTTTTCAGCGCAGAGGAAGCCTACCGTTTCGGGCTGGTAACAGAGATCGTCCCGGCTGATCAGCTCATGCCCCGTGCTGTTCAACTGGCAGCTCAGCTCATGGAGAACAGCCCGGCGTCGCTGGAAACCACCAAGCGGTTGCTCTCCAGCTACACTAAAGAGCAGCTTGACCGTCAGCTGGTCAGCGCCATCCGGGAAAATGCAGCCGTTCGCCAGACTCCGGACTTCAAGGAAGGGATAACGTCATTCCTCGAGAAACGCAAACCGAAGTGGACAAAGTAGAAACCGTGGGCGAAGCGAAACTCCGCGTCCGCTACGCTGAGACTGACAAGATGGGCGTGGTCTATCATTCCAACTACGTCATCTGGTTTGAAGTAGGCCGGGTGGAGCTGCTGCGGCAGCTCGGGTTCGAGTACTCCAGCATGGAAAAAGAAGACGATTGCCATATCCCGGTGGTCGATCTCCGCGTACGCTACAAAGCGCCCGCGCTGTACGATGATGAGATAGTGATTCGTACGCGTTTGGCCAACGTGCGAAGTTCACTTCTTCACTTCGCCTACGAAGTGCTGCGGGCCGGCGACCGCACTCTGCTGGCGACAGGTGAAACCATGCACATTATTGTTGACAACCAGTTTCAGCGCCGCCCACTTCCAGAAAAGTACATGAAAGCCTTTACTGCAACACGCCAGACACAAAATTCATGAATCCGCTCAAGCTCAATGGAAGTAACCTGACGTTCGACGATCTACGGGAAGTAGTCTATGAGAACCGCCCGGTAATGCTCGCGGCCGATGCGCGCGAGAAAGTGGATGCGGCGCGGGCGGTGGTAGACAAACTCGTCCGCGAAAACCGCGTGGCCTATGCCATCACAACCGGCGTTGGCAAACTCAGCGACGTCCGCATTGAACCGGCGCAGAACCGTCAACTCCAGCTCAACCTCATTCGCTCGCATTCCGCGGGAGTGGGAGAGCCGCTTAGCGAAGCTGAAACGCGGGCCATGATGGTCCTGCGTGCCAACTCCCTGGCCAAGGGCTTCTCCGGCGTGCGGGCTGATGTCATCAACTTGCTTTGCGAGATGGTCAGCCGCAAAGTGCATCCCGTGATTCCGTCGCAAGGCAGCGTGGGCGCAAGCGGTGACCTGGCTCCACTTGCCCATCTTGCTCTGGCCATGATCGGTGAAGGGCAGGTTTTCTACGAAGGCGCGAGCATGAACAGTGCCGAGGCCATGCGGCGCGCTCAGATTAAGCCGCTGGTGCCCGAAGCCAAAGAAGCGATCTCTCTCATCAACGGCACACAAGCCATGCTGGCTGTGGGAACTCTTGCCCTGCTGGCAGCGGAAAACCTGGCCGCCACGGCGGATGTGCTTGGCGCAATGACGCTGGACGCGCTGCGCGGCACTGATGTCGCCTTCGACGAACGCATCCACAACGCGCGTCCGCATAACGGCCAACTAAAGGTCGCTGAGAACCTGCGCCGCCTGATTGCCGGCAGTGAGATACGGCAGTCGCACAAAGATTGCAATCGCGTGCAGGATGCGTACTCACTGCGCTGCATTCCGCAAGTCCATGGCGCAGTGCGTGACACCCTTGATTTCTGCCGCCGCACTTTTGACGTGGAGATGAACTCGGCTGTTGATAATCCTCTGGTCTTTGTTCAGAAAGGCCAGGCCGTTGGCGATGTGATCTCCGGTGGCAACTTCCACGGCCAGCCGCTGGCCTTCGCGCTGGATTATCTGGCCATCGTCCTCACTGCGCTTGCTGGAATTTCTGAGCGTCGTATTGAGCGGCTGGTGAATCCGGCGCTCAATGAAAATCTGCCTGCGTTTCTCGCGCCCGATGCCGGAATCAACTCCGGCTTCATGATGCCCCAGGTCACCGCCGCAGCCCTGGCCAGCGAGAACAAAGTCCTGGCCCACCCGGCCTCGGTGGACTCCATCACCACATCCGGCAATAAAGAAGATTACGTTTCCATGGGAATGGCCGCCGCTATCAAATTGAAGAAGGTAGTCGCCAACACTACGCACGTGCTGGCCATTGAGGCTTGTGCGGCGGCGCAGGCCATCGACTTTCTTGCTCCGCTAAAAACCAGTCCGCTGCTGCAGCGGGCACACGCAGCCATCCGAAAGGTGAGTCCCAGGATCGAACAGGACAGAATCTTTGCCGGCGATTTCGCACGAATTGCGGAGGTGATCCGATCCGGAGCGCTCGTTGTAGAGTAGGTCAACTCGCGTACTGCGCCACGCCGTTGCCGAACGACCAGTTCTCCTTCGCTACTTCCACCAGGCAGATAAGCACGTCCTCAGGACGAATGTTCACTTCCTGCACCAGCAGGTCAACAAGGCGCTTATAAAAGGCTTTCTTCATGTCCGTGGTACGGCCGGCATTCAGCGTGATTTGGATCATGATCAGTGCGTCGGTCCGCGCTATGTTCAGATATTCAGAGTCGTAGATAAAATCTGAGTTTGCGTGGCTGGTGATGATCTGAAATCGATCCAGCGGCGGAACGTTGATGGTCTCCACCATCGCCCGGTGCACCGCGTCGCCTACTTTTTGCCTGTAGCTTTCAGGCTTTCCTTCCATGAGTGAAATTCGAACCAACGGCATATGCTGAGCGCGCCTCCAACCAAATGGATTCTGCCGGAAAGCAGGTTGATTCAGAGTTCTGCGTGCAGGTCATTCTACGCGTGCGGCGTTCGACGTGTGCCCCAAAAGCTGTTCGCTTCCGAACACATCTTTGCGCAGGCGAACACCACAAATCCCGGACCTTTCAGCATGATACGCGTCCAACCAAGCAGAGCATAGACTTAGCGTCTCAAGTTTGCTGGCAGTTGAATTGCAATGCATCACTGGCCCATCCCACACGTAGCATGGAGAAAACAGCATGATCGCCAACACCCTGCAGGACCTTCGTTACGCGGTTCGCGCGTTGGTCAAATCACCCAGGTTCTCTCTGACGGCGGTTCTCACCCTTGCTCTGGGAATCGCAGCTAATGTGGCGATCTTCACCTTCGTCAACGCCGCCCTCATTCGACCGCTTCCCTACCATGATGCAGGCCGTCTGGTGGAGGTCTACAGCAGCAAGCGAATGGACGTGAACCAGCAGTTTGAAGCCTCCTATCCTGACTACCTCGATTGGCGCAACGGCAACAAGGTGTTTGAGAGTCTGGCCGGCTACAGCCAGAACGGAGTGATCCTGAAGGGCCGCGACAAATCCGAGCCTTTGCCCAGCGCGGTGGCCAGCGACAATTTCTTTCAGACGCTTGGTGTGAAACCGCTTCTGGGGCGCGATTTTCGCGCGGGAGAAGACCTTGCCACAGCTCCCAGGACAGTGCTGCTCAGCTATGGCTTCTGGCAAAGGCATTTTGGGGGCAGGAGTGACGCAATCGGAGCAACGCTCAACCTGGATGGCCAGGCAAACACCATTATTGGCGTGCTTCCATCAGACTTTCATTTTGCTCCGGTAGGTGATCCCGACGTGTGGCTGACGCTGCATGCCAGCGGCGACCTGCGCGAGCGCAGGAACCTCTATTGGGTCAGCGTGGTCGGGCGGCTCAAGCCTGGAGTTTCAATGGATGCCGCGGCGAGCGGAATGAATGTGGTTGCTGAGCAGCTGGAGCGCCAGTATCCGCAATCAAACCAGAACCTGCGGACGGCCGTGGTGCCTCTGGCGGATGTTATTGTGGGCGCCATTCGCCCCATCCTGATTGTACTGCTTGCAGCGGTGGGACTCTTATTGCTCATTGCTTGCGCCAACATTGCGAATCTTCTTCTGGCGCGTTCCATCGCGCGCAGGCGGGAGATGGCGATCCGCAGTGCTCTTGGCGCCAGCCGCGCACGACTCGCCTACCTGGTCCTCAGTGAAGGCGTGTCGCTGTCCATACTCGGTGGAATTCTGGGGATCTTCGGTTCGCAATGGCTGGTTCACGGCTTTCTCCGCCTCATTCCCCTTCGCCAGTTGCAAGCGATGCCTTACCTCAAGAACGTGAGTACGGATGCAACGGTGCTGATCTTCGCCTTTTGCCTTTCTGTGATTACGGGAATCTTCTTTGCCCTTGCGCCCGCTTTCCGGGCCTCACGCTCTGATGTGCAGAATGACCTCAAGGAGAATACCCGCAGCTCCCAGTCAGGCGGGTGGAAGCGTTTTGCGTCGGCGCTCGTCGTTGCTGAAGTCACAATCGCCATGGTGCTGCTGGTTGGCTCCGGACTGCTGATCAAAAGCCTTTATCGGCTGCTGACGGTCGATCCGGGGTTTGAACATGACAGGCTCACGCTGATGACGGTGGTCTTCCCTGACGGGCGTTATCCCAAAGAGGCTGACCAGCTCCAACTCCATCACAACCTGATCGAGCAGCTACGAGCCGTTCCAGGAGTCGAATCGGCAGGCAGCAGTACCGTTCTGCCTGTGTCCAACGGCGGCAACACCATCATGTTTTGCGTAGAAGGCCGCCCATGTGATGGCCGCGGAGTGGAAGCAAACATACGCGATGCCGACCAGACTTATCTACAGACCCTGCGGGCTCAGCTCGTCCAGGGACGCTGGTTCACTGACTCCGACAATCTTTCTGCTCCCAATGTAGTGGTTGTGAATGAAACGTTGGCCCGCAAGTACCTGAACGGGACGGACCCTCTAAAACAGAGCGTCCGGTTTACATATTCCGCCAAGGAGAAACCGCGCCAGATCATTGGTGTTCTGAAAGATATCAAAGAGGGGCCGCTTGATTCGCCTGCCCGCCCGGCGATTTATACGCCGCTAGACCAGTCAACTGGCACGTTCTTCAATATTGCTGTGCGCAGCAGCCGCGATCCTGCCACCCTGATTCCGGAACTGGAGAAGACTGTGCTGTCCCTCGACGCTAATGCGGTTGCTTTTGGTGCGCAAACCATGAACGAGCGCATCCAGCGTTCACCGGCGGCCTTCCTGCATCGGTACCCAGCCTGGCTGGCCGGCGGCTTTGCGCTTCTGGCGTTGCTGCTTGGAACAATCGGCCTCTATGGCCTGGTGGCGTACTCGGTATCACAACGCACACAGGAGTTCGGCATTCGCATGGCCCTGGGCGCCAAGCGTAGTCATGTGTTGAACATGGTTCTTGCTCAGGGATTGCGCCTGATTGTCCCCGGAATTGTGATCGGTGCAGTGGTGGCTGTGGTGGCCGCCTATCTGGTCCGCAACCTGCTGTTTGGCGTGACGGTTGCCGATCCGCTGATTCTTGCGGCCGTCACGGTGCTGCTGGCAGCAGTGACAATGTTCGCCAGCTTCATCCCCGCGCGTCAGGCGACCAAGGTGGACCCCATGGTGGCGCTGAGGTACGAGTAATTTCAAGCTGATGTAAGATGCGGACGGGGAGTTTGAGCGTGCCAAGATCTCATCTCGCCGTCCTGATCATATTGTTGGCCGGTACGGCTAGGCATCTTTCAGCGGCGCAAAGCTGTGACGTTGGAGTTCCCGCAACGATTGTGGATGCCAGCACGGGACAGTTCATTCAGTCCATTCAACCAGCCATGCTGCACGCCAGAATTAACAACATCTTTGTGCCTGTTAGTGCAGTTGAACGCATTCGAACTTTCCGTGTTCTGTTGCTGGTTGACGCCAGCGCAAGTATGTCTGTGGTTGAAGGCGGCAGGATTTCAAACAAAAAGGAAACGGTGCAGCACATAAAGGAGATGCTCGACGAGAACCTTGATCATCTCCCAGATGGCGTGGAAGTGGCCTTCGGGATTTTCAACAAGCAGGTGGTCTTTGGGAATGAGTTCACCTCTGACCCCAATCGCTTGCATCGCATCATCCCGGAAACCATCGCACGATTGAAGTCGGCCGGACACGGATCTACAGCCATGCTGGATGCGATCCATGGAGGCTTAGCGCAATTTGATCCTGTTCGCCCCGGTGACACTATCGTTCTTCTCACGGATGGGGAAGACAACGTAAGCACGCACATTTCGGAGAAGGACCTGGCCCGGGAACTATCACGAAAAGGTGTACGGCTTTTCATCTTGTGGGTAAGAGATCAGTCATCAGCGGCTTTCCCCTGGGCACCGGCAACCGCGATTCTGTTACCTGAATTGGCCGAGCGAAGTGGAGGCACGGTATACACATACGGCGTGCGCAATTTAGAAATGTTGCATGAACGCAAACGTGCACAACTCGACCAGAAGGATCTCAAACGGTTCTGGAATGAAGAAGTTTTGTCAGCATACCAGATACGCGTTAGCCTCCCTTCTGGAACCAAAAACGATCAGAAGTGGCTACTGGCAATCGACCCTGTGGCCAACGCAGGGAAAAAAATGGCGGCGGACTATCCCAGCCGGCTCGAGCCTTGTGCGGTGGCCACTGCGACGCGCTGATTTACTTTTGCGTCTGAACAGCCCCAGCCAGCCCCAATTCCCCGGCAATCCCTTTCATCGCTTCAATACAGAATGCGATGTGCTCTTCCAGATCAATTCCCAGGTCGGCCGCGCCGTTGATGATGTCATCACGGTTCACGCTGCGTGCGAATGCCTTGTCTTTCATTTTCTTCCGGACGGATTTTGCTTCCACCTCGGCCAGTGACTTGTTGGGCTTGACCAGGGCGCTCGCGGTGATGAAGCCAGCGAGTTCGTCACACGCGTAAAGCACCTTTTCCATCTTGCTTTCGCGTTTGACACCGCTGTAATCCGCATGCGAAAGAATGGCACGCCGGATCTCCTCCGGATAACCCCGCTCCTCCAGAATCTTGTTGCCGACGAACGGGTGCTCCTGCGGTGTGGGATGTTTCTCATAGTCGAAGTCGTGCAGCAGGCCGGTGATGGCCCACTTATCCTCGTCTTCGCCATACTTGCGCGCGTAGGCGCGCATGCAGGCTTCAACCGCCAGCATGTGCTTGCGCAAGCTTTCAGACTGGGTATATTCGCACATCAGGTTCCATGCGGAAGCGCGATCAATCATGGCTTTTTACCGTTATTCCCCTTTTATTCACCTGTTAATTCCGTCTGTTTTACGTGTTTCACCTGTATTTTTCCGTTGACAAGCCGCAAATCATACTAGAGACTACCGTTGAGAGTACCCAGAGAACAAGGGGACCCTCAGGAGTAGCGTTTTTTGGAGTAGAGCCTGCTCTGGCCCTCCGAAAAAGAATTCATGGCGACAACTCTGGCACCGGTGGATTCCCGGGAAGTTCTGCGTTGTGACCATTGTCATCTCGTCCAGTTCCGGACCAATAACAATCTTTGCAGAAAATGCAAAACCTCGCTGGATGCGGACGAGCCTGAACCGATCCTGGCTGAACAGCCAGCCGTGATGGAACCGCCGGCGGGCAACCACTCTCATTTACAGATTGCCGCCGCCATCCGCGGCCTGCGGCAGAAATCCGGACTCAGCCAGCGGCAGCTTGCGCTGCGTATGCAGGTGCCCCGGACCTATGTGTCAAAGATCGAAAATGAAAAGGCTGTCCCAACGCTATCTTCCCTGCAGCGCCTTGCTACCGCTCTTGAAGTTTCAGTGGCAGACCTGCTGAAAGGTTCCGGCCGCACCCTGGAAGATGAAATTTCCGAACTGATGCAGGACGACTTCATTGCTGAAGTGGTGCCTCTGCTGTCAAAGCTCGATTCCATGCAGCGTTCCACGCTGCTGACACAGGTGCGCGACCTGAGCATTCGTCCGCGACGCAGCGCCTGAGAAGTATCCCTCCTCCAGATAAGGCCGGGGCCAAAAAAGCTCCGGCCTTTTTGCTTTCACGTCTGCGCGGCTCGGCGAATGAAAGCAGATTGTTATAATCACTTGTTAACTAGCCCATCAGGAGCTTCTCTTGCAACAAGCTGAAATTGGCATCATCGGCGGGAGTGGACTGTATGCCATGCCCGGTCTGAGCGATGTGCGTGAAGTCACAGTTCAGACCCCCTTCGGCGAACCATCGGACGCATTCATTCTGGGCATGCTCGAAGGCCGAAAAGTGGCGTTTCTGGCGCGTCATGGACGCGGACACCGCATCCTGCCCAGCGAATTGAATTTTCGCGCCAACATGTACGCCATGAAGGACCTGGGCGTTGAACGAATTGTTTCTGTTTCTGCTGTAGGTTCTCTGAAGGAAGAGCACAAGCCGACCGAGTTCGTGATTCCTGACCAGTTCATCGACCGGACGTTCAACCGCACGGCAACGTTCTTTGGCCATGGAATCGTCGCCCATGTGGCCTTCGGCGATCCAGTATGCCCCGAAGTCTCCGGAGCAATCGGCCAATCCTGTAAGGACAGTGGCGTTGTGGGCAAGGCCGGTGGTACATACGTCTGCATGGAAGGACCCCAGTTCTCGACCAAAGCGGAGTCCAAGCTCTACCGCGGTTGGGGAGCCGACGTAATCGGCATGACCAACCTGCAGGAAGCCAAGCTGGCCCGTGAAGCCGAGATTTGCTACGCCACAATGGCAATGGTGACCGATTACGACTGCTGGCATCCTGACCATGACTCCGTCACCGTAGACCAGATCGTGAAGGTGCTTCACACGAATGCTGATAACGCTGCGCGCGTGGTGAAACAGGCCGTAGCTCTGATGCCGAAAGAACGCAAATGCAAATGCGGCTCAGCGCTGCAGTACGCGATTCTGACTGATCCGGAAAAGATTCCTGCCGGCACGCGGCAGAAACTCAGCCTGCTGCTGGATAAATATCTGAAAAAAGGCCAGGAGGCAAAAGCCTAGTGTCTCTGCTTGTTGTGGGTTCTGTAGCTTTTGACGCCATCAAAACTCCTTATGGCCAAACGGATAAGATCCTCGGCGGCGCCGCCACCTATTTTTCTCTTGCCGCCAGTTTCTTCACCCAGGTGCGCGTGGTGGCAGTGGTGGGTGAAGACTTTACTGAACGGGAAGAAAGAGTCTTTCACGACCATAAGATTGACATCGGTGGCATCGCGCGGGAGAAAGGCCAGAGCTTCTTCTGGTCGGGCGAATACGGCGAGAACGTGAATGAAGCCAAAACGCTGGATACGCAGCTTGGCGTTTTCGGCAACTTCAACCCTCAAATTCCGGACAAATTCAAAGACAGCCATTACGTTTTCCTCGCCAATATTGATCCCGTCCTGCAGGTGAGGGTACGTAAGCAGATGGAGCACGCAAGGTTTGTCGGCGGCGACACCATGAATTACTGGATCAACGGCCACCGTGACAACCTGAATGAAATGCTCAAACAGGTACACGCGCTTCTGATCAATGACACCGAAGCCAGGATGTTGGCCGGCGATCCCAGTCTGGCCCGCGCAGCCCAGAAGGTCCTCCAGATGGGTCCGGAAGCTCTTGTAATCAAGCACGGTGAGTACGGGGCTACCGTCTTCTTCAAGAATGGCGCATTCGGGATTGGGCGTCATCCGTTCCGTGCACCCACTCTGCCGATTGAGGCTGTGACCGATCCGACGGGCGCCGGCGACAGCTTTGCAGGCGGGTTCATGGGCTATATCGCGTCACAGGAAAAGCTCACGCGCGATGTGTTCAAACGCGCAATGTTCTACGGGGGAGTAATGGGGTCATTTGCCGTTGAGGCGTTCGGCACCGAACGTCTGCAGAAGCTGACTCGAGAAGAGATTGACGCGCGCTACAAGGTCTTTCGTGAACTAACTCATCTTGACTGATAACGGACGGGCTGCGGCGCGTCCTTAGTCTTACGATCTCTTCCGCGTATCTTTCCCTTTCCAGGCTGGTCTCGCCATGTACAATGCCGTGACAGATGCCCCAGGAATTCGCCAACAATAGCGCAGCGCCGTATGACGACTCGCGCCATTACATCCTTCTGACTGCGGTGGCAATTGCGGTATCAGCGGCATCGCTCATCTTCTATTACAGGCAGAACGCCATTCTTCTTTATGGGGATGCTGTAGCCCATATCAACATCGCGCGCCGCGTCTTCGACTCACGTACTCCGGGAATTTTTCAACTCGGTACGGTGTGGCTTCCCCTTCCGCATCTGCTCGATATTCCGTTTGTCATTAATGACCGCCTTTGGCAGACCGGGGTTGGCGCGTCAATTGTTTCCATGGCGGCCTACATTGCGGGGGTCTTTGGCATTTTCCGGTTGCTGCGCAGCATGGGTTCGCGGCTCGCCGCCTGGACGGCAGCTCTCATCTACGCTCTGAATCCCAACCTTATTTACATGCAGGCCACACCCATGACGGAGTCGCTTTACCTTGCATTGTTCGTCTGGGCGATTGTCTATTTTGCTGAGTTCGCACGCGATGCTGCTGCGGACTTTCCTCGGGGGCGCAGGTCCCTGGAAAAAGCTGCGCTGGTATTAGCTGCGGCAATGCTTGTGCGTTATGACGGCTGGTTTCTGGCAGCGCTGATGGCGATGGGCGCGTTTCTCGTTCTATGGTTCCAGTCGGAGAGAGTGTCTGTAATTCCCGAGGATTACCTGTTCAAGGGAGCGTTTGCATCGCAAGGGATTTTCATTCACGGCAGCCGGCAGGTACGACTGCTTTGGACCAAACTATATCTGCGCACGTTTTTGGGTTTCGCTCTGCTGCTACTGCTTACAGGCGGGGTGTGGCTAGCCTATAACTACAACCAATACGGCAATGCCCTTGAGTTTGCCAATGGTCCTTACTCTGCTCGCGCCATCCAGCAGCGGAGTTGGACGCCAACCTGGACCAGCTATCCCGGGGAGAATTCCGCACGCGCCGCAACATTGTATTTTCTCAAAGCTTCGCGGCTTATGCTGGGCGAAGGCCGGACTGAGCGCCTGCTCTTTGCCATTGCATTTGCTTCATTGCTGTCTGTCTTCTATTTTGCCCGTCGGTTTCTTCCGTGGGTCTTCCTTTGGATGCCTGCGGTCTTTTATCCCGCGTGCATCGCCTGGGGAAGCGTGCCCGTATATGTGCCGCAATGGTGGCCGTTCAGCTATTACAACGTGCGTTATGGCCTGCAGATGCTTCCCGCAGTGGCTGTATTCACCGGTCTTCTTGTGGATTTGGGGAGTAAAATCTTTCCGCGCAGCCGATGCCTGACCGCCTGCGCGCTGTTGATCATCACCGGTTGGAGTTATAGCACCGTCTGGCGACGAACTCCCATCATGCTGCGTGAAGCCGAGGTCAACGGCAGAGCGCGTTTGCAATTTGATCAAAAGCTTGCTTCTGAACTGTATAACCTCCCTGGCTCGGCAACCATCATGATGGATTGCAGCGCGCATTCGGGCGCAGTGCAGATGGCAGGGATTCCGTTCCAGCGGGTATTGCGCGAGAGCAACCCACCGGAATGGGAGATTGCGCTCAGCCAGCCCGCAAAAGCAGCGGATTACATTGTCGCCATCGATCAGGATGCGGTGGCATATTCCGTCCACTTATTCCCGAAAGACCTGGAAGTACTAAAAGTGATTAACGATTCTGGAGGACCAAAGGCGACCATCTACCGTTCGCTGCGCCAATGACAATGCTAAAATCTCCGCAGCTTCCGCGGATTCAGGTGAAAAACCATGTCTTTAGAAGTTGCATGGCCGCACATTTCGCACACGCAAGTACTCTCCCAGGAACTGGGAAAGCTGCTTCTGGCGGCAGTGCTGGGCGGAATTGTCGGGATTGAACGCGAGCTGAAACATCGCGCCGCGGGTTTGCGGACCAATATGTTTATTTGCTTCGGCGCGGCCATGTTTACCGTAATTTCAGTCCAGTTGGCCACGGCGGCGGGAGGCGATCATACACGCATCGCGTCGCAAATTATTCCCGGAATTGGTTTCATCGGCGCGGGATCGATACTGCATGCACAGCGGACGATCAGCGGACTGACTACTGCCGCAACCATCTTCGTGGTTGCCTCCATTGGCATGGCGTCTGGCGGGGGGCTGTATGGCCTGGCGGTATTCGCCACAGTTCTCCTCCTTCTCTGCCTGCAGGTGCTGGGCGCTCTGGAGCGGCGGTACAACCTGAAATCTTCTCTCATGCATTACAGCATTCTCACAGACCGCGCTGCCGAGGAGATCACAGAAGAGATTGATTCCGTGCTGGAAGACCACGGGAAAGCCATGCAGGACATGAAGCTGATCCGCTTCAACGGAAAAAAGAAAATCATTTTCACCCTGGATGGCACGCGGAGCCAGCACGAAGAGATCATGGCCAGCCTGCGGCAATCAAAAGACCTTAGCAGTTTCACCGCGGTCCGCGGGCCAGAGACTGATTGAGCATGAACGTCCCCTTTACCAAGGCTTCCGCATGCGGGAATGATTTTCTCATTATTCAGGCGCGCTACGCGCCGGCCGATCTGCATGCATTCACCCGGACAATTTGCGACCGCCACAATGGCGTGGGAGGCGACGGAGTGGAATGGCTCGAACCTTCGAAGGATGCTGACATCGCCATTCGTCTGATCAATGCTGATGGCAGCGATGCTGAAATCTCCGGGAATGGGACGCGCTGCGTGGCGGCCCATCTGGTTGCCAGCGGGGCCAACGCACCGCTACGGATTATGACTGGTGCCGGGCTCAA